>CAMNNQ010000058.1 GCA_946545645.1 uncultured Clostridia bacterium | reverse complement strand
GCGTCAGCAAGCCTGCGTCGAATTTAGGCAATCTGACGAAAATCTGGACGGCGCATCTGATGCACAGGGGTCGTGCGGTGTTGCCTTAAGCAAGTCTGAAGAAAACAGAAGATTTAAGGACTTGTTAAGATTTTATATGCTATCATATGTAAGACAAAAGAAAGGGGAGAACAGATAATGGGTGTCTTTTTAAAGTACATCTCAAAAAATATGCTGGAAAAGAAGGGGAGACTGTTCCTGCTGATCTTTTCGATACTCTGCTGCACGGCTCTTCTGATAATGAGCCTCGGCCTCGTTGATGTCCTGCTGGACAGCTTCAATCAGCCGCAGAGGATCGCCGCGGAGGGGCAGGACATAGCGATGACCTCCAACGGGGCTTCGCCCTTTTTCAGCGAAGAGGATATCAGGGGAGATGTCCATGACTTTCGCGGTTCTATCCGTATAACAGGTGTCATCAACGAGAACGACGACCTGAACTATGTTACGCTCAACGGCCTCAAGGGGTACAGCAAAGATATGGTCGAGGGCGGCATCGAGGACGTAAATGAAGAGATATGTGTCATCTCGGACAGAATCGCGAAAGACCGCGGCCTGAAGGTCGGAGATAAGCTGACTATCGCCGTAAACGGAAAGAAAACAGGATTCACCGTCAAGGGCATCGCAGCCAACAACGGCGCCTTCTATGCAGATACCAAAAAGAATTTCGCAGTTATGGTGCCTTACAGCTACATGAACGAGCTCCTGGGCGCAGGTGGGAAATACAACTATATGACTGCCAAGATAGATTCTGACGACAAATCCTTCGAGAACATAGAGAAAGCGGTAAAGAGCTTCAACGAAAAGAATACAGACATCGCAGGCTTTGTTCTCGTAAACGACAGCAAGGACGGCTCCGAGAGCATAACCGTCGGGCTTTATGCAATGCTCTCTATCGTCTGCATCGTCTGCATCATCATCATCTACGGCGCATTCAAGCTCATAATCACCGAGAGGATCACCGTTATCGGAACATTTATGAGCCAGGGAGCTACCCGCCGCAAGATCGAACATATCCTTCTTATCGAGGCATTGCTCTACGGCCTCCTGGGTTCCGCCTTCGGCATCGGGGTCGGCATCGGCGGCCTGGCGCTGCTGACAAGGCTCATCTCGCCTCTGAGAGACTACGGCATCTATATGCCGCTGAGGATCAACGGTATGCACATCCTTATCGGAGCGCTCTTCGCCTGCCTGCTCTCAGTCATCTCAGCATTCCTGCCTATCAGGAGCATCAGAAAGCTCCAGGTCAAGGATGTTATCCTGAACCGTACCGAAACACAGCATAAGAAGGGCTCTGTACGTTTTGTCGTCGGCCTGCTGCTGCTGGGTACAGCCATAGCGAGCTGCTTCTTCAAGAGCGAGGCTCTCGACGATCTCAGCATCCTCTTCATGCTGGCCGGCATCGTCGGTATGCTGATGATGTCCCGCAAGTTCATAAAGATAGTTTCCGACAAGCTGGCCGGAGCCTTCCGCGGCAACACTACCGTATTCCTCTCCCTCAACAGCATCAAGACCTCCAAGCTGCTCCGAGGGAATATAACCCTGCTGGTGCTCTCGCTTTCTTCGGTGCTCCTCATCGCCTCTATCGGAACCAGCATGACGGAGCTGGTCAAGGGCGGATATGAGCAGTTGATATATGATTACCAGCTCAATAATGTGATCGTCAGCAATTCCGACAAAGCCAACAGCGATCTGCTGGTCGAGCGTATCGGGCAGATCGACGGCATCGATCCGGACAGGATCTGCACAATGACCTACGAAACAGTCAAGTTTGACGATAACTTCGCTTTCATTATGGCTGCCGACCCGACTAAGTTCGGCGAATACTGCGAGTATCTCCAGCTCAGGAAGGGCGAGACCGGCGAGCAGTATGCAAGATATGAGGCGAATCAGGGCAATGTTATCATGGTTTCAAGATCAGTTCTCAAAAAGCTTGACAAAAAGGTCGGCAATTCGCTGGAGATAGAGGTCAACGGACGGAAACAGGATTTTGAGATAGTCGGCTCCTTCGACGGCAAGGCTCTCAACGGAGGAACAACGATCCTCATGCGCGAGACTACCCTTAAAAAGGCCTTCAACATCAAGGAATCCAGCGCGATGGTATTCTTCCGCAAGCCCGGAGTTACAGAGGAGCAGGTCGATAAGCAGCTCAGATCCGCTGCCGGAGATCTGGGAGCTGTCATCTACACCAAGCAGGAAATGCTGGACGATAACGTAAGAAACAACGCAATGATCGTAGATATCCTCTCGATCTTCACCTACCTTGCGCTTATTATCGCCTCGATAGGCATCTTCAACAACATCTCCATCTGCTTCGCACAGAGAAGAAAGGAATTTGCGGTAATGGCATCCGTCGGGATGAACTCCGGACGCCGCCGGAATCTGATCCTTTCAGAGAGCATGATCAGTGTGATCTGGAGCGTTGTCGCTTCGATCCCATATACTATCCTGCTCTGCAAGCTGACAGAGAGAGTGCTTCTGGTGTCCGATATGGCTATGGATATCAGCTTCAGCTGGATCAAGCTGCCTGTTTATGTCGCAGCAGTCGCACTGGTGATCTTCATCGCTTCGCTGGGCTCCATGAAGAAGAGCAGAAAGCTCAATGTGGTCGCCGAGCTGAAATACGAATAAGAACGGTTGAACGACAGGCAGCCGGAAAATAGAGAATTATAGGAGGAAACAACTATGAATAACGTTATAGAGGTAACAAACGTAAACAGAAAATTCCAGAACGGCAAGGAAGAGGCTCATGTCCTCAAGGATATCAATCTTACAGTTGAGGAGGGCGAGTTCATCTCGATCATGGGCCCCTCCGGCGGCGGAAAATCGACTCTGCTCTATCTGCTGGGCGGCCTCGATATGCCGACCTCCGGCAAGGTCAGGATCAACGGCATCGATCTTTCGACTCTGGATGACAAGGCTCTTTGCAGGATGAGAAACGAGGAGATAGGCTTTGTGTTCCAGTTCTACAATCTCGTCCCCAACCTGAATGTTGAGGACAATATCGCCCTGCCGCTGATGATCGCAGGCAAGAAACGATCTTCGTATATCGACAGGCTGGATGAATGCCTGAGAGTCATCGGCATGGAGGATAAGCGCAAGCTGACTCCGAGAGAGCTTTCCGGAGGGCAGCAGCAGAGAGTCGCCATCGCCCGTTCGCTGGTCTTCGATCCTAAGATCATCTTCCTTGACGAGCCTATCGGAAACCTCGACACCAAGACCGGAACAGGAATCATGGAGCTCTTCCGCGATATCAACCGCAAGTACAACAAGACCATAGTTCAGGTTACTCACTCTGAGTCGGCTGCACTGTACGGCACCAAGCTGGTAAAGCTGGTAGACGGACAGATACAGTCAGTTGAATCCGTTATCAAAGCCCCCCTAACGGCGTAAGCCGAAAACAATACCGCGCAGAATGGATTGTGCCTCCTTCTGCGCGGTCTCTTTTTTATTTTATCCTTTTGCCTGCTGCGATATCGAATCTGAGCTCCCGCCTTCTTCCCTCCAGACTGAAGCGCACGGTCAGCTCGCTGCCGTTCAGGTCTGCCTCGGCGCCTTCGGCGGCTGTCAGCCTTTCAGCCGAAAGATGCAGGCGTTTCTGCGCATCGCTGTATGTCCCGACATCGTCTGAAGTAAACAGGACGCTGCCGAAAAGATGGTTCAGATAAGCAAGAGTCTGCTTCTGCGCGGGGGAGAGGCTGATATTATCCTCCCGCAGCAGGAATACATCCGGGTCGCTGCCGAAAAAGTTTCTGAGCTGCCTGCGGAACACTGTGTTCAGCAGGGAATTCTTTGTCGATACTCTTTCGCGGTGAGTCTGCCTCATAACGAAGCTGTCGTCCCAGGAAAGCCCGACATCGCAGCCTATGCGGCAGTAATCCGCTTTTCCGAAGGCAGCGCCCAGAGGTACTCCGCAGCCGAGTATCAGCTTTTCGCCGCAGAGCTCCCGCAGAAAGTCCATAGCCTCGCACATTAGCTGCCCGCGGCTCTTTCCTCCGGAGGGACGGATGCAGGCTGCATAGAGGAAATCCAGCTTGACCAGATCAAATCCCCATTTCCCGAGGACAGTATCGAACACATTTCTGAGATAGTCTCTGACCTCTTCGTTACCGAGATCGAGAGCAAAGCTGCCGCTCCAGTTGCAGCCCGCTGCCAGAGGCGAGCCGTCTGTATCCTTGAGGAGCCATTCCGGGTGCAGCTCGTAAAGGTCGGAATTCTTCTCGCAGACAAAGGGCGCGAGCCAGAGCCCCGCTTTGAGTCCGCGGCTGTGTATCTGTTCTGCTATGGCGGCGACACCGTCAGGGAACTTCTTTTCGTCTGTTGAGAGCCAGTCCCCGACAGCGGTCTGATATCCGTCGTCGATCTGGAAGATGTCCGCAGCCATACCGGAGGCGGTGAGAGCGTCAAGATCGTGCAGCAGCTTTTCCGCCGAGATGTCCTGATAATGCCTGTACCAGCTTGTATATCCGCGGATCTGCGGAGCACCGGAAACAGGTATGCCGGAGAGCTCCTGCCAGCGGGCAAAGACCTCATTCTCGCTGCCCCGCAGCACAGCGCAGCTTATCGCATCGAAGGGCTGGGAATAAACTGCGCCCTCGCACTCTCTGGAGAGCTTGACCCGCTTCCTTTCCGAGAAGAGGCTGATCTTCGTAAATCCGCAGCCCTCGGAGAGGGAGCCGTACAGCAGGAAGTCGCTGCCCCTGCGGATATAGGCGTATGTCCAGCCGTGCAGATCCCCGGAGCGGGGGGAATATCGGGCAAAGTTGTAATCGCCGTATTTATCGAAATTGTATTTTCTTACCAGCACTGCGGGGATATGATCTATCCCGCGCATCTTTTCGCCGGATGTCCATTCCCGGCTGTCTGTCCAGGATTGATATCCGTTTAAGAAATATTTTTCGCTGCCGTCGATGCCCGGCTCGTCATATACCGACAGCTCCCTGAAGCATAGCTCCCGCTTCGGCTCGACCCGGAGAGTCACACTCTCTCCGTCTGCTTCAAGACTTGCCGAGAAAAGTGCGCAGTCATAGCGATCCGTAAATCTTACCGCTGCGCCTTCCGTTCTGATGACAGCGGTGTATTTGTGTTCTGAACGGTCCATATTATGCTCCTTTCGGTATCATTCTCCGGCGGCTTCTTCGGAATTGCGTTTTTCAAGATCCTGCGCTATGACTCCGGTAACTTCGTTTTCCTTGTAGAGCCCGAGTATGATTCCTCCGATAAGGCAGAGCACTGCTGCGACTGCGGCGGTTAGCCTGAGGCCAAAGCCGTCCTCTCCGATATGCTTGATCGAGGTGAAGAGCACCATAGCCAGCGCCTGACCCAGCTTCATAGCGAAGGTGCGTGCTGCGAAGAACATACCCTCCCGGCTCTCACCGGTCTTGATGCTGTCAGCCTGCGCCACATCAGCGACGATAGCCTGAGGGAGTATGCCGAGTATCGCCATAGGAACAGAAGCAAGGACAGATATGGAGATCCCGTTTACCATTTTGGGCATACCCAGTTTTCCGGCAAAGGCGGTGTAGAGGAACACCATGCTGAAAAATACGAAGGCAAAGATGACCAGCTTTTTCTTGCCCATTTTCTTGGCGAGAAAGTTGACGGGGGCATAGAAGACCAGGCTCATAACTGTCATTGCGGCGAAAAGCAAGAAGGTTTTGCCGGAATCCAGCCCGATGAGAGTCACGATATAGAAAGAGAGGCCCGTCTGGAACATCGTAAGAGCGACCCAGTAGAAGATATCCGAAGCAACGAACTTGCGGAACTCCCTGTTTCTGAAGGTCTTGGAAAGGGAAGAGAAGGCCGGGGTGTCGGAGGGGGTAGTGTCGATATAATCCTTCTCCTTGATCCCGAAAACCGGGACGAGCATACAAACCGCAGCTACGGCTGCAAGGATCCCGATAGTAACGCGGAAGGAATTGGCATATCCGAGAGAATCACGGAATATCCCGGCTATGTTAGGAACAAGATAGCTGATGGCGTTGCCGGCAAAGAAGGTCACGGAGATATAAGTCGAGACATTTATCCTGTCCTTGGGGTCGCGGCCCAGCTCCGGGAGCATGGCATTATAGGGAGTGCAGTAGATGGTCATAAAGAGATAGAAGAGCAGCAGAGTCACCAGCAGGAAGCCGTTGTTGATCCAGGATTCCCCGCTTACGGGAGAGATAAAGATCAGGACTGTAACTGCTGCGAAGGGGACAGAGATAGCTCTCATGAAGGGGATGCGTCTGCCGTCCTTGTGCCTTGAGCGGTCGGACTTGGAAGCGATATACGGGTCGGTGACAGCGTCAAAAATACGGCCGACAGCGGTGATTATTCCGATAACTGTCAATCCGAGGAAGATGCTGCCCTGTGTGATGTAGATACTCTGGCCGTTGGTTATCTCCGAGTTCTCCGGCATATAGAAGAACACGAGCCAGTTGGAGACTATTCCCGAAAGCATAGACCATCCGAGCTGGCCTATCGCAAAAGTCCAAAGGACCTTGTTGGTTATCTTTTTCATAAATGCGACCTCCTTGTATCAAGCCTTTGCGGCTATGTATTCGACTGCCATCCCGATCATAAAATCCAGCTCGCCCTCTGCAAGATCTTCTTCGCCCTCGAAAACGCTGCCTCTTGCGAATTTCTCGCTGAGCTGCATCAGTGAGTGTGTCACAGAGAGGTACATGGTCTTGAAATCCACATCCGCTCTGAGGGAGCCGTCCCTGACTCCGGTCTTATAGGCATCCTCAAAGAGGGGGTAGAAATCCATTATGCTCTTGCGGTAATTCTCCATGTCCTCCGGGCTGACCTTTTCGTTCAGGATATAGCGGTCGAAGCTGTCGAGAAAGCGGAGAAAATCCTTGTGGGAAATAAAGAGCACCTTAAAGACCTTCATAAGCTCCCGCAGCCTACCGAGGCCGTCCCTCTCCTTATAATAATCGCACTCGAATACTCCGTCGAACAGCGACCTTACCGACCTCCAGAGCAGGCAGCCCGCCTTGATGACCAGCGCAGGCTTTGTCCCGAAATAGCGGTAGAGGGAAGCGACTCCGATATCGCAGGCATCGGCGATGTCATTCATTTTAAGCTCGTTGACATCCGTTGTCAGAAGCAGCTTTGCGGCGGCCTCGACTGCATCGTTCATGCGATCGTTTTTAGCGCTCTCTAAAAATTTTCTGTATTCCACTTGACAAAAACTCCTTTTTGTGATAGACTTTATATCAAGGTGATAGTCAGTCTATCATCCTGATATATATTCTATCACAAGTTCCCGGTCTTGTCAAGTGTTTAGAAAAAATTTGACCGGCAGAACATATCATAAAAGAAAGAAGGGCGGCTATGGACAGGTCATCGGTAATATTCGGAAACGCTATGAAGCGCAGAGACATTAAGGCTGCGGAGGGAAAGCAGAAAGGTTTTATAAAAAAATACGGCGACGACAGAGATAAATGCTATCACCTTGCCGCCGTCGAAAATGACGTTATAGGAAAAACTCTCGGTGTAAAAAATCTAGTCCTCTCGGATACACCTTTGGAGCTAGGAGAGGAAAAGAACATAGTTATCGGGAATATCAGAATGGGCTTCGGGCATTACCGCATATCTATGGCTATCGCTTCCGCCGCCCATTCTATGGGGCTGACCCCGCTTTGGTTCGATCTTAATTCCTTTGAGGGGACAGCCGCAACAAGTATAATCTCTTCCCAGAACGAGCTTTATTCGCTGGGGTCAAGGCTCTCGCAGAAGAGCAGGCTGTTCAACAAGCTGGTCTGGGAGCCTATGAACAGCGAGGGCTTCCGGAAGCTGACATACAACTGCTCCGATCAGAAGGTCTCCGAGCTTATGACAGGGCTTTATGCCGATCTCCCGAAGGATATACCTTTTGCTGCTACTCATGTCTGGCCGTCTCAGGCTGCTGTTCACGCTGGGCTGACGAATGTTGTCAATGTCGTTCCCGACAACTGGCCGATGGCGCTGCATCTTTCTGAGGGCGCTCTGCATACAGTTCAGACCCAGTCGGCTTATCTCGGATATAAAGTCCTCCGGGGGATGGATAAGAAGCGCATCCTGAAGCCGATGCCCGAAGGCTCTGTGGCCTTTGCCGGGCATTATATCGACCATGAGCTGGTCTCGAACATAGAGGCCGACTGCGCCCGCAGGTTGGCCAGGCTCCGGAAAGGTGAGGGCAGGCGATACCTGCTTACCATCGGTGGGGCAGGGGCTCAGCAGGATATATTCGCAGCGGTCATCAGATGGCTGCTGCCGAGAGTGAAGCGCGGAAAGGCATCGCTGATGATAAATCTCGGCGACCATTACAATGTCTGGGAGACGATAAAGAAGCGCGTTCCCGGGCTGGAGGAGCTGACGACAGAGCATATCGACGATTTCGCAGGGACTTCCGCATTTGCAGAGGAGGCGCTGGATAACAGCATCGGTGGAGTACACGCTTTCTGCCATAAGGATATATTCGCAGCGGTCTATTCGACAAATCTGCTGATGAGAGCCTGCGATGTCCTGATAACCAAGCCCAGCGAGCTGGCTTTCTATCCTGTTCCGAAGCTGATGATTAAGCGGGTCGGCGGGCACGAGGCCTGGGGAGCTGTCCGGGCAGCCGAGATCGGCGACGGGACATTTGAATGCGAGACTCCGCGGGAGATCGTCGGTATGCTGAAGGCTATGCAGACAGACAGCAGTATACTTCGTTTCCTTTGCGGCAATATCATCAAAGCAAAGGCGCAGGGAGTATACGACGGAGCCTACAAGGCTGTCGAGCTGGCGATTGGAAAATAATACTGAAAAGGGAAGCGCCCCGCTGAATGAACAGCGGGGCGCTGGTGTTTTTGCTCTG
Organism: uncultured Clostridia bacterium; assembly: GCA_946545645.1. GTDB lineage: Bacteria > Bacillota > Clostridia > Oscillospirales > Ruminococcaceae > FB2012. The sequence goes on along the minus strand of CAMNNQ010000058.1, from coordinate 2,044 downwards.
TGTCTCCGGCTCTTCCGGCAGAAGTTATCCTTCTTTTTCAGCGAGATATTTTTTCAGCTCGCTTCGCAGGTATTCATATCTCAGGCGCTTTTCTTCCTTGGCGAAATGCACCTCTCTTAGCTGCTCCGGATCGTCGGGGGAATAGACCAGCTTTTCGTCTCCGAACTGTTCGCTGGTAAGGTCAAAAACGCAGTCTCCCACCACATTGTAGCAATGGTAATTGCCGCCCTCCCGGAGTATTCCGCGGACTTGTCCGCCAAAGATATCCTGAGCAAGGAAAGCCGTTACCGAGCACTGCCCGAGAGTGATATTATCCTTTGACCAGCCCGGCCTTAATCTCGGTGCGCAGGTATATTCGCACCATATCCCGCAGAGGATGTCATAGAGCATCCGGGGGTCTTTTATCGCGGAATAGCCTGCTCCGACAGGAGCCGCATCCGCTCCGCCGCAGCCATAAAATCCTCTCTGTTTTCCGTTCTGCATACGATCACCGCCTTTGGGGGTATTATAGCACGAACCCGTATAAAGGTCAAGTGCCGAGCTTGTCGTCCATCTGCTCCCCTCCTTGTATGGTGCCTCTCTGCACCGGTGAGGTGCTTCGGGGCATAAGAAAAGCACCTTGCCCGGAGGCGCGGTGCTTTGTGAGTATTCTGTTATCGCTCATTTTTGCAGGAAATGAGCGTTTTATGAGCGTAAAATGAGCGTTTCTGATGCGTTAGCGCTCAGAGCGCGATGCCCTCGATAGCCGCTCTTGCTTCCAGTACGGCGATGTAGTCCGCCATTGCTCTGATCTGGAGATTATAAACTCCGCGAGGGCAGGTCGGCGTGAAGTTAAGATCGCCCTTGTCCCACTTTTCGAGCATTGCCCTCAGCTTCTGAAAGCGGATAACATTCTGCTGATACTCGGCTTTGAAGCGCTCCCTGTAGTCCTCAGACTGCATCATTTCGATCGTTTCTTTCAGTTCCATAAAATCAAATCCTTTCTGTTTTTGGGTATAAGAAAACCGCTCTCGGGTGAGGGCGGTTTAGTCATCATAGTGTAATCTGTGTGGCGGGGATTCCTGAAAAAAATCGACAAACCCCCAACCCATTTCTGTCATAGTTTTATTTTCAGAAATACATTTGTCGATTGCCCGGACATAATTGCTTGCAAAATTGAATTCACTTGTTGTTATTTCCGGGAGCTTTTCACCGAAAACAGATTCATATTCTTTGATTTTATTAAGAACTGTTATTTCATCCATACTATCTCAGCCCTTTCATGATTGAAATAAAACTATCGTATGAATTTGGCAGATACTTTTTAAAGAAATCAAGATCTGCACTGCCGCAAGTTTCTGCACTTGTTATATTTGCCCATACTTCCGAAGCCACCGTATGACATCTCACTAATGACTGCACTTTTGCTTGATTACTTGCATCAAATCCAAGTTGCTTGTAGGCTTCCTGAATTTTCTTTTCAAATCCAATACTTTTTAAACTGTTGTATGTCTTGTTGTAATATTTTTCACCGTGCCCATAGCGCATTTTAACTTTTGCTCCAAACATACCATCAAGAGCATCTTGAACACCACTGCTGGAAATCGACGAAAACAAATCTTGTCTCACATCTGTCTTCATTACGATTTTTGCTAAATTAGCTTTATCTTTTCTCACAGCTTCCAAGAACTGATCACTGCCGCTTGGTGATCGTTTAAACGTAAAGGATGTATGGATTGAGGCGTTCAGAGCATCGCTTTCAGAAAATGTCAGATCATCAAAAACGCCTTTATAATCAATCAGATGACCAATTTCATGAGTAACTGAGCTAAATTTAGATTCGCCCTTTTCAATGTCGGATTCCGTTGGATAAGAATAAACCAGTCTATTATCTGCGTGCAGATAGTAACTTTCTCCGCCTCTTTCACTATTGTATTCTACTTTGTCAACTTGATTTAAACAATCACGATATGCGCGTTTGATATCTTCATTCTTGCAGTTATTAACGAGATTGACAAATTCATCTGCATCACTCGCATTTGGCATACTGTCCGTAATTTTTTGG
>CAMNNQ010000057.1 GCA_946545645.1 uncultured Clostridia bacterium | reverse complement strand
TAAATTCGACGCAGGCTTGCAAGCGAAGTTCACTTCGCTTTACGCAACGTCAAGGAGAATTGACGTCATCTTTGATGACGTTGGTAATCAAGCAGATGATGTGTAGAGGCGTTAGCCGCGGGTCGTGCGGTGTTGCCCTAAGCCCGAAGTAAACGCAGCGATCAATGAGATCTACCAGGATATCACAAAAGCTAAAAGCGAATACAGCGATGCTTGCGCAAAGAGGAACAAACAGATCAAGCAGAAAGAGTCTGACCCCAGCGTTACAGTCGATCCCGTACCCGATAAGCCGGCAGTTGTCAACATGGACAGCGAATTCTTCGATACCTGGAGAAGCCCGAACAAGTCGAATGAGTTTCAGGAAAGCCTTTGCCGACAGCCTTGATCCCGAAGCTGCTATTTATAACAAGAAATTGGATGCTGTCGGTCAGAAAGAGATTGTTGAGCAGAGAGAAGCCGAGATAGCCCGCGCCAAAGCTCCATTCAAGTTCAGAGAGACCACAGCAGCTCTTGATACCAATATCGAGAGCGCCAAGACCGCCAACAAGGTCTTCATCCGCCACAACGACTATGACAGCGCCCTCACCGCAATGGAGAAGCTCAAAAAAGCATCCAGGGAATATGCCGAGACAACTGAAAAGCACAAGGACAGCGATAAACTCATCCAGGATGCTTCAAAGAAGATGCAGGAGACCGCAAAGGACGCTCAGAAGAAGATCGAGACATATCTCGCCCGTAAGGCAAAGGACGGCAAGCTCAACCAGAACATCAGATCCATCGATCAGAGAAATCTTTCGGCAGGCCCCCATTGATAGAAAGCCACGCAAAAATATAAAAGCCCGCAGCTATGCGGGCCTTTTTGTTTGCGTCAGAGATCCGGCTGTGCTGTATCCCTTTCCGCAGGCGGGCGTTCTCAGAGATAGCGCTGAAGCAGAATATCCTGCAAACTGCCGCAGAATCATTCTGCATCATCAGCAGATCATTTCAGGCATCGGGCTCAAAACCGTCCGTGTGTTTTAAATGTGCCGGATATAATTATCAGCACTACGATAAGTAATACTATGCTCAACACTATGACAATGGCCGAAAGTTTCCTTGCCATTCCTGCGGTGCTGTTGTACGGATCCTCCTCCAGGACCCTGCCTGCCATTATAAACGCAGGAATAGCTGTGAATAATGAGCCCCCAAAGTATGAGATTATTACCATTATGAGTGCCGTCTGCGCTCTGGAATCAAGGCTGATCTGCTTATACAGTCTTAATTGATCCGAACTCATCATTCTGCTATGAGCCTGAAACTCTCCGGGGGCGGGGGCTCTTACAGGCCTCTGAACACGGGGGCTGTTGCTTGTTGATGCTCCGCAGATCCGGCAGTAGCTGGCGCTTCCCAAAATATGTTCTCCGCATTTCTTGCAATAAGTATTCTCCATAAGATCTACCTCCTGAATTGTAATATTGTTTTTTGCTTACATCAGTTAGAGTAAAATCCAATGAAAAAGGTTCAAATAAAAATGCAAATAATCTGTTAACAAACCCTAAGCTGCTAAAATCAAAAGTATGATCTGTCCCGGGCAGCGATAATACGCGAAATACCGTCGGCGGTTTGCAAAAATGCAAACACTCCCCTTTAGATGTTCTGATAGTTAGATGCAGGAGCGAGCTCAAAGGTTCAAAAAAGCCTTATGAACTTTTTGTAAACAAAACCGGCGCTCTCTGAGAGCGCCGGCAGGAGGTCTTATGAGCTTATACTTTAAGCTCAGACGATATTGTAACTTATCTTGAGCCAGCCTATATAGCTGCCTGTCAGCTTGAAGTGCGCGGTGGCTGTGCCGGGCTTGTCATTGTCGGTATAGCTCACGGTGTAGTCCTTGCCGAGGGTGAGAGCTTTGCCATTGAATATCAGCGGCAATTTCGGTGCTACCGGCTTACCGTTGAACGCATAGCTCTTATTTATTGTCGTGGTACAATCCTCTGCTCTGACAACGGTCTTGTCGGTGATATGAATATTTCTGATTATAGCACCGGTATACTTACCGATGAACCTGACATAAGCCTTGGCTGTCCCTATATTTATATTGTTCTCCCACTTGGTATACTCATAGTCAACGCCTTCGCGGAGCTTTTTGCCGTTTACTGTCAGTGACATATGGTATTTTATCGGCTTTCCTGTGAATTCTACATACCTGTCGATAGTGTGTTCGGTATTAACTGTCGCAGCATAAACATGGACAGCGATCCTGAATGTCTTGCTTACACTGCCTTTATAGCTGCCCTTTCCGGTCACAGTTACCTTAGCCGTCCCGACCGCCTTGTTATTTGTATAGCTCACAGTGTAATCTGTACCGGCTTTGAGAGTTTTACCGCCGTACTTAACTGTTACTGCCGGGGTCTGAGCCTTTCCGTCGTAATCAACGACTGACTTTGCGAGAGACACTCTGCACTTGGATAGATCCGTGCGGCTATCCTTGACGATCTTGTAGTTCTTTGTGATCTTTCCCTTGTAATCGCCTTTTCCCGTTATAGTTACAGTCGCGGTCCCGACATTGGTGCAGTTTGTATAGCTGACAGTGTAATCAGTTCCCTGCTTTAAAACAGTGCTGCCGTTCCTGACAGTGACCGTCGGCTTGCACACCTTGCCCGTGTACCAGAAGGATGAGGCAGAAAGCGAAGCGGTGTATTTTGAGAGATCCTTTCTGTTATCTTTCAGAATAGTAAATGTCTTGGATACAGTATTCTTATACTTCCCTATCCCGCTGGCAGAGACCCAGGCAATACCCTCTTTTGTATTATTCATATAGATAAGGTTATAATCGACACCCCGCTTTAAAGTCTTGCCGTTGTATGTCACTGTTGCTTCCGGCTTCTTTTCCTTGCCGTCATAGTAGAATTCATACCGGGAGAGCTTCAGATCAGCTTTGCCGGAACTGAGGTCTATACGTTCCTCATAAGGAGTTTCGGCATTGAAGAAATTGATAGTATATCTGAGGCTGGCAGACTTCCCAGCAGCATCTGTCAGCCCGGTAACGTTCACAGTATAGCTGCCGGTATAATTCTTGCCGGAGGCTATATCAGGCTTGTTGAACTCTATGAACTGCGAGCCGTACATACTGAGTTCAGGACCCTGGCGAAGCCCTCCGTTGGCCTTTGTTCTGGTCCATGTCTTACCGCCGCTTGTGACAGTCACCCTGACCTTGTTTATATCCGATACTCTGAGCTTGGAACCATTGAGCATCACCATCCATGGGGCGGCAGCCTGCGAGTCTACCAGTTCTGTCGGCATATATCCCGCTGAAGGGTAGGTAGCGGCTGCTTCCTTTACTCTGGCAGTGCCGCGCACCATATCTGCGAGGCCTGTTGATTCCGCATAACCGAATTTCAGTTTTGAAAGTGCAGAGCTCAGCAGTACCATTCTGTGGCCTGTGTTGGTATTCCCTGCGATGTTGCCGGCTTCACTTATCCAGCCGTAAGCCAGACGCGAGGGCGCTCTCCCCATGGACAGGATCATGTTGGGGCACTTTACCCCTTCATTCCAGAGCGCTGTGCTCATGCCTTTCGGCCTGGTGTACCCTGAGCTGAGATTATGTGCAAATGTGCTGTCGGTGCTTCTTACCAGAGCTCCCTTCTGATAGAGACTGCCTGTCTCGACAGATATGTCATAGAGCCCGCAGAGCCTTCTGTAAAGGTTGACGGTGTTTTCAAAAGTCTTTACGGTATCCTGAGAGAGTACGCCCTCGTACCAGCTGCTTCCGGAGCTTGATCTCTTTCCCTTTACGAACCAGGAATCAATGCTGTCCCAAGTATAACTGCCTACAGGTCTCATCGCATCGTCATACATTGCCTGGACCTTTGCCTTGGTCAGCGCCTTGTAGGTCGTGGTGCTGTTGAGGTCGTAGGACGTGATCGCCGCTGCATCAGCGACCGTCACATTCATAGGGACGACAGCAAACCCGCTGTCAGAGAGCGGTGCCGCAGCCGAACCAAGCGTCATCATAAACGCCATTATGGCTGCAACTGCCTTTTTGTTGACCTTTCTTTTGTTTTTCATAGTTTTTTCCTCCTTTGTCTTTCGCTTTATTCAACAGTTATAACTGCTGTTTTACTTTGTATCAGAGCTCCGATGTTTATGACAATGTGATCGTATAGCTTCTGTTTGCAAAACATCTCATAGCGTGGAGTTCGCCTGACAGTTTCATACCTGACCGGATCTGGCTGGGTTCAGCATACAGCACCACACGTGACTTGGCATGAGCAGGAGTTGCTGCCATAGTATTGGTCAGATTGTTAAAGATATTGAACTCGCTTGAAAAGCCGTCAGCGCCGATCATCTTTGGAAGTCCGGAGAAGCGGACCTCTTTATCCATATTGTTTTCGACCGTAACAGTTACTGTGCCTTTGGCCGGGTCTGCTGTTGCAGACATTATTACACTTCCTCCGCAGGTCGTAACCTTTGCTGAATCAAGCATCTTTGATACAGTGGGGCTGGTTTCTGCAGGTGCCTGAGCGGTGGCCTTGGGAGTGGTCTGAGCAGGTGCCGGAGTGGTAGTCCTCGGGGTAGTCTGAGCTGGTGCCGGAGTGGTAGTCCGGGGGGTGGTCTGAGCTGGTGCCGGAGTGGTAGTCCTGGGGGTAGTCTGAGCTGGTGCCTTGACAGTTTCCTTCGCTTCTGTTTCGGCAGGAGCCTGTTCCATCGGAGCTGCAGTAGTTACTACGGGAGCTTCTGTTTCAGAAATGTCTTCATCATCCGGGATCAGATCATCAGCCGACGCCACAGTGCTCTTTGATGCTTTCGGAACAGTACCGTCAGATCGCTTGGCGCTGACATCGGCACCTTTGTCGGTGCTCTTTTCTTCCGGAGCCTGTTTGGTAAAGGGGGCTGTCTCGACATCTGTCCTGGCGCTCTCCTGATCTGCCAACCACGAACCGACGTTAGCAGAGAGACCTGAGACCTTGGATCTGAAATCTGCTTTCTCAGCGGTATTGCCGCATCCTGTCATAATTGCTGCCATAATAACTGCTGCTGTTGCTGTGATGATTATTTTCATGATAAATTCCTCCGTTTTTTCATTTAGGATATCCTGTATTCCTTTCTTATGTTCGTTAGATGAGAGGTCAAAGAAAAAGGTTCAATTATAATTGTAAACGATTCATGAACAATGCTTTGCAGAAAATGTCCGGGTGCGGCACTGCCAGATCATTTTTGCCATGCTGAGCAGTATATACATTATTATAAATGCCGAAAGGAAGCAAAAGCCGGATATATCATTAACCCCGGGCTCATACAGACCGATGGCATTTGACAGATCACTTGATTTTTGTAAGTATGCGTTGTATAATAAAAGCAGCGCAAAGATGTGGTTCACAAAATATTTACAAGAATAATTGAACCCGATGCCTGTTTTTTACCTCTAACGATCGTAAACCCTAAACAAATAATCAGGAGGTAAGAAACATGAAAACTACAAACAGAAAGATCAAGGCAGGAAAAAGCATTATAGCTGCATTGCTGTGTACGGTAACTGTATTCTGTTCGGGATGCGAGAGTACTGAGAGCAAGTGGAAAGACGTCAACGGCTCGGATCTTGACGTTATAGTCACAGATCCGGAGGAGAAAGCTGAAAAGAAACTCCGCAAAAGGTCAGAAGAATTTGCCGATAGACTTTGGAATGCTGCTAAGGACGAAGACACGGCAGCCTTCACCGGCTTGTTTGAAGACGCTCTCGGAGAACCTGAATATGTCAATGATTATTATAAACAAATGAGAGAGCATCTGGTCAAGTACCCGCAATTCAGCAGCACTCTGATCCGGCTTAGTGACAGATCGCCCCTTGACAATTCTCAGTACTATATTCTCTTCATTATCGGTTGGAACGTAACAGGCAACGGCAATAACAACCAATCCTCCAGTTGGCCCTTATCCCAGATAGTAAAAGTAACGGACGACGATTTCTGTATAGCGCGAAAATCAGATGTGCTGAAGCTCTGCGATGATGATGGAAACATAGACCTCAGATACATCAATGGATATCCGACCGAAGCGGTTTCAGCTTTGGAAAACGGAAGGTTCGCAAAAGTGTTCAAAGTCAGTGATCTTAGCTGGATGAACAGCGATATAACCTTTACAGGAACGTTAATCTCCACGCTCTATGTATTATGGGAGGAAGAGAACGGAGATATCTGTTGTCTGATAAACTTAAAAAACGGCTTTGATCAGACAAAAAAGATCAACGAACTGACTATAACTCTGGCCGATGCAGAAAGCGGAGAGACTCTGCTGGTATCCAAAGGAAATCCTGACTTAGTAATTGAGCCGAACACAGCGGTCAACAAGTCTTTTACTGTCAGCAATAACAAAAATACCGACACCCGGAGCTGGGACAAAAGAACACTCGAATTCAGACTTAACTATAAATATGACTGATCAGACTTAAAACTGTAAAACAAGGGAAACTTATACCGGAGAATTTGTGATCAAAGACCTCAACATTGAAAAATATGGTTATCCCTTTGACGCACCATTTTCAAACACCTTATTTATGAGATTACGGCAATTAGACCAACGCTGTGCTATCCCCCGCCTCTGGCGGGGGATAGCACAGCAAGATAAAAAGCCTTTTGTTTAAGGAATATGTGTGGTGTGTCAGCGGGATAGTCAGATTGAAAAATATGAAAAGATCAGTGTAAGCTATAGTAGAAATGCTACTCTAAAACGCTAAAGAAAGTGAAGTGTCATCCATGACAAAACAACAGCAGACCGAGCTTGCTCAGAAAGCGATAAACGGCGATGCAAACGCTTTTGCGGAGCTCTACGAGGAATACCGCGGTGCGCTGACAAAGTACATAATCAAGCAGGGCGCAGCGGAGAACGATGCAGAGGATGTCGTCTCCGAGGCGTTCACAGAGGCTTACGCTCACATCTCCGATCTGCGGGAGCCGGCATATTTCGGCACCTGGCTCCACAGGATAGCAAAGAATATCTACACCAGGCAGTCCATGAAAGAAGGCCGTGCGCTCAGGGTGCTCTATGACGATTACGATGACGGCAGCGAGCGCTCCAATGACAGCGTCGATCTGGCGGCGCAGGAAGGCTCTTCCCTTGAGGACATCGAGGACACCGTCCTGCTGCCGGAAAACTACGCTGAAAATGAGGACATCAAACAGACTCTCGCTGATACGATCCTGTCAATGAAGGAGGAATTCCGCAGCGCGATATTCCTGTTCTACTATGAGGACCGATCTATCACCGAGATTGCGGAACGGGAGGGCGTGTCTGAGGGGACGGTCAAGTCCAGGCTGCATTATGCGAAGAAAAAGCTCCGTGAGAAGCTGGAGCCCCTTGCCAAAAAAGGCGGGCTGTTTGCTGCGGTGCCTTTCAGCAGGCTGTTCAATACCGTGGATGTTTCGGAAAACATCAGCGGCGGAGCCATAGTCGGAGGAGCCGGAGCAGCGGGTACAGGAGCCGCCGCATCCGGCGGGTCGGCAGTATCGACCTCTGCAGCGGCTATTTCGACGATCGGGACAAAGATCACAGCGGGTATAGCTGCGGCATTACTAGGAGGAGCTATAGTTACAGGCGTTGTGCTTTTGAACAACAGAATAGATAACCGAGACCCGGACAACAACGGAGACATCTCAATAACTCAGCAAATGTCGATCAGATTGGATCCGGATGCCGAAACCGAAACTATGACCGGCACGACCATTCCGACGGTCGTTCCCGAGCTCACAGAAGCTCCTACTGACACCACTGTCCCCACCGCCACGACCCCGCCGGAGGAAAGCGAAAAAACCAAACCTACTTCTCGTCAGACCGCAAAAGAAAACCAGGGCGGCGGGTATCAGCCGGCAGTAACTGTGCCGGAGAGGAACAATCAGACCTCTTCTTCATCAAGCAGCTCTTTGACACTTTCCAAAACAGCTACAGAAGGAACATCATCTGAACAAGCCGAAGAAACAACTCTTCTGACATCAGGTACCGAAGGAAATCTTGATTGGACACTTTACGGAAACGGAATACTTGTTATCAGCGGAAACGGAGATATGGATGGATCAAATTATGACTTTAATAAGCCTCATGCTTGGAGTAAGGCTCTTCAAGAGAAAGAAACTGGTTCGGAAATCAATAGCGCTGATCATTTTATAAGAAAGGTTATTATAGAAAACGGAGTTACCGGCATAGGTCCTTATGCATTTAATGGTTGCCGTGGACTATCAGAGATATCTATTCCGGACACTGTTACCAGTATCGGAGATTGTGCTTTTAATGGATGTTGGGGGTTAACAGATATAAACATTCCGAAAAGCATTAATAGCATCGGATTTTCCGCATTTCAAGAATGCACATCGTTAACAAAGATAACGATCCCATCGGGAGTAGAAAGCATTAATGATTATACATTTAGTGGCTGTTTATCATTATCAAGCATAACCATTCCGGATAGTGTTATAAATATAGAAGAAGGGGCTTTTTGTAACTGTGAATCATTATCACACATAACTATTCCAGAGAATGTAACTACCATCGAGCAGATTACATTTTTGGGATGTAAATCATTAACATACATAAAGATTCCAGAGAGTGTAACTAGTATCGGGACTTTCGCCTTCGCTGGCTGTGAATCATTAACCAGCATAGTCATTCCATCAAATTTAACAAGCATTGGAGTTCAAGCTTTTATGGGATGTGCCAAGTTAACTGAGATCACCATTCCTAGCAGCGTTACAAGCATCAAGAGTAATGTATTTATATATTGCGACAACCTCACAGTCCACACCCCCTCCGGCTCCTGCGCCGAACAATACTGCAAAGACAACAACATCCCATACGACAACAAAACCTAAAGCCAAAAGAAAGCAGGCGCAAAAATGACTCTGGATAAACTCATCAGAGCTGTGATGAAATATATGGACGAGCGCGGTATGCTGAATGACATGAAGAAAAAATACCGCACTCAGCCTCGCAGCGGAACACGGCGCAAAAAGAAAAAGCCCGGCAGTTGAGCCGGGGAAAGGGCATCCTCCCGCAGCCGGGAGGGTGTCCTTTTTGATATGATATGTTTAGCGGACGGTGTTTTCGGCAGTGATATGCTCTGCGGTCTACTGATTCTTTGCGGCAGCGCACCGGGATCGCGTTCAGCTTTTCCAAGGTCTCCGAGCGGATGATAAAAGAGGTCTTGCAGCAGAACTGGAGCGGCGAACACTACTCCGAACGCATCTGGCAGAACACCGACGCTCTTGCGGAATGTACTTGTTTTCATATATCCGATGAAGCCTGTGATCTGAGGGCTGAAATCGCCAGCATCGGTGTAGGCACGGCTGGTGAGGGAATGTTCACCCATGAGCTGGGACATCACGCTCAATGGACATTGCTTGACGCCAAGACAAATAACTCTGTGGGCAGCCGGATGAATGAGTTTGCGCCAAAGATCTCCGGTTATGCTAACGCCAGCAAGAGCGAGTACCTTGCTGAGAGTTTTGGCGCATACATAAGAGGCGAACGAACTCTTCTTGATCCTGAGTATGCAGGGTTTATTGACTCAAAGGCTATTGACAGAAGCACAAATCATGATATAATTAGATTAGGAATAAATATGTTTGATAAATCTGATCCTCTTTATGTAGAATCATTCAGTATTGAGGAAGAAAAAGGGGTTACGGATATATTTTTACATGGCTCGTCATCATCTGTTCAAATCAAAAGAGAAGGAAAACTGGTCAATCTTTCGCCCGCAGAGTTTGTAGACGAATTATATAAACGCGGATATAAAGGGGAAGATATCAGATTAGCTTCATGCGAAACTGGGAAAGGAGATAATTCCTTTGCTCAGCAGGTTTCAAAGATAATCGACGGAAAAGTAAAAGCTGCCGATTCTGATGTGTATTATGCGCCAAATGAAGGAGTACTCTTTGTTGGTGATCCGTCAAGGAACACTGGAAAGTGGAGGATATTTGAGAAAGGAGTTGAAATAAATGATTAACATTGGATGTTTTTCTGAGATGAACGTTTTTTTCAATAATGGCTCGGTATTAGATTACTTACAAGACAAGGTTGATTATGATAAAAAAGCAGTACTCGATTATCTCAAATCTTTCAAACATAATGCGAGTTGTCCACGAGCAGTAATTGATTGTGTTACGGGAAAAGAAATAGCCTCATCCTTCAAAGTGTATAATGACGGGGAATACCAGTGGTGTGATTTTTTAATGTATCATATCGAAAAATACAATATTAGATTACCACAAGCATTTGTTGATAAAATAATGAGTAAAACCGCTTAACGCTGTTAGGCGGTTTTCTTATACCCAAAAACAGAAAGGATTTGATTTTATGGAAGATTGGAAGAACAGACTTGCCGAGGAGTACAGACAGACCAAGGAGCGCTGTGAGAAGAGGAAATAAGATGTAGCGTTAACAGCTTTTCGGATGTATCAGAGCTTGTCGCCGGATAAACTGTCTGCCACTGAGTGCCGGGGCAGATCCTTTATGTGCTCCTCCCCGTCATTGTTTCGTTATATCAGCAAAGATAAGTAACCTTTTCCGGCAAACCGTTACCTAAGTAACCGTTTCAAAGAAACCGCCCGTTGTATTTTTGGGAGTTATCTGCTAAAATAGAATTAACGGTACGAGAGTTACCTAAATCCAAAGGAGGAATTACTATGAACACTATCGTTATTTTCTTTTCAAGAGCCGATGAGAACTACTTCGGCGGTTCGATGAAATATGTGGAGGTCGGAAACACCGAGATCGCAGTCGGACATATCACTGAGCTGACAGGCTTTGACAGCTTCAAGCTCGAAATGGTACAGCCTTACTCAGCAGACTACATGACCTGCATTGAAGAAGCAAAGGCACATCTAAGAGAGAACGCTCGTCCTGAGCTGAAAGAAATGCCAGATGCAACTGACTATGACAATATCATTCTTGCCTATCCGAACTACTGGGGAACTGCTCCGATGGCGGTGTTCACATTCCTCGATAATGCTGATCTTTCGGGCAAGACGATCTATCCGCTCTGCACCAACGAGGGCAGCGGTCTCGGCAGGAGCGTTTCGGATATCAAGAAATATGCTGGGGTCGGTGAGGGGCTTTCTCTTTCGGGCAGCGGAGTTAAAAATGCAAAGCCAATGATCGAAAAGTGGCTGAAAAACAACGGACTTATCTGAGGAGGTATTACTATGCAAACTTACATCACATTGAATGACGGGACGAAGATCCCGCAGTTCGGACTTGGCGTTTATCAGGTCCCGGAGGGTGAAGCAACATACAATGCAGTGCTTGATGCGCTGAAAATGGGTGTCCGCCATATTGACACGGCCCACGCTTATCAGAACGAGAGAAGCGTCGGCAAGGCTGTGAAGGACAGCGGTGTTCCCCGTGAGAAAGTATGGATAACCACAAAGCTCTGGCCCCACGAATACGGCGAGGGCAAGACTGCCGCAGCTATCGACAAGATGCTTGCAAGGCTCGGCACGGACTACATTGATCTTCTTCTCCTGCATCAGCAGTTCGGTGACTACCTCGGCGCATGGAAGGACATGGAGAAGGCTGTGAAGACAGGCAAAGTTCGTTCAATCGGAATCAGCAATTTTGAGAGCGAACGACTTGAGGAATTGTGCGAGGCTGCAACGATTAAGCCGTCCGTTTTGCAGGTCGAGTGCCACCCCTACTATCAGCAGAACGCACTGAAAGAGCGTATCGCAAAGTACGGCACAGTCATTGAGAGCTGGTATCCTATCGGTCACGGAGACAAAGGACTGATCGGTGAAGCGGTGTTCACGAAACTGGCTCAGAAATACGGCAAGAGCAATGTACAGATAATCTTACGCTGGCATATCCAGGAAGGTACTATCGTATTCCCGAGAACGACCAATCCTCAGCACATGAAGGAGAACTTTGAAATATTCGACTTTGAGCTGACCGCCGATGAAATGACAGAGATCAGAGCACTCGACTGCGGAAAGCGTTTCTTCAATATGACGCTTGAACAGCAGGAAGCAAATCTCGGAGCTTGGCATCCTGCGGACTAAGGCTTGAAAGAAACTGCACTCTGTGGTATAATGTAACCACAGTTACTTTACCATGTAGTGTATAGGAGGGCTATTATGATACTGACAGGCAGCGAGGATCTAAGAGTACGCAGGACGATAGATTCTATAAAGAGCGTATTCGAGCAGATGATTTGTGAAATGGATTACAGCAAGATCAGGGTGACGGAACTTTGCAGCCGTGCCATGATAAACAAGAAGACATTCTACGTCTACTATCCCACTCTTGACGATCTGCTTTCCGAGATCCAGTCGGAGTATTCTGCGGAGTACATCGAGCGCATCAAGGACTACAAGCTGCCTGATGAGCTTGACAGGGTGAACCGTGAGTTTTTCCTTTTTTCAGAGGAAAAGGGACTTGCCTATGAGAAGATCACCTGTGCAGGCAACGAGTCCTACCACTATATCCGCAGCGGTATGATAAAAAAGGTAAACACCGCAGGCTGGAGCAGTTCAAAGAAATACGGCGCACTCCCCGAATATCAGCAGACCATGCTGATGAACTTCGTCAACAACTCTGTCCTCGGGATTTACAGGCAGTGGATAGAAGAAGGCAGGCAGCAGTCGGTAGAGGAGATCATAGAGATAACAAACAGGCTGGTGCTTGGCGGTGTGAAAGGTTTTTTCAGACAGGAGTAATAAATATGGAATACGAAAACGGCTATGTATATGAGCTTATGGATAAAGGCGGTCCGACGAAAGTGACTGAGCCTTACTTCAAAGAAGCAGTTGATGAAATGATGAGGGCGAGAGTGCTTTGCGCTAAGGCAAATGCTGTTCTTCCCGATGATCCGTCCTATGTGGGCTATCTGGAGGAACTGTTCGGACGCAAGCTCGATGATGTCAGGATACTCACTCCGTTCACCTGTGATTTCGGAAACCGTGTGAAATTCGGCAAGGGCGTATTTATCAATCACTCGGCTATTCTTTCTGCGTCGGGCGGTATAGAGTTTGAAGACGGTGTAATGGCTGCACCGGGGCTGCGTATCGCAACGATCAATCACGATATGTACGACCGCCACACCACCTATACCTACGGCAAAGTCACAGTCAGGAAAAATGCCTGGCTCGGTATGGGCTGCACGATCTGTCCGGGCGTGACTATCGGAAAATACGCTGTTGTTGCGGCAGGGGCAGTTGTCACAAAGGACGTTCCCGATTATGCGGTAGTCGGCGGTGTTCCTGCAAAGGTCATCAAAATGCTTGATCCCGAGCAGATGAAAGACTGAGGAGTGATATATATGAAGCATAAGATAGCTGTTATTGCATCTGCACTGTTCATGGCTCTGACCATGACTGCCTGCGGTGCGTCTGAGCCTGCCTCTGCACCGAGCGTTGCTGACAGCGACAAGGCAGCAGTGCAGGAAAAGCTGAACAAGCAGGACAGCAATCCCGAAACAACTGCTGAGAAAACAGAGGACACTTCCGCAAAGAGCAAAGCTGTTTCCGAAGCGGTCACGGATGCAGCACCGACGGAAACCGAGTCTGACGGCAAAAACATCCTTGTTGCGTACTTTTCCCGTGCGGACGAGAATTACAATGTCGGTACGATAGATAAGGGCAACACGCAGATCGTTGCAGAGTTTATCGCAAGTAAGGTCGGTGCGGACAGCTTTCATATCGAAACAGTCACGCCTTATCCTGCCGATTACGATGACTGCTGCGATGTGGCAAAGCAGGAGCTTGCTGACAAAGCACGTCCCGAACTGAACGGAACTGTTGAAAATATGGAGAAGTATGATATCGTGTTCCTCGGCTATCCGATCTGGTGGGGCGATATGCCGATGGCAGTCTATACATTCATGGACAGCTATGACTTCTCCGGAAAGGTAGTTATCCCATTCAACACCCATGAGGGCAGCGGTGAATCAGGTACTTATTCTGCTATCGAGAGCTATCTGCCGAATGCACAGGTGCTTGACGGCATGGCTATACAGGGCAGGACAGCCCAGGAATTCAGTTCCGATACACAGCAGTCTGTCCGCAGATGGCTCGACGGCTTAGGATTCTGATGTGAATATAAAAAGGAAATACTGCACAGGCAGCAGCCTCTTTTTTTCTGATCGAGCCATAACATCTGGCGGGTGCAGAGCGCTGAATAGGTCAAAGGACAGGATCAGCTCTCCCGCCCCCCCATATCCGGAAGGTTATTTCCGATAAAAGCAGAGATCTGTTTGAGGATATGTATCTCCGAGCACATCAAAAAAGCACCGCGAACCGGGTTTGAACTGACCCCAAAAAGTTAGACAAACTTTTAAAAGAAAACTTATGCAAAGCGACTAAGAGAGATCTTGGTCGCTTTTTTATGCGGC
>CAMNNQ010000056.1 GCA_946545645.1 uncultured Clostridia bacterium | reverse complement strand
AGGCTCCAGCTCATTCGTGGCCTTATCGGTCTTTATCATCAGGAACACCGAGCCCTGGAGCTTGTCGCTCCATTGGAGACCGATGCCCTGTTTTTCGGCTATCTCTTCTGCCCCAGCGGAGACCTTGTCCCTGAGATAGCTGAAATAGGATCCCAGCCAGTTGTCAGACGTCTTTTCATCGTATCCGACAGTCATAGCATCGAACTGCTTTTCCGACGCTTCGCTGGTAACAGTGAAGGTGAAGCCGCAGAGCTCGTCCTCAAAGGTGAATTCTGTCTTATCCGTCAGCTTTTTCTCGCTGACATATTTTGCAGCGGGGAGATTCTTGCTGACATACTCCTTGCTTTGCTCGGGAGTCAGCAGCTTAACATCCTTCTTATCCTTCTGACACCCCGAAAAAACGACCGCTGCCAGCAGCAGTATTATGACAGGCAGCAATGTCATATTTTTCTGCATGGAGATTACCTTCTTTAATCTGAAAAATATATCGGCAGCTTGCTGTAAGAGTACAAAAAAACGTACAGTTTAACGAATATAGAGCAGGCCGTCGAAGAATTTTTCCTGAAAATCTATGGCGGATAGTATCTCCTGCTCGCTGAAAGGCTCTGAGCCCTCCGGAGCGACTACCCACTTATCCTCGTTGTCGTTGAGACGGTGGTAAACGGCGATAACTTTTCCTTCAAAGCGTTCAAGCGGCTCGTTTATGCCAAGGATATAGACATCCTGCTCCGCACCGTCGCCCCCGAGGACACCGTCAACATATCCGTAGTTTATAGGGTATACAAGGCTTTTTGCTCTTGGATGAGCCGAGCCCAGCGGCCTGTCTACGGTGCAGCTCACCTTTCGGCCTATAATGCCGGAATAATCATGAAGTGCGGGCTCCTTGTTCAGCACAGCCTCGATGAAATAATGTTTTTGCAGCCCCCATTTGCCGTTAAAGCAGCAATCGTCGGTATGCCTTACCCGGATGAGTTCAAAATCCCTGAAGAGCTCTTTTATGAGTTCGCTGTCGGCAAAAAAGTGGGGGACTCCCTGCTCGGGGCCGTCGGTCTTTATCAGAGTGTTCTCGTCGATCCTCGGCAGGTCGCCGCAGAGATACGACCAGGTCTCCTTGGAGCAGAGAGACAGATAGATCGCTCCGCCCGGTTTCAGGACACGTCTGATCTCTTTCATAACGGCCGCCATGCCCGGAGTGTCGCAGTGCCCGGCTGAGTGCATAGCGAAAATGCAATCGAAGGCATCGTCTGCAAAGGGCAGGGAGGTCATATCAGCGACCTTTGCCAGCAGATCGAGCCCATTCTCCCGGCAGCTTTTCTTTACGCTGTCGATAGCCTCCGGAGATATATCGACAGCAGTAGTTTTGAACCCGCACTCTGCGAAAAGCAGGGCGTGCCTGCCGAGACCGCAGCCCAGGTCGAGGACGCTCCTGCGCCCCTCCTTTTTCCATTTGCGGGCATAATAATAGCTTTCTTCACATGGCTCCAGCCATACGCTTCGGTCAGTGACCGCATTCCAATCCCAGGGGACCATTTTCTTTCTCCTTTAAGCTGGATTTCCTCTATATAGGAGTAAGGGCAGAGAATTGACTAGATACAATACATATCGCTGCTTTTGTTCTCTTCGATGATATCAGCGAGGGTGATATTGTCAACAACGGAATTGATAGCGGTGTATAGTTTCTCCCAGACCCCGAGAGTCATACAGTCATTTGCTCGGGGGCAGGTGTTCTCTTCTGTTTCCAGGCAGGATACCGGTGCAAGGCTGCCCTCAGTGAGCCTGAGTATCATCCCGACAGTATAATCTTCGGGCTTTTTTGCCAGCATATATCCGCCGCCTGTCCCTCTGACGCTCCTGACGAAGCCGGCTCTGCTGAGCACAGACACGATCTGCTCAAGATATTTGATACTGATCTCCTGCCTCTCGGCGATATCCTTCAACGGGACAAAGCCCTCTTCTCCGCACATTGCAAGGTCGAGCATAAGCCTCAGGGCATAGCGCCCTTTTGTAGATATCATCATAGGATCACATCCTTCATTGTAACATACTATTCCTATATAATTATACCAGTACGAAATGCTGTTGTCAAGCCCCGGAAATAATGTTGCCGAGCTGAACGGTCCAGCTCGGCAACATACTTGCAGTGAGGTAAAAAATGGCTTTGTTGTGTATTGGTGTTATTCAGTGAAGAGGGGAGTGGAGTAGTATCTGTCGCCGCTGTCGGGCAGGAGAGCAACGATTGTCTTGCCTGCGTTCTCGGGGCGCTTGGCAAGCTCGATAGCTGCGTGCAGAGCAGCTCCTGAGGATATCCCGACAGAGATGCCCTCGTTCCTGACCAGCAGCTTTGCAGCAGTGAATGCGTCGTCGTTGGCGACCTTGATGATCTCGTCATAGATCTTTGTGTTGAGAACATCGGGGACAAATCCTGCGCCGATGCCCTGTATCTTGTGAGCGCCTGCCTTGCCCTCGGAGAGGACAGGGGAGCTTTCCGGCTCAACTGCGACGATCCTGACTCCTGCGTTCTGCTCTTTCAGGTATTCGCCGACTCCGGTAAGTGTTCCGCCTGTGCCGACACCTGCTACAAAGATATCTACCTTGCCGTCGGTATCCTTCCAGATCTCCGGGCCTGTGGTTGCCTTATGGATAGCGGGATTGGCAGGGTTTACGAACTGCCCCGGGATGAAGCTGCCCTCGATCTCTCGGGAGAGCTCCTCAGCCTTGGCGATAGCGCCCTTCATTCCCTTTGCACCTTCGGTGAGCACCAGCTCGGCACCGTAGGCTTTCAGTATGTTCCTGCGCTCAACGCTCATAGTCTCGGGCATGGTTATGATTATGCGGTAGCCCTTTGCCGCAGCGATCGAAGCAAGGCCGATACCGGTGTTGCCGGAAGTCGGCTCAATGATGACAGAGCCTTTCTTCAGAAGACCCTTCTGCTCGGCATCTTCGATCATAGCCTTGGCGATCCTGTCCTTGACAGAGCCTGCGGGATTGAAGTACTCCAGCTTGGCGAGAACTGTCGCTTTGAGGCCGAGCGTATTCTCAACGTTTACAACCTCAACGAGGGGAGTGTTACCGATAAGCCCCAGTGTACCTTTGTAGATGTTCGACATAGTTTTTTCCTCCAAATAATGTTATTTTATTGCTGCAAACCCGTTTTCGAGGTCTGCGATGATATCGTCGATATGCTCTGTGCCGATGGAAAGGCGTACAGTATTCTGGCCGATGCCGGCAGCAGAGAGCTCCTCGTCTGAGAGCTGGGAGTGTGTTGTGGAAGCCGGATGAATAACAAGGGATTTTACGTCTGCGACGTTTGCCAGCAGCGAGAAGATCCTGAGAGCGTCGATGAATTTCCATGCTTCCTCTCTGCCGCCCTTGATGTCGAAAGTGAATATAGAGCCGCCGCCGTTGGGGAAATATCTCTTATAGAGTTCGTGCTGCGGATGCTCAGGAAGAGAGGGGTGGTTGACCTTCTCGACCAGAGGATGCTCCGAAAGGAACTTTACTACCCTGGCAGTGTTCTCGGCATGGCGCTCCAGCCTCAGCGAGAGGGTCTCTACGCCCTGCAGGAGCAGGAAAGCGTTGAAGGGAGAGATAGCAGCTCCTGTGTCTCGCAGCAGGATAGCGCGGATATAAGTAACAAAGGCTGCGGGGCCTGCGGCAGCGGTAAAGGACACGCCGTGATAGCTGGGGTTGGGAGCTGCGATGGGAGCGAATTTCTTGGGAGACCATTCAAACTTGCCGGAGTCAACGATGACACCGCCCAGAGTCGTTCCATGTCCGCCAAGGAACTTGGTTGCGGAATGTATCACTATATCGGCGCCGTGTTCGATAGGTCTGATAAGGTAGGGCGTTCCGAATGTATTGTCTATGACCAGCGGTATGCCGTGTGAATGAGCCAGCTCGGAAAGCGCTTCGATATCGGGGATGTCGCTGTTGGGGTTGCCGAGGGTCTCGATGAAGATCGCTTTGGTCTCCGGCAGGATAGCGGCCTTTACAGCCTCAAGGTCATGGATATCTACAAAGCTGGTCTTGATGCCGTACTGGGGGAGGGTATGTGCAAGGAGGTTATAGCTTCCGCCGTAGATAGTTTTCTGTGCGACGATATGCTCGCCTGCATAAGCGAGAGCCTGAATGGTATAGCTGATGGCAGCAGCGCCGGAGGCAACTGCGAGAGCTGCCACACCGCCCTCAAGAGCGGCTACTCTTTTTTCGAGGACATCCTGAGTGGAGTTTGTAAGTCTGCCGTAGATATTTCCTGCATCGGTGAGTCCGAAGCGTGCAGCGGCGTGCTCGCTGTTATGGAAGACATAGGAAGTTGTCTGATAGATAGGCACTGCTCTGGAATCCGTTGCGGGGTCAGCCTGCTCCTGGCCTACATGAAGCTGAAGGGTCTCAAATTTATAGTTGCTCATATTAAAATCTCCTTTTCTGAATTATTGTATCGGTTTTTGCAGCTTTGCTGCTGATACCTGCGATGAGGTCTCAACATCGCTGCATTCGTCCGAAGCGGTAATTGCTCCTGAGAAGGAGGGTAAAAAGTTTTGTCATAATGAGCACATCCTTTATGCGGGTTCATTTTCCTAATTCCTATCGGGTATGTATGAATTATAACACACAAATCATAGTTTGTCAATAGGAATTCAGGAAAACTTTGCACAAAAGTTTATGTTGATAAAAGCCCTCTCCTTGGAAGATCTGTCATTAAGATCAAAGCAGGCTGTATTTTGTGAGTATCGCCGCTACATCCTGCTCACAACGTCCCGCACCTCTAAATGAGAGGCGACAGTCTAACCTATCTTCATCGTCGCAGGGCGTACAGACGACTCCGCAATGACAGCAAGCACCCGAAGGGGCTCGGGGGCGACCGGAAAGCCCCTGAACCTAAGCGTGAGATGATGTGAAGTTTACGCACTTGGTCTGGGCGGGGCAACCCACCTTACACAACGTCCCGCCCCTCTAAAGGAAAGACGTCGCTGAACCTTCCGGCATCGTCGCAGGCCGTAACGACGACCCACTAACGACAGCAAGCGACCACCGGGAGCGCCGCGGTTCGGCGCTAAAAAACGGAAAATCGCTTCGCTCTTTCCTGTGTCAGCGGGCTAATAG
>CAMNNQ010000055.1 GCA_946545645.1 uncultured Clostridia bacterium | reverse complement strand
CTGTGCTATCCCCCGCCGGAGGCGGGGGATAGCACAGCAAGATAAAAAGCCTTAAGGAATATGTGTGGTGTGTCAGCGGGATAGTCAGAATTACTTATTACAGTATTTTCATTCAGCAGCCTGCTGACCCCGGACCTCTGTGCATCGGACGGTCACTCTGCTGTATCCGCTCCAAGTGCAGGTAAAGAGGGTAAGGTCCCAGCGGTCGCTGCCGGAGCGAAGAGTCCCGGCATCCAGCCCTGAGATAAGCTCCTCCCAATCGACCCGATAGATATACTCGCGGCCGTCGAGCCCGGTGAATCTGACCTCGTCGCCCTCTTCCAGGTCCTCCAGATCCAGGAAGAAAGAGCTGTAATTATGGGCGCAGATTATTATATCCCGGTCTTTGATGCTCCCGGAATAGACGCAGGCTGCGTTCTGCATCTTGACATAGTCCCAGCCCTCGGTAACGGGGAGTTCGATGCCCAGCTTCGGGACAGTTATGATACCGATATAGCGTGTCCCGTCTATATCAAGAGGCGTGAGCTCCTCCTCTTCCTCCGGAGCAGGAGGGGTGTCAGTGCTGCTGCCGGGGAGAGGGTAGGGGCGGCTCTCTGTATCCTTATCCGGCAGAGAAGAGCTTTCTGCTGCTTTTTCCGCATAGGCTCTGAGCTTGATAACCGTTTCCTCCGCGTTCTTTTTTGCCTCGGAGGAACGGTATTTGTTATAAATGACAAGGGACACTGCCGCTGCGAGCAGCAATGCCCCTACTGCGATCAGAATACGACCGAGCTTTTTATTCGTCATGTCCGCTGTCCTTCTTGCTTGATACTCTCAGGCCAAGAGCCACAAGGATAAGCCCTGCGACTGCCATTACCGGAACAGGCCACCAAAGCTGACCGGTCTGAGGGATAGTACTTTCGCTGTCGGTATCGCCGCCGGGTCTCTTGCTTCCGCTCTCGTCGTCAGCGCCGGTCTTTTTGCCGCCGCTCTCGTCCTCGGCGCCGGACTTCCTGCTGTCGTTATCATCGCTGTAGCTGGAATCGGGCGTACTGTCCGAGCCGTGAGAATCTGTATCCGAATCGGGGATATCGGGCTGATCCTCGGCTTCGATCTTCGGCATAACGTCGGTATCCGCGCCCTCTTTGAACTCGACGATCGCGGGGGAGGCGGTATACTTCTTGTTATCAGCGATCCTTTCCTCGGCGCTCAGGAAATAGACTCCCGCTGCTCCGACTGCGGCTTCGGTTATGCCTTCGCTGTCGGCCTCGGCTGTAAAGTCGGGTGCAACAGAGTTATCCTCGATAAATTTTGCGAGCTTATCGGCGGCTTCTCTGACCTCCTCGTCGGTCATACCTTCGAGAACGACACCGCTGGCTTCAAAGCTCTCGCTTATCTTCAAGCCTGCGGGCTCGCGGGTGCCGATCTTCCAGATCTGCCATTTGAGCAAGGCGGGCTGCCCGCTGTATCTGCCGTCGATCCTGATGACGCTGTCGGCTGCGAAAGCGGTCATCGGCGTAAGCATCATGATCGTCATAGCGAGCAGAAGGCAGAATGCTCTGATATATCCCGTTCTTTTCATGAACATACCTCCAGAAAGTCTTTGTCAGGACTTTGTCTTATCCTTATCGCTCTCCAGCACCGAGAGCGGATCCTTATGCGGGAACTTCTTTTTCTTCCCTCCGAAGAGCCACCAGCCTATCAGCAGCGCTACAGGGAAAGCCGAGATTATCGGCACGACCTGCATCGAATCGAGCATAACGGCATCGGGAGAGATCTTGACTGCAGCAGACTGCGGGTCGGCATCGGCGGGAGCTCTGTCAGAGACTCTCCGGGCGCGGACAAGGAGCCTGTGGGTATTGACACCGTAAGGCGTACAGGTCATAAGTGTCAGAAGATCGCTCTCCGGGTCGGCAGACAGAAGATGATGATCTCCGGGGAGGACGATATTTATCTCCTCGACCTCGTAGGTCAGGACCTCCTTGAGCACTGTTACCGTGAACTCGTCGCCTACCACCAGCTTATCCAGGTAGGAGAAAAGCTCTGCCGAAGGCAGGCCTCTGTGGGCGGAGATGACAGCGTGAGTCCCCTTCCCTCCGACGGGAAGGCTGGTGCCCTGCAGATGTCCGACTGCGACATTGAGCACGCCCTCGCTGGTCCCGTGATACACCGGCAGCTCCAGACCGATCTGCGGGATATTCACGATAGCCATTACGCCTGTCCCCGTTATATCGAGGATATTGTCGTAATCGGGGACTTGTTCATAGTCATAGAGGGGCGCCGAGAGCTTTGAAAGAGCTTTATTGTATTCGTGGGCTCTTTTAAGGATTCCCTCGACCTTATCCGGGTCGCTGCTGTCCATTTCGTTTACAGCCTTCTGATAATCCGCGACTACGCGGCTCTGGACCTTAGTGTTCCACCAGTTGCTGACTGCGGGGTAAAGCATTACGGAGAGGCCCACAAGAAACACTATCACAAGGATTACAGTGGTGCGTTTGCTGTTTTTGTTTCTCATGAGACCCTCCCTAATGCCCGGCGGCGCTTACCGCCGGGCGCAGGAATCAACTTGGTTTAAAATTTCAGCTAAGTGTTGAAAGAATCACTGATCCTTCTTGGCTCTTCTTCTTGCAACAAGAACGATGCCTGCTGCTGCTGCGGTAATGCCGCCGCCTACATAGAAGATAGTAGTACCGATTCCGCCGGTCTCGGGGAGAGTGTAGGCTGTTTCTTCGTTCTCGACATTTGCAGTGATGGTTCCGTCGTTAACAGTGATCAAATCGTTTTCAACTGTGATAGCGCCGTAAGCATCTGTGCCGTCATCTTCTGTATATGTCCAAGAACCGTCGGTATTTCTTGCATCATTGGGAGTGATCGTGAAGCTGATAGGGCCGGTAATTGGATTATAGCCGTCAAGAGGCTCCTGCTCAACGATCTGGTATGTGCCGCTGTCAAGACCGGTAAAGGTGAGCTTACCATCCGCACCAGTTTCAAAAGTATAATTGCTAGCATCGGCACTCTCTACCCAGCCCAAAAGCTTGCCGTTAGTGTTAATATTTGCATAGTGACCTTCTGCATTCTGAAGCGAGAACTTAACGCCCTGAAGAGCTGCTCCGGTGGCGGCGGAAGTCTTGTTTATCTTGAGCTCATAGGTGTAAACAACTACGCCGTCCTCGGTGGTATTCTCGGTCTCCTCATCCTTCTTTTCGGTTTTTTCCACTTCCCCTTCACCGGTCTGCTCAAAGTAGCCCTCGCCGTCGTATCCAGGGTTGGTAGTATAGGTCAGATGAACGCCGTTGGTGTTTCCTTCAGCGCCGATAACAGCGTCATCGTCAAGAACTGCAGTGTAGTTCACCTTAACGACGGAATCAGCGGTAACTTCGCCTTTTGCCTTAATGTTGTTGAGGATCACTCTTATAGTGGTAACGCCATCATTGGTTTCAATAATGATGTAATCGGGATCTACCTCTTCACCGTCAAGGGTAACTGTGAAATCGTCCTCATCGGGAGCTACGAAGCCTGCTGCCAGACGGTCGGTGAACTCATAGTAGTAATAAGTGTAAGAATCAATGTTCTGAGGCATTGTGCCGACGAGCTGGAAGGGAACTTCATCGCCGATGCAATAGTCGGCTGCATCGTTATAGCCTTCTGCATAGAGATTATCGCTGATATCCGAACCTGCGGTAACGGCATAAGTGTTTTCCTTTACCTTCTTCTCAGCTCTGGGCTTGCCGACCTTGGCGGTGATAGTGAGATTACCCTCTTCAGCGATCACGAGGATATCGCCCTTGAGGTCGTCGGTAGTAGCCTCTGTACCCTGAGTATCGGTCTCTGCGATGTAGTAATAGCCGAGATCAAGCGAGGTGCCGTTTGTAACTGTGATCTTATTTTCTTCATTGAGAACGCCCTCATTTTTGAGTGCTTCGGATACTTGCGCTGCCTCCATTTCACTCAGCTTTTTGAGGACCCCGTTTTCGTTCTGCTCAGCCTCTGGAAGATTCAGAGCTGCAAAGAGAGCATCTACGTTGACTCCGTTTCCGAACTCGACCGTGCTGGCGGTGAAATCGCCGTTTTCGTCAGGCACTCCGACAAAGATCTGATATGCCTTATAGGTGTTCTTGTTGCTTTCATCGATAACGATAGTAGCAGCAGTGGCATCAACATTCGGTTCCGCCTCAGCGAAAGCGCCTGCGGTCATAACGGTCATTGCAAGAATAAATGCTGCGGCTGCGGCCGCCATTCTTTTAAACATTTTCATTAAAAACACTCCTTATATAATCTGTGGTCATTTACTTTTTAAACAAACGCTTATTCCTGTTCCCTGCGTTTATTGATAATGAAATAGATGGCTGCGGCAAGCATGAGGCCTGCTCCGGAAATGAAGAACAGTGCTTTTCCGCTGCCTCCCGTTTCGGGAAGAGAATACTCCTGAGGAGACTCTTTAGGTTGATTGAGAACAGTCATTTCAACGGCCTGATCTTCTGTGACAGCGAAGCCGTTGTCCGAGTAGTCGATAGCCTGGAACAGTCCGCTCTCCGTCTCTTCGACGTAGTAGTAGATCGGGTCGCCCTCTGCGGTAGTGATCCTCAGGCCGTCCAGAACTCCGCTCCAGTCTTCGTTCTTATAAACTGTCAGCGTCTTCTCGACGACACATTCAGCTCCGTCCGGCAGAGCAACTGCTGCTTTCTCGAACTCATCGGGAAGATCCGCAGCCGAAATGCTGTCCTGGACTGTTACGGAGTTATCGCTGCTGTCCTTACAGCTAAAGGTGAAATTACCGCCGCTTCTGCCGCCGTCGTTGATGTTTATCACAACATCAACGGTCGTCGCTGCCGCATCTGCGGGAATAGGAACGGTAAACGTCTTGGTATTGTTGACGAAGTACTGATCGTTCCAGACGTGATAGCTCGTTCCTCCGACAGTATATCCTCCGCCCAGCTCATAGTTCTGGTAATCTCCTGTAACTGTCAGGTAGTAGGTCTCGCCTGCGTCAGCGGCAAATGCCTTGGTCAGTACATACTGGCCGTTGTTCTCATTTACCGTGATATTGACGACTGTTCCCTGTGTCAGGCTATGATACTGGCTCTCTGGCTGTGCCGTCTTGACAGTCGTCTTGACAGTGTAGCCGTATACATTGAAGGTGACCTTCTCGGTATCCGGTTCGTCTCCGTACCACTGCTTATTGACCTTTATGCTTCCTGCGGGATACGCTTCATTGGTGAGCTTGAAGGTACCGTTCTGCAAGCCGTTGGTCAGATAGTTGGCGTCATAGCCTTCGGGCGTTTCCTCAACGATGTAGTAGTAATAATCGGTATCCTTGAGGTCGATATCCTTGAGCTTGGTGTACCAGCCGTTCTTTGCTGTAAGTGTGATGTCCTGAACGAACTCCGCCGTGCTGATATCGAAACCGGGCGAGTAGTTTTTAACGTTCTCGGATGTTCTTATCAGGCTTGGCGTACTGCTGTCGTGGCTCAGGGTCACACTGAACTCGCTGTCTCCGGTAACGGGAGCCGAGCTTGTGACATTCACAAGATGGATATCTCCGCCGGGTTGTGCGCAGCTCACGCCGCTTCCCTGAGTATTAAGCCAGCCGTTGCCCTTGATGATGATCTTTGCCTTGAAGTATTCTCCGTCAGCGACCAGTGCATAGCAATCCGAACTATTGTTGCCTTCGTTGATCGTCAGCTTGACAATATGGTTGTTTGCTGTGCTTTCGGGAGGTGTAGTAGTCCGATAGAGCTTCAGCGCCAGCTCGTCGAGGGATGTCCCTCCGTTCCAGTATTTCCGGACATCCAGCTCGCAGGCATTATTCGCAAGCTCGATCTTTGTTCCCGAGCGCACCACCATAAGGTCTGCGCTTGTGATACCGATCTGCTGCAAGGCTGTATTGGCAGGCTTAGCTTCTGCCATGGTCTCATCCTTCGGCTGCTCGTAGAAATAATGGTCGTTGGTGCCTTCTTTGTAGAAGTATCCCGACGGAGCCTTTGTTTCTGTCAGCTTGTAGATGTATCTTTGCCGCCCTAGAGCGTCGGTATTATAAACGAAGTAGTTTCTTGTTACCGTCTGCTCTCCGACTGTGACTTCTTTTGTCACATAGCGCTGGAGGCTGGGGAACTCGATCTGGCCCTTTTCTTCGCTTGTTATGAGCTTCATAGGTGTTGCGCTGTCGGAAGAATTCCATATACCAAATGCAGATGAATGTAAAGGAATGTCCTTAGAATGGTCTATCTGTGATTCCTCATAGACATCTTTTGCTTCTGTTCCTGTCAGGGTCTCCCAAGACTTATTGACAGTATCGTATCTTTGCAGGATGAATTCAGCTCCGGGCAGCGATTCGAGCCAGTTGTCTGTGCTGACCTTTCTGAGATTTATCCTCGGGACTGAATCGGCATAGGCTCCGGAAGACTGATTCTTATTGAAGCTATAGCTCTTGTCCTCGCTTGATTCAGCCTGAAGCCCGGAGATAACGGCATTATTCTTGAGCTTCATGTTATCGGTATTGAAGCTATCGTCGCTCTTGGCCTGCAGATTGAATTCAAAGGTATAATCGTATACGATCCTGATATGAGTCTGATCGGGAACGGTAAGCTCGAAGATATATACATCGCCGTCTCCGTGAACTCCGTCCGCGACAGGATATGTTTTCCTGATCGGGATAGTAAATCCGAATTCCTCAGGAGTCAAAAGTGTCTCATTGCCATCCTCATCGACCGAGTAGACCTTGACGCTGTCCGGTGAAAGGGGTGTGAACAGTATCGGGCAAAGAGCGTGCTGTCCGTCATCGGCGAGGTTGATGGTATCTCTTACCACAAGGGAATCTCCCTCCGGCAAGAGCTTTCTTGCATTGGGATTGATATCGAGAGTGTAGGTTACTGCGTTATTGATGGGCTTATTGTTCCCATCCAGCTTTGTCTTGCCGGACTTGGTGACCTTCGGGGAATCGTCCGTGAGAGTAACCTGGACGGTATCCAGCTCGCCGTTTGTCTCGGCTGTATTCTTGATGATCGCCTTTCCGTTGGGAGCGCCCTCATCGTCGCGCAGCAGGAGAGCGAAGAGATCCTCGCTGCTTATCTCGACAGAATAGTTTATCGTGACCTTTCCGCCGTCGTGGATGCTGCTGGGAACGGTAAATGTAAGCTCATTGCCGTTCTGCGCCCAGGAGACGCCGCCGTCTGCCTCTGACTCCGCCAATATCCCGGTCTGTGTCCCGTTATTTCCGAGGCTGTATGTACCTGTGCCTGCCTTGTAGATGAAATTCTCGGGAAGCTGATCTGTAACTACGATATCTGTAGCGTTGTCAAAGCTGTTGAACTCATTGAGCGTCAGCATATACGTCAGCGAATACTTGCCGGTGTTCTCGTCGTATCCGATAACAGAAAGACCGAAATCCTTGTTCTGGTCGGTGTAGCCGCCCCACTGATTCGAGTAATCGAAGATGGTCTTGTTTATGGCAGGTCTCTTGACCAGCTCATGTGTGGCTGTTTTATCGGGAACACCGGGGTAATTCAGCGTATTGCTGTAAGTGATCTTGTCATTGTACTCCATATCAGCATCTCTGAGATGCTGAGCTCCCTCCGCCTTGGCGGTATAGGTGATCGTGAGGTTATTAGCTTCAGAGAGGACTCTGTAAACCTCCGAATCCGGGTCAGCCTCCTTATAGGCTATCCTGAATTTCGTTATGCCGTCATCAGTACTTGTAATAGGATACAGCTCGAAAACATCATCGAAATCGAGGTTTCCGGTAATGTCCTGCCAGTTTTGGTTGACAAACTTTAACGTAAAGAAGTTAGAATTGAACATATCGGGGCTTATATACAGCTTTACGTCTTCACTGGCCTCACCCTTCAGCTTGGCCGACATATCGTCCTCGATATTGTATTTTTCCTGCATTCCGAAGAGGAATCCGCCGGGATAGGTGCCGAGTTCCAGAGTAAATTTGATCTGGAAGCTGCCGTCGGAATCAGCAGGACCGGCTTCGGCTCTCTTGTTCGATCTCTTGGGGAGCTCCCATGTCTTGACCTTAACTTCAGCGCGCTCAGAATCTACGGTATCGTCGTTTTTGTCAACGTAGTAAACCAAATTCGTTGCATCAACAGCGTTGCTGTCTGTGATCTGATCCGCGGGGATATCACGAGCCTTGGTCTTATAGGTGAAGATATAGTACTCGGAATCCATTCCCGGCTTGAAGGAATAATAGCCTCCGCTGTTCAGGATCTCCTCCAGAGCGTTCCCGGTGACATCCTCACCTTCCTTGTTAGTGATCTTCAGATCGGTAAGGTGGTTGCTGCCTCCGGCCTTGAACATATCGTCTAAGATCTTGTAGGGGCTATCCGCTGTCGGGTAAGCGCTCAGATCCAGTTCATAGGCATTTACCAGCTTGAATTGCCAGGTGATGTAGTCGGTATTCGGGTCGTAGGAGCCATTCTTATACTCAAGGAATACGAACTCGTTGACTTCATGGTGATCGGTATCCTGTTCGTCGCCCCAGGATGCGGTATTGTCGATCTGGTATCCGTTATCGCTTCTGAAAGTTTTTCCCGGACCCGGAGGAGCAACGGTGTACTCGACCGTAAGTCTTCTGGAAGTATTTGTGCCGTTAACGGTGATCGTGGAAGTGATGGTATCGCCTTCGGCCGCAGAGGCAAAGTTGACCCCTGTTTCAGGGCTTATCATTGTGACCTTAAAACCTTCAGCGTTTATGTTCTCGCTGCCTTTTGTGATCCTCATCACATCGGTGATATACTGACCGTTGAGGTCCATACCGTACTGGTTTACGAATGTGACCCTATAGTGCATAAGGCCGTCCGCTCCGATAAATCCTTCCTTTTCGACCTCGAAATTCCTCGGGATATGAGCGTCGTCCGAATCGCTGCTGAGAGGTTCAGAATCAGGTTCACCGTTGTTCAGATCAACGGTATTGGTAAAGCTCTCGTTCTGATAAGCGCTCATATCAGCTATCGGCTGCTTATAAGTGATAACATAAGAGGAAGCGTTCTTCTTGACGGTGTCGTTCTTGAAGGTCAGGGTGTTGCCTGACACATTGAAGAGACTGGCTGCCGAAACGCTGCTGCCGTCAGCCGTAACTGTGAGCTGAGCATCGGCAGAGCTGAAATCGGGTGGATCGGGTGGATCTATTGCTGAACCGTCATATTTGAGATTATCTGTAAGGATCAGCCCGGAAAGGTCCTGTCCGGTGCGGTTGTTCACCGTGATCTTCCAGATTATCCCGTCCTCTCCGAGGACATGGTCCTTGGAGACGGAAGGCTTTGGAACAGTTGCGTACTTATCCGGGTCTATATCGTTATAGGTACTCGGGTCATCAGGATCGACGAGGCCGACCCAGTTGTTTATCCTATCGCCGTAATCATCGCTGGTAACGGGAGTATCATACTCGACGATGAATTCCTTGATAGGCTTCTTGTTGTAGGTGTGCCCTTCATACTGCACATCATCCTGTTCCATAGTGATCGTGAACCGTCCTGTGGCCTGATCATAGGATATGGGGTTAACTCCGTTGGTAGCGGGGTCGGGATCGACTCTGTCGCTGATGCTGTTTTCCTGCGGAACGACCTTCATGGTAAGGCCGGAGATCTCCGGGGGAGTCCCGTCAGGGCCGCCGATCTTATCGTCGATCCTCAGAGTAGCCTCTCTCCACCAGCCGTTATCCTTATAGATAGTATATACCCAGTGGATCTTATTGGTCTCCGGGTTATAGACTCCGTTGGATTTAGCGATATCGGCGATAAGTCCGACCTGTATCTTAGCATCGGAAGAAGATACAGGGACATCCTTCGCCTTGGCGGATATGGTATTATCGCCCTCGATCTTGGAGAAGGACTCCTTACTGATGAGGAGCTCTCCGGTCTCCTGATTGACATACTCATCATTTACTGTGACCGGGCAGTTCCAGTAATAATCGAAGCCTTCCTTAAGAACTGTGTCGTTGGCGGCGACGATCTTGGCGCTGAGCACCTGTTCCCCGTCGGCTCCGTCAACAGAGACGATCCTGAGGGAAACGTCATTGACCTTATTGCCTGTGGCGGAATCATAGACCGGCCATTCCATATTGGGCACGAGGTCGAAGTGCACATGATCGCTTTTCAGAGAGTCTGTAAAGGTGATCTCTCGTCCGTCAACGCCGTTGTGCGATATGACATTGATCTTGAAGGAGGAGCCGCGCGCTCTCAGAGCGTCGTCTCCGGTACCCATCTCAACGCCTTCGGTAGGATAGAAGAAATCGTTGTTATAGCTCTTTTTGACTGTCAGGTCAGCGGTATGCGTATATCTGTATATCGGGACAGTAACGCTGTTGCCGGCGATATTGTAGGATTTGTCATTGGTGGAGTTGTCCTGGTTCCAGGACCAGGCCTGGAAGTTGAAACCGCCGCCGATGGCCTCATCTTCTCTTCCTACAAAATAGGGCGAGTCAAAATCGAAGGTGATAATTACCTTTCCGGTATCCGGGTCGAATACATAATGGCCTATCTCGGTCTTATCGCTGCCGCTGGTATAAACCTCGCCTTCGTTTACGACATTGGCAATTTCGAGCTCCGGAGGGATCTGCCCGTTCTGCCAGAGGTCAAAGGTAATGCTGTTGCCGTGTTCCTGCTTCAGACTGGTGATATCCTCGGCTTTGATATTGAACTTTGCCGTGATGTCAGCCATGTATTTCTTCGGATCCTGCTTATTATCGCCGGTGACCTTGGCATCTACCGTGAAAACGCCCGTCTGGTCGCTGCTGGGGACCCCTTCGATCTCCAGCGGACCGCCGGTGGCGCTCACCGCAGGCCTGATGA
This sequence comes from uncultured Clostridia bacterium, assembly GCA_946545645.1. Lineage (GTDB taxonomy): Bacteria > Bacillota > Clostridia > Oscillospirales > Ruminococcaceae > FB2012. The sequence goes on along the minus strand of CAMNNQ010000055.1, from coordinate 5,630 downwards.
GGCTTCCGTAAACGCTGAACACTACCGCAAGGGCCAGAAAGACAGCCAGTGCGGAGCGCAGGCGTTTTCGCCTCCGTCCAGTCAAAAAGTCCGCCAGGACTTGTCGTATCATAATCATTTATTACCTCCTTATCATCGAAGGATCGAATTATTCTAAAATGACTTCATGCTGCCGAAGGGCCATATACACCATACGACCTTTCCGACGATCATTTCCTCAGCTATGCAGCCGATCTCTTTTGTACGGCTGTCAACAGAATCGGATCTGTGGTCTCCCATAACGAAGACTCTGTTTTCCGGGACCTGGTAGGGCAGCTTTATATCGCAGATCCCGAAAGAGGGAGAATCGATATAAGGCTCGTCCAGCTTTTTGCCGTTTACTGTCACAGTTCCGTCCTTTTCGATGTTTATGACATCTCCGGACTGGCCGATGACTCTTTTCAGGAGTATCTTATTATTATGGTAGAAAGCGATGATATCGCCCTTCTCGAAGCCTCCGACCTTCCGGCAGACCACAAGCTGATCGCTTTCCAGGGTCGGGGTCATGCTTTTTCCCGTAACTCTGAGGACAGGCAGGAAAAGCATTGATATCAGCACCGCCAGAGCGGCTACTACTATCAGCGAAGCGACGGTATTGTAAAGCAGCTTCAGAAAAGACCTTTTGCCGCGCGCTCTTGTGAGCTCGGCTTCAAGCTGCTCTCTCCCGGGGATCTCGACGACCTTTTCATTCATCTGCCTTTTCCTCCGCCGGGGCCTCCGGGCCAGGGTCAAAGGGGCCGAAGCGCTCTTCATAGAGCCGTCTTACCATTTTCTCCGTCGATGCAGCGAGGCCTTCTCTGGTCTGAGCCAGCTCCTCGCGGAGCCTTTTATTCTCCTCGTCTGCCTCATCGAGCTTTTTCCTGAGCTCGACAAGGATCTCCAGCAGTTCGACTCTTTTGAGCTTTTTGAGCTCCTTATCCGTCATACTATACTCCTTCGGACAAACTTATCCACAGTTTTTTAGTTTATTATAGCATACTGTAACCAATTTGTCAACATTTTTTCGTAATTATTTTCGACTTTTTTGTCAAAATCGTTTTCGTATTTTGTGCATTTTTATTGTTTCTCCACCGCCCAAGGGCTCAAATATTGCTAATTTGTTTACAAATTGTGTAATAATTGTTTTGCAACGGCATTTAGCGAAAAATAACGAAAAGCAATATCATCTCTCCGGCTGGCGTATCACGGGGATCTCGTGCCCGGCATTGACGGCGGTGATCTTTCCTGTGGAGATCTCCGGTATGCCCTTGTCCGAAACGTCAGCGATCACGAGAGCAAGGCGGTCGTCTGATATGGATATACCATAAGCTCTCTTCTGCTGTCAAGGACATTGATCGCTTTTTCTCTCCTGCAAGAGCGTAAAAGCAGGTCATCCGTTCCGGCGGAGAGCCGAGCATCAGCAAAAAAGTAACACTTTTCTGCCTTGTACCGCCGCCCGCATTACAGCAAAACGCCGCACAGCTACGGTCTGTAACTGCGCGGCGTTCACTTCCTGCAAGAGCATCAGTGCTGCAAGCAGAGCCGGATATCTTTTTTCCGCTTTTCCCGTTCTTTATTCTGCGGTCTCATCTGCTGATTCGCTCTGATAGGGGACCGCAAGGGAAAGATCAAGAGTCCTTGCCTTGTCGAAGGTCTCGGAGGCTGTGAATTTGCCTTCGGTCTTGAAGGTATCGCCTACGCCCCAGAAAACGGTATTGATATTGAAGGATATCTTTTCGTCCTTGCCGAGTTCAAAGTCGTCCTCGACCTCTCCGACGAGCAGGAATCTCAGAACGTCCTTGCCTTCCTCGTCCTGGGTCTTATAGCCGTAGCTTACGACCGTGTTGGCTTTCATGATATCGAAATATCCGGTGTGACCGTTATCGATCCATATATCGCCGAAGTGCGAAAGATTCTGTGAATCCTCGTCTGCCCAGGGAAGCTCATAGCCGTCCTTGGCGGACACGTCGATAACTATGCCGTAGGAATGCTGTGCATAGTTTTCGAGCCCCTTCCAGAGATCCTCTAAAAGGTACTTGACCTCGATGTTGTAGCCTTCAAAGCCGTTCTCAATGGTCCCCTTGTCATCGGGTGCGATGACTGCTGCGGGCCATGTTACGGGATAAGCTGCAGTGGTCGCAGCGTCCGGGTCGGAGGTTTCCGAGCTGTCTTCCGTTTTGCTGTCTTCTGTTCTGCTTTCATCTGTTGTGCTGTTTTGATTGATCACCGCTGAAACTCCGGGCTGAGCGCCGGGCGCTGTTTTTATCTCTGTGCTGCTGCCCTTGCTGCCAAAAGCAAAGAATGCGGCTGCTCCTCCGAGCATAAGGATCGCTAACGCTGCGGCGATGATACCGCCTTTGTTTGTTTTTACCGCTGCTCTTGTGTCCCTTTTGTTTGTTGACATAACGAACCCCTCTCTGTCTTCTGCGCCGGAAGGAAGTGACTGCGCACTGTTAAGGACAGAGTTCAGTATGCTTTTTTTCTTTTCGTCATGGTATTTGTTTACTCCGTCTGAAAAACGCATTATCTTCACCTTCCGTTAATTGTTTTCTGAGCTTTCTAAGCATCCGGTAGATCTTTGACTTTACCGTGGATTCGCTCATTGCAAGCTCCCGGGCTGTTTTCTCAAGTGTGTGACCGCAATGGAAATGCAGATAAAAGATGCGGTATGCCGTATCGTCCGACTCAGCTATCAGCCTCATGATCTGCTCATATTCAAAGCTGTCGTCATTCTCGAGCTCTCTGAGAGCCTTCTCATCGTATATGGCGGTCTGGTCATCGATATCTTCTGTCGGTGTGAAGCTCCTGTAATAGTCTGCTGCACGTCTTTTCGCCATTGTCAGGAGAAGATGTTTCGGTCTGAGTATCTGCCCGCCCTCAAGCATTTTCTTATAGAACTCAAGATAACAGTTCTGAACGATATCTTCGGCAGCCTCCCGGGGACTGACCTTTGTGATAAGATATCGGTAGATGCTGTCATAGGTCCTGTCATAGATCTCTTCAAAGCGTTCTTTTACACTGTCGCCGCTCACGGTCTCACCTCTTTTTCATCAGCCTTCATAATATAAGTCGCAGCGGGAAGAAAAAAAGTTTCAATTTCTGAAAAATTATTCCGGGGGATCGGGTTTTTGCTTCCGACCTATATTTTACACCATTATAATCATTATTGCAAGTGCCGGTGCTGAGAGATCGGGGCTCCTGCTCCGGACTTAATGTGATCTCCGGTATTTGTACTGCTTTTTCACCTCCGGCAACACAAAAGCCGCGCAAAATGCGCGGCTTCAGGCATTGTCATATCTTCTGCACAGCAGTCATGCAAGCCCGGGGCGGAAAAGCTTCTGCCCGGTCTCAAAGCTCGATACCCAGCATCTTCTCCCAATAAGCATAGCCGTAAAGCCTTGATACCCATTTGGCAAGGTATTCGTACTTGGCTCTGAGATGCGGGCATTTTGTCTGAACGTCCTCGATATAGGTCATATCATCGGGCGACGAAGAACAGGCATCTTTAAACAGTCCTTCTATCAGCGTTGCTCTGTCCTCCAGGGAAGTTACTTTGCTGTAATCTCTGTAAAAGTAAGCATCATCGTCATAGCCGTAAATATATCCCTTCTCCGTATCGCCCTCAGCAATGGCGGCGAAATCATTTGTGTAACTGAAGCCCTCCGGGTTCAGGGCGTCCCATTCATCTTCATCTATCTCTCCGACCTTTGTGCTGACTATCGACTCAACAGCGTGCAGCATTTCGTGATCGATGATCTCGGCAGTCATATCCGCTGACACGGCAATGACTGTCCTGAGCCCGTAGGCAAATGTTACGCCGCCCGCTTCAAAGGGGGTGTCGCTCAGTTTATTTGAAAGATACTCAGGGAGAGCTATGTAAAGCCCCCCCTTGCCGTTTATCCTGAACTGCTCAAAAAAGTCCGCAGGGTATCTGCCCAGGATCTCGTCGAGATCCTTCAGCGCTTCCTCGGTATATGCGTAGGAATCATCGTTCGGCTCCCCATCCTCGCTCTCAGCGGAAACAAAGCTGTAAGGGTCATATATATCATTGATATCCAGCACCTCGCTGCCTAAAAGGATCCTGATGCCGTATTTTTTTCCGAGCTTATCGGCAAGAGGCCGGAGCCTGCTGAACTTCTCACCGCACTTATTGTTTTTCTCAGGATAATCGAAGGGCTCACATTTTTCGATCTCTCCGTCATAGTTCACCTGAGCAGGGTCGATCATAACTAGCCTGACCTTAGTATCGTTCTTTTCAGCATCTCCGACAGTTACGGCGCTTACGAATCTTCCTGACGAAGTGACTGCGGAGATGTCTGCTGTGACCGCATCGGGGATGTCGAGGGTCAGCGTACCCTCTGCGCCGTCAGAAACTCTGAGGAACTTAAAGTCATAAGCTCCGCTGCTCCCCCGGGGCTCGCTGACCTTGCAGTAGCCGCTGTCATTACAGCAGCAGTACTCTCTGCCCCCGTCCTTTTCGGAGCTGGTCCATACCAGCCTGCCGGTCGCCTTTTCATAAACGGATATGTACCGATCGTATGTATCATAATCCGGGATACAACTGACAACGACATAGTCGCCTGCGCCGTAAACGGAAGCATCTGATGCCGCTGTAAGCTCGGCTATCTCTTCGCCGGTGGATGTATCTATCAGCATAAGCGTCGTCGGTCTTGAGAAGCTGTCGGCCAGGTAAGATACGACGGCTCTGTTTCTCGAAGGATCATAAAGGCGTGTTTCTTCTGCCGCCTGAGCATCAAAGATGTTCTCTTTGCAGCCGCCGGAGCCGATCTTTGCGACCCCTTTGCTGAGATCGTACAACTGCCCCGAAGGATCATAATACACAAATGACAGGTCGTCATTATACTCGATCGCAGAGCGTGATCCGTCTGGCTTGTAGAACACCAGCTCCTGCTTATCGTCAGTCCCGTTGACCCAATCCTTCCAGATCTCGGCAGTCACGGTGCCGTCGGGAGCTGTCCCGAGAAGGATCTCTCTGCTGTTATCTGCGTCTACCGTGCGGAGCAGCTTGTCGTTCACCGTATCCACGACATAGTATCTCACAACGGGATTGTCGTTCTCACCGGCACATAAGCACTGTACCACCGCATTGTTCCCGCAGGGACGGATATATATGGGCCTGCCCTCAACATTGAGGCAGCCGAGCACCTTACAGGCCTGCTCCACAGCAGGCGCTCCATCGTCAGGAGCCTCTGCCCCGGTGATTTTCTCTGCGGAAGCGGAGTGAACCGAGGCGGTCTCCGCTGCAGAAGCTGTGGTCTCCGAGGCCGAAGATACATCCCCGGATGAGCCGGAGCTGTCATCAGACCCACAGGATGTGCCTGCGGCAAGCATTATCAGTGCTGCCAGCAGGTTCAGATATCTTTTTTTCATAATTACTCCATTCTTTATTATCTGTTCCTTTCGCACCGCTCACGGTACTGCCTTTTTTCATCAGTCTTCATAATATATGTCGCAGCAGGCGGGAAAAAAGTTTCAGTTTTAAAGAAAGACAATAAGTGTTTTAGGCAACACCGCACAACCCGCGGCTTGCGCCTCTGCACGTCATCTGCTTGCATATTTTCCGTCATAGCACACAAATTTTCCTTGCCGGG
>CAMNNQ010000054.1 GCA_946545645.1 uncultured Clostridia bacterium | reverse complement strand
CGGCAAGGCGCGGCACAACAACAAAAACAAAGGGAGACCAAAGCAAGGTCTCCCTACATTTTTATGTGGACAAACAAAAAATGCCGCGCCGACAAACCTTTTAGCCCGCTGGCACAGGAAACAGTGAGCGCAGCGAACGTCTTTCCGTTTTTTAGCGCCGAACCGCGGCGCTCCCGTTGGTCGCTTGCTGTCGGTGGTGGGTCGTCGTTACGGCCTGCGACGATGCCGATAGGTTCAGCGGCGTCTTTCCTTTAGAGGGGCGGGACGTTGTGTAAGGGGGTGCTGCCCCGCCCCAGTGCAAGTGCAAACACCACTTGCACTCACGCCCAATTCGGGGGGCTTTCCGGTCGCCCCCGAACCCCTTCGGGTGTCCGCCCTGACTCTCTGCGTATGCTGTTCGTCGGCTCACGCCTGATTCCGGGGGCTTTCAGACCGCCCCGAGCCCCTTCGGGTGCGAAACTGAAAAGGCGGCACCCGGTCTCCGGATGCCGCCTGAAATTATGGTCTGCGGCAGCAAATACATACGCCTGCTGTCAGAAGCTGAGTTTCTCAAGACCGTATACTATGCCTGTAACGTCCTCAAAATCAACTACGCAGCCGAAATGGGCTGTTACGACATACTCGCCCTTGCCAATGACCTCGCCGTCTTCCGTAACGATACCTCCTTCTGTCCAGAAGCCTTCGCCGTCTCCGCCAACACCTGCATTTCCTTTACGGTTGATGAATTTACCCTTGAGCAGATACTCCCATTCTGCCCATTTATTATTGCTGTATTCCTTCTCATACTGCTCTTGTGTGACTCCTATGCCCTCCAGGAATCTCTCTCTGCCGCCTTCCTTCCATGTAAAGTATGTGCATCTTACATGGTCTCCGTAGGTATCGCTTATGAAAGCAAACTCTATCGGAGATGCATAGATCCTGGTGCCGTCCTCTGCTGTGACATACTTCCCTGTCAGATTCTGTGCCAGACTCACTTTAATGCTGACGTCTCTTAAGCCCTCGTTCAATTCAGGGCTGCCGGAGCTGAACCTGAATGTCGCCGCATTGTCTGCCATAGCTTCCTTGAAATTCTTATCCCTGATCCCCTCAAGGATCATTATGAGATCGTCTCCGACAACTCTTGCCATCTCACTGCCGACGATCACATTCTCTCCCTTTGAGTTCTCCATAACTACCTGCAGATCCGGGTATGAGGAGTTTCTGCACTCCTCGATATACTTCCTGCCCGCTTCATCGACAGGTTTCGCAGTAAAGAACACCTTGTAGGTATAATCATCCACCAGCACTGTATCAGCCGTCACCTCAAGATGCTTGCCCACAGCAGTTTCGTTGATGACAAGCCCCTTGTTTTCCAGCACCTGCTCTGTCCTGCTGTCGTAGACCTCAGAGGTAGATGTGCCGGTGCTGAAATAAACCAGTGCTGCTGCGCCGCCGCCTGTTACAGCAGTCAGCCCAATGCAGGCTGCAACCGCTGCCGCAACAGGAAAATGGGCCTTTTTCTTTTTATGCCCGATCTTCTCCTCCGGCTCTGCCTCAAGGATAAATCTCTCATCAAGCATATCCATAATATCCTTATTCATAGATAACCCTCCTTTTTCAGATATTCCCGCAGCGCTGCCCGGATGCGCAGGAGCTGCATCTTGACCTTGCTCTTGCTCATTCCGTGCCTTTCTGCAAGCTCTTCGATGGAAAGCATATACCAGTAGCGCCGGACGAAGAGTATCCTTTTTTCGGCCCCGAGCCCCTCGATAAAGCCGTTGAGCTTTTCTCTGAGCTCTGCTGCTTCCAGCTCGGTCTCGATATCAAGCTCCGAGGGGACAAGGTCGGCAAGCTCGTCAAGAACCTGCAAGGGCTCGCTGCTGCCGCGTTTGAGACTTTTCTTTCTGCGCAGGCGGTCGAGAGCGAGATTTCTTGTTATGCGCCCGAGATATGCTTTCAGGGAGGATGGGTGCTCCGGGGGGATACTGTTCCAGGCTTTGAGCATCGTGTCGTTGAAACATTCCTCCGAATCCTCCTCCGAGCGGAGAATGTTCAGGGCAATCGACTTGCAGTAGGTACCATACTGCGCAGATGCTTCCTCGATGGCATCTGTTCTTCTGCCATCAAAGAGCGCTATCAGCCGTTCATCGTCCATTCAATCATCCTCCTTTCACTTATAAAGACGCAAAACAGTCCGCCCGGGTCACATTTCTTCCCGGATATTCCGGAAGAAAATAGTTTACAATAATAATATATCAATCTCTCAGAAAATAGGCTATAATATAGCATAGAGGCAATACCGCGCGATCGCCGGGCGGTGCTGCATAAAAACAATGACGGAGGCTTTATGATGAAATATATTCTGCTGACCGCTGCTATGCTGGCTTTATGTATAAGCCTGGGGCTGCTGGTGACATTTCTGATCTCCCGGAAGAAGAAGCTCTCGCTGCGGGCAAGAGTGCTGCTGACAGCCGCTGTCGGCATTTCCGCTGCTGTCCTTACAGCGGTGGTATATCTGAATGACAGCTACCCTGCGGATCCTGATGCTCAGGCCGCTATGCAGGGCAGCCCCGGGGTAAGTGTTATAAAGACAGACGAGGGCTGGCTCTTCGACGGCAGCGGGACAGGATCCGCCCTCATATTCTACCCCGGCGCCAAGGTCGAAGCGCAGGCATACGCTCCTCTTATGAGCGAGCTGGCTGCCGGAGGGCTCGACTGCTTTCTGGTGGATATGCCGATGAATATGTCTATCTTCGGGATAAACAAGGCGAAGGGCATAATTGAGCGCAGCAGCTATGAACACTGGTATATCGCAGGACATTCAATGGGCGGGACAGCCGCCGCAAGCTACTGCGCCTCCGACCCCGACCGTATCGACGGGCTGATACTTCTGGCTTCCTACTCCGCAAAGAAGATCGGCAGCGGCATCAGAGTGCTCTCTGTTTACGGTACAGAGGACAAGATACTTGACAGAGATGATTACGCCGATAACAGAAAGCTGCTGCCGGAGGATATGACCGAACTCATCATCGAGGGCGGGAACCATGCTCAATTCGGCTGCTACGGCGAGCAGAAAGGCGACGGAAAGGCGTCGATATCCCCTGAGGAGCAGCGCAGGCTGACTGAGGATGCGATCTTGCGGTTCACAGCGCTGAAATAGGGTAACTGTCCAAAAAAATGTATTGACAAAGTTCTGTATTATGGTATAATGCAGATAAGAAAGGAAATATGGCCTTGGGGCTGATGAAACGCAGGGAGGGGTCGCTATGAAAAAGATCTTCATTTTCCCTTATCCACGGCGCTCCGGTAAGAGACCGATAGCCGTTCAAAAGGGCTCTGCCCTCACAGGCATCGTCATACTCCTGCTCTTAGTCTTTGCCGGTATGCTCATCCTCGGGAAGAAATACTCCGAAGAGCCTCAGTGTGCAGAGCCGGGATGCAGCTACTCTGCCGCAGAGGGCAGCAGCTACTGCTACAAGCACAGCAGGCTCCATGATGAAAGCAGCTCTGAAGCTCCGAAAACGACAAAAGCTGCAAGAAAGAGTTCGGCTCCCGCTTCTGCGAAAGATTCCGATCCGTATAATGCACGGGGGTATGACGATTTCGATGATTTCTACAACGATCATTACAAGGATTTTTTCAGCTACGATGATGCGAAGGAATACTACCGGTCGGTGAGAGCGATGCAGAGCTGACCGGATGAAAAAGTGCCGAATGATAATCTGTCAGCGCCTGCACAGCGATGTCCGGGCGCTTTTTGCGATCCCGGAGGCAGCTTTTTCCGCCCGGTATCTTTACTTTTCCGGAAAAGTATGGTATAGGCAACACCTCGGCGGAATTCGAGGAGGAGCTGATCCCCAGGCTGGAGGGGATCGACAAGCTCGTATTTGACTTTGCAGAGCCGGATCATATTTCCAGCGCCGGGCTCCGGGTAGTGCTGTCTGCATTGCAGCTGCTTGATTCCCGCGGAGGCTCGATGATAATAAAGAATGCCTCGGACGGGATCAAAAAGGTATTCAAGCTCACAGGCTTTCTCAGCATCATCGATTTCAGATGATCTGCTGTGCCGGCATAGTATATCTCCGACAGTCCCGTGCGGTCTGAGAATATGAAAAACCGTATATTCTTCCTGTCAGGGAGGTATACGGTTTTTGTTTGTATTCTCTTTTTTATGCGGGAGAGCTGTTCTCTGCCGAGAGAAGGTCAGAATACCTTTTCCGTGTTCTGATCCAGCTTTGATATCAGCCTGATGATGAAATCCTCAGGCTCCCTGAAGCCGCCGCTGACCCAATCCGAGATTATGGCGATACAGCCCTGTGCGCGGTATGAGCACATATATTCGAGCTCGGTCTCATCAGAAACGCCAGCGCCCTTCTCGATCTGCTTCTGCTGGAAAACTCACTTGATGATACTGCTCAGCTTTATCACATATTTCCTGAACGGTTATCTTATGCAGCTCTTTCTCCGTCAGGAGCTAAGCCAGAGCATTGGTAAGAGCCTTTCTCGTCTTCTGCGCAGGTCTGTCGTTTGATACTTCGGGAATTTTGATTACCTCACTTTTACATTTATCTCGGGTCTGCTGAAAGTATTATACCATTTTTTATCCGCTTTTGCAATACTGCCGGGCCGAAAAATGACCTTGCCCGGCTGATCCGGCAAAAATGCCCGGCCGCATGGCCTTTGACAGAAGCATCTCCTGCGGGAAATGATGCCTGCCGCCTCTTGACCGTCCGCGCAGTATGAGGTATAATATCATCAGAAAGATAATACCAGGGAGGTCGGAAAATATGTCGATAGCAGCCGCATTTATGGTGCCGCATCCGCCGCTGATCGTCCCCGCCGTCGGGAGGGGCAGAGAGCGGGAGGTAGCAGCAACGATCCGCGCTTATGAGAAGGTCGCTGAACAGATCGCTGACATAAAGCCCGAAACGATCATCATCTCCAGCCCTCATTCTGTTATGTATTACGATTGGTTCCATATCTCGCCCGGGAGCGGCGCTTCCGGTTCCTTTGCGGATTTCGGAGCCCCGCAGGTCTGCTTTGACGAGGATTACGACTCCGGGCTGGTAAAGCTCATAGAGCGCCTTGCCGCCGAACAGCACATTCCCGCCGGGACACAGGGAGAGCAGGACCCTTCCCTCGATCACGGAACTATGGTGCCGCTCTGGTTCATCCGTCAGAGATACAAGGGCGGGAAGATCATACGGATCGGGCTCTCCGGTTTGCCTTTGGAGACCCATTTCAGGCTTGGAAAGCTCATCGCAGAAGCAGTTAATCAGCTTGGAAGGCGGGCGGTATATGTCGCCAGCGGAGACCTCTCCCATAAGCTAAAGAGCAGCGGCCCTTACGGATTCGCCCCGGAGGGACCGGAATACGACCGGAAGGTCATGGATGTCTGCTCCCGAGGAGCCTTTGAGGAGCTGCTCAGCTTTGACGAGAGCTTCTGCCGCAGAGCAGCAGAGTGCGGGCACAGGTCATTCGTCATAATGGCGGGAGCGCTGGAAGGCATGAACATCAGAGCAGAACAGCTTTCCCACGAGGATGTCACAGGAGTCGGATACGGCATCTGCACTTTTATCCCTTCGGAGGACCCATATGTCAGGCTTGCGAGGATGACCATTGAGACTTATGTTTCCACCGGGAAAAAGCTGTCTGTCCCGGGAGATATTCCGGATGAGATGAAAAACACCCGGGCGGGAACGTTTGTCTCCATCCACAAGAACGGCGGGCTCCGGGGCTGCATCGGGACAATAACGGCGACAAGGCAGGATTTGGCTGAAGAGATCATCCAGAACGCCATAAGCGCCTCCACCAGAGATCCGCGCTTTCCTGCCGTAACGGAGGACGAGCTGCCGTATCTGGAGATAAATGTCGATGTTCTCACAGAGCCGGAGGAGATAGCTTCTCCCCGGGAGCTGGATGTCAGGCGGTACGGAGTCATCGTCACATCCGGATGGAAGAGAGGGCTGCTGCTGCCCGACCTTGAGGGAGTCGATACGGTCGATCAGCAGATAGAGATCGCTATGATGAAGGGCGGCATCACATACGATGACGATATCACCCTTGAGAGATTTGAAGTAATAAGACACAAGTAGGTGAGGATATGGCAAGATGCGAGGTCTGTTTCAGGCATTGTGAGCTCAGAGAGGGTCAGACCGGATCCTGCGGCGGCAGGATATGCTCCGGCGAGGAGATCAGGGCGCTGAACTACGGCAGGATCACATCGGTCGCCCTTGACCCTGTCGAGAAAAAGCCTCTGGCAAGATTTTTCCCCGGCAGCAGGATCCTTTCTGTCGGCAGCTTCGGATGCAATCTGCGCTGCCCTTTCTGCCAGAATCACAGCATATCCTGGTCGAAGGAGGCGGAGCGCTGCCGGGAGGTCTGCCGGGAGATCTCTCCCGAGGAGCTGGCTGAACTTGCAGGATATCATCTCCGCGACGGGAACATCGGTATGGCATTCACCTACAACGAACCGCTGATTGGATATGAGTTTATCAGAGATACTGCGAAGCTCATCCGGCAGCGGGGTATGAAAAATGCTGTTGTCACCAACGGGACGGCGGAGCTTTGGGTGCTGGAAGAGATAGCGCCCTACATCGACGCTTTCAATATCGACCTGAAAAGCATCAGCGCTGAGACTTACAGAAAGACTCTGGGCGGAGATCTGCGGACGGTGCTGGATTTTATCGGCCGGGCCCGCAAGACCGCCCATGTCGAGCTGACGACTCTTATCGTCCCCGGAATGAACGACACCGAGGAGGAAATGAGGGAGCTTTCCGCCCGGGTCGCTTCCCTTGACCCGGAAATACCGCTCCACATTTCCCGCTTTTTCCCCCGCTTCAGAATGACCGACAGGCCGCCCACAGATGTAAAGCTGATATACCGTCTTGCGGATATAGCGAGAGAAAAGCTGAGATATGTATATACAGGGAACTGCTGAAGGCTTTTCCGCTGCCCCTGGCTGCATCGGCAGACATGGGCAGAGACCTGATCTTACAAGGAGTGATAGATATGCAGGGCTATAACTGTATCGCTGTTCTGCACCCTGACGGAGAACGCTGGCTCATGTGCAGACGGCTCAAGGAACCTTACAAGGGGCTATACAATCTTGTCGGCGGGAAGATAGAAAAAGGAGAGGATCATCTGGACGCCGCATACAGGGAGCTTTTTGAAGAGACCTCGCTGACCAGGAGGGATCTGAGCATAGTCCGGCTCATGAGCTTTGATTACCCTCTTGACGGCTGCTATGTGGAGATCTATGCCGGAAGGCTGGCGCAGCCGAAGGAGGTCAGCGGAACAGAGAACGAGCTTCTCTGGATGCCGCTCTCGGAGGATTTCTTTGATATGACACAATTTGCCGGAGAGGGCAACATCGGGCACATATACGAGATATTGAAGCTGCACCCGGAGATCTGACTTCGCCTTTAGCCGAGCTCCGGCCGCAAGAGCCCCCGAATATGTATATCCGAAGAATCAGGATCCGGAATATCACCCCGCAGGCAGTATCCTCAGGAACAGCCTGCGGAGTTTTTTTCTCTGAGGCAGGCCGAAAAAGATCAAGCGGCCTGTCAGTTTTTCAGCCTGTCTCTCTACTGTTATATATGAAGCGAGGTGAAGCCGATGACGGATGAAAAAATACAGAGCCTTTTAAAAAAGGATGTACGCACAGGCTATGAAGAGCTCATCAGGCAGTATGCCCCGTATGTCGGCACTATCGTCCGGTCGAGGCTCGCAGCTTTGACTACGGCAGCCGAGAGAGCGGAGATATCGGGAGATATATTTGCGGAGATACTTACAGTCTTCCGCGCGGAGAAAGAACCGATCAAATCGCTGAAGGCTTTTATATCTGTCATCGCGGTGCGGCACTGCATAGGAGTTTTCCGCAGGAAACGCTCCGGGGCCGAGACTGTCCCGCTGGAGGAGCTGCCGGAGCAGGCGGAGACCGAGCCGCAATATGAGCGCACCGAGCTTATCGAGCTTCTTAGATCGCTGGGCGAACCGGATTGCGAGATCTTCCTGAGAAAGTATTTCCTCGGGCAGAGGAGCGCCGAGATCGCCGAAGCGATGAAGCTCAGACAAAACACTGTCGATCAGAAGATCTCACGGGGGCTCAAAAAGCTCAGAAAGATGTTACGAGGTGATGATAATGGAGAAGATGCTTAAAAACTGCCTGGAAGGCATTTCCAGCGAAGAGCTGGCTGCTTTCGAGGAGGAGCTCGGAAGCATAGCCGAGAGGTGCGAGAGCGAGGACACAGAGACTGTCCTCAGACTTTCGATGCAGAAAGCGGGAATCAGCAGGAGACATCCTGTGCTCAGGCGCCGGGTAATGATCATCCTCGCGGCAGCGCTGGTACTGATTCCCACAGCGACGGCCGTTGCCGGGAATCGGAACACTCATGAGAGGTTCTTTAATATGAAGGACGACAGTGCGCCCGTCGTCAGAGAGTTCTACAAGAGAGAGGTCTCCGCAGAGAACGATGATGCGAAGCTGGTAGTTGAAGGAGTATTCTCTGACGAACTTCTCTCTTATGTTATGGTCTCATTCCATGCCAAGAACGATACAGGCAGACAGCATATCAGAGATATGAAATACTTCCTTGATAACGAGGAGGAATACCGGGAGGCCGGGCTCGGGGATTACAAAGAGTTCAGGAGAAGAGTCGATGACGCTATGATGCCTTATATGAATCTCTACAGTAATGCGCCGCAATATTTCAACAGCATCTACAATTTTGTATTCTATCAGGAGCCTGTCACCAACGCGAATATGCACTCCAATGAGAGATATATCAACAAAGAGAACGATGATGTCTTCAATATCAAGTTCGTCTTTGACAACAGACTGATGGACACAGGCAAGCCGCTGCATCTTATCGAGGCTCTGTCCGGGCTCAATGTCGATATCGACATCTCAAAGAACATGGAGCTTATACGGCTCGAAGCTGATTCTCCCGGCGGCTACCACGATGTGAGGATCTCGCCCCTGGCTGTATATATCCGCTTTGACGAGAGAGATACAAAATACGCTGTTGAGGCCTCAAAGCCGGAAGCCATGGCCTCTGTGCATCTTAGAAACGGGCAGATCGCGCCCATCCTTTCAAGCGGCTCTACCGGTACACTGGATCTTAACGACGACCCCATGACACATGAGCGCTGGGTCGAGAATGGCAGGTACTCCTATTCCGATCTGTGCTTCCGGGAGCCGATAGATACCGAGGAGCTTGACTATGTCGAGATCGAAGGAAAGAAATACCGACCTGCCGCCGAAGCTGAAAAGAAGTAGTATCAAAGCTGCTTCGCAAAGCAGAGAATAAGGCAACACCGCACGACCCGCGGCTAACGCCTCTGCACATCATCTGCTTGCCAGCTTTCCGTCATATTACCCAAATTCTCCTTGACT
>CAMNNQ010000053.1 GCA_946545645.1 uncultured Clostridia bacterium | reverse complement strand
CTGGCGCGCCCTTGGATGGGCGCAATTTTGCCCGCTTTTTGCGGTGCAGTACTTGTTATGTGACCCCGCCGCTAACAACGTCCCGCCCCTCTAAAGGAAAGACGCCGCTGAACCTATCGGCATCGTCGCAGGCCGTAATGACGACCCCGCAACGACAGCAAGCGACCACCGGGAGCGCCGCGTTTCGGCGCTAAAAAACGCGTTTCGGAGTTAAAAAACTAGGGAATTGAATTGAGGTATTTTTGGTATAGCGTGGAACCCTCTTTACTGTCTTTTATGGAGTAGGAAAGATAAGAGGCGGTCAGCGCCTTTATCTTCTGCGGCCTGGTCAAAAGATCGTAACATCCCGTGAGATGTGTCCCCTTGTTGTCCTTGTTTATCCACTCCGCACCCTTAGTGCAGGGGATCGTCCCTACCTTGACTTCACAAACCGTCGCTTCTTTCAGATATGCGTCAACGACCTTCTTCATCTCTTCCTTGGAGCAGTTGCTGTTCCTCCCGAAAGCATAGGTCTCGCGCTCCCCCGGCGTGTAAGCGTAGGCTCCGATCAGAGTGTCGTATACCTTGTCATCGTTGAAAGAGGGGAAGGAAAGCCCGTAGCCTTCGTCTATGAAACTGTAAATGATCGGCAGCACCAGTATGCGGTCGCAGTCCCGTGTCCTGACAACTTCCGCTCCTGTCATCCCAAAGCCGTGCTCGTCTGTCTTCAGTTCGGGGCGGATCAAAGAAAAAACAGACGGGATCCTCTCTGTTTCGTAGCTTTCTGTGTTTGTGATGTATTCCGGAAGCTGCTTTATCAGCTTGTCGCCCCTGATCTTGTAAACACTGAAGCCTATGCCGCCCTGAGTCTGCATATTGAAGCCGCCGATGATGAATTCCGGCGTCCCGTCAAGATCCATATCCTGGAACCAGCAGCAGGGGTCTTCACCGGGGTTCACGCCCATGTTTTCATAAGGTGCGAGCCACTTATACTGATAGTTGGCAACTATCTCTGCGGCACGCTCGGCGGTAAGGGGGGCGTCCGGGTCGGGCTCTTCGGTGTCAAGCCCCAGCTTTTCCTTGGCAGCTTTGAGGTGCTCCTTTATGTACTCGATCTTATCCGTTTCGGGCATACAGGAATAGAGGTAGGAATAGTCGATCTCATCGAACTGCTCCCCGCTGAGATCCAGTGACGTGGAGTCGTGATTGTTTTTGTTGAACCACTCGTCTCTTGAGACCGGCTTTTTTGCAGCCCTGCCGTTTTTGACCGTTACCATATCCCAGCTTTCCGACATACCCTGACCTGACTGGATGTAGACATGGCCGTCCTTTTTGCTTTTCCAGATCCGCAGGGGGATGATATCGACATTATCGGAGAAAGGCTCGCCGGAGAAGATACACTCAGCCTCCCCGTCTTTCATGCCCCAGAGCTCGATCTTGTTGTTTTCGGGGTGGCCGTAATCGGAGTATTTGAGTATCATTTCCTCGGAGCCTTCGCCGTCGATATCAAAGAGCCCGATATATTCCACACCGAAGGGTATGACCATATCAGTGTCGAGAAAATACAGCCTGCCGTAATTCTCCTCGGCTTTTTTCACAACATCTGCATAGGCAAGGTAAGCCTCTTCCTCCGGGGAGAGCTCCTTTTCGGGCTTCTCTGTGACAAAGGCGGTTATCTCCGGCTCATCACCGCCGCTCACGGTGACTGTCGTCTCCTTTTTGGTCTTGCTCTTGGATCTCTTGGCTTTGGAGCTGCTCTCACCATCGGAGCTGTCGCAGCCGCACATGGAGAGCATGAGAGCTCCCGCTGCCAGCGCAGCGGTGATCCTTGCCGTCAGGATACGGAATGATTCCATAAAACATACTACCTTTCTTTATCTGCGGGAGAGCTCCCGCTTTCTGTCTGCTGATATTATAGCATATCTTTCGGCAAAAGTAAAGGCAGCATCTTCCTGAGCAGCCCACCGGGGCCTGCTGTATTGCCCTTTGCATTTTCGGGGCAGGTGTGGTATAATATAGGCAGCAAATTATAAGGAGGTATCCCTATGACAGAAATGATTTCCGTAAACGAACACAGCAGCGTGCTCATCAGGGCAGACAAGCTGTTCCGCGCCGACCCTTTCCATATCAAGGGCACTCCCCGGGATGCTGACGTCATCCTCATCACCCATTCGCATTATGACCATTTCTCCCCGGAGGACATTTCCAGAGCCGCGAAGAAGGATACTGTCTTCATAGCGCCCCGGTCTATGGCGGGAGAGCTGGCCGGGGCAGGGATACCGAAGGAGCGGACGATGCTCATCTCTGCCGGAGAGACCGTCTCCGCCGGGGGAGCGGAGATAGAGGCTGTCCCGGCATACAATATCGGCAAGCCCTTTCATCCCAGAGAGAACGGCTGGCTGGGGTATATCCTGAACGCCGGCGGAAAGAGGATATACATAATGGGCGATTCCGACGCTACACCGGAAGCCGTGGCTGTAAAATGCGATATACTAATGATACCTATCGGCGGGAGGTTCACAATGGATGCCGCAGAGGCCGCCGCTCTTACGCTGAAGATGATGCCCGGTTCTGTCATACCCATACATTACGGGACGGTAGTCGGCGGAGCGGGAGCCTTCGATGTATTTGAAAAAGCTCTCGGCGGGAAAGTCCCGGCAGTGAAAAAGCTGTTTATCTGATTTCTGTCAGCCGCCTCCGAACGGCAGATGCTATAATATATATTGACTTTTTATTTGATTTATTATATAATATTCTCAGCTGCCGTGACGGGCAGAGTATCCTGAAAGGAGGGAGCGCGTTGAAGGAACGGATCAGCAAATGGCTCGGTACAGACAAGCACAGCCCCTATGTCAAGGACTTTTTCTATAATGCCAATATGCGGGCCTCGATATATATGTCGATAATCGTCATAACGCTGGAGCTGTGGATGATCGCAAGGATGATACGGACTGTCATCGAGGAAAATCTCGGAAATATCATAGAGCGTATCATCGAAAACTATTTTTCCAATTACTTTATCCTGCTGGCCTGCGGCCTGCTGACCCTGGGATATGCAGTAAACGCCGTTTTTTCAAAACAATGGGTCAAGTGGCTGACGGCGCCTGTTGTCGTGCTCTGCATTTCAGTTATCGTCTTTGAGATAAGGATGCTCTCGAAATTCTCCGAGAGAGATAAAACAGCATCAGACCTGGTCAATTACCTTATCCTGCTGACTTCGGCAGGAGCCATGATCTTCTTTGCGGTGCTGCTGTTCAGAGGGGCAGGCGGCAGGAAATGGCCGAGTATGGCTGTTACCTATATCTTTTCCTTTGTCGGCATCAATTTCGGTATCATAATGTCTGTCCACAGCTTCAGTAAGGGAGATCAGATACTGACTTTCCTGACAATGGAGCTCTTTGTGGTCTGCCTCCTGATCTGGAGACCCTGGATGGGCTTTCTGGTGCTGACAGGCTCCTATCTGGTCTTCTATTACAGGATAAGCGGCATCGTTGATATCAGTACAGTCCCGAGAGTCGGTGGGATCATAGACCTGAACAAGGCGGCGATCGGTCTCGGAGACGGTGTAAAGATCAACGGGTTTACCATGTGGCTCTCGACGCTGGTCTTCTGTATCGCCAACTACAAACGGACGCTTTCTCAGGCCGAGAAGGATGAGGATCTGGTCCAGATCAACGAGCAGCTCCGGGAGATCTCGATACACGATGAGCTGACCGGGATACATAATATGGTATATTTCCGCACCGAGGCCGAGAAAATGCTCGGCTATGTCACCACAGACAGGGAGAATTCGGTCTTCCTCTTTATGGATATCGAGAATTTCAAATCCTATAACGAGAAATACGGCTTCCTCAAGGGCAACGAGCTGCTGATAAGTATGGCAGGATTCACAGAGGAGATCTTTGCCGGCTCGCTGGTCTCAAGATTCTCCGACGACCACTTCGTCGTGTTCACCCACAGGAACGGGTGCGAGGAAAAAGTCGCCAGGCTCTCCGAGAAGATCCACGACATCCAGCATGAAGTTCATCTGGAGCTGAAATGCGGAGCCTATAAGCCTGAGCCGGATGACAATGATGTCAGCCTCGCCTGCGACAGAGCGCGGTTCGCCTGCAACAGCATCAAGAAGCGCTATCACCAGGATCTCCGCTTCTATGACAAGAAGCTGGAGGAGCAGTTCCGCCTGAAACAGTATATCGTAAACAATATCGACACAGCTATCGAAAACGACGATATCAAGGTGTTCTATCAGCCAATAGTCGATACCTCGGACGGCTGTATCTGCGGGCTGGAAGCGCTGGCTCGATGGAAGGATCCGAAATACGGTCTGCTGCCTCCGGGGATGTTCATAGAGACTCTGGAGGAATACAGGCAGATACACAAGCTGGATCAGACAGTCATCAGGATAGTCTGCCGCGATCTGAAGGATGCCTTCGATAACGGGCAGCCGGCGGTCCCTGCTTCGATAAACTTCTCCAGGCTTGATTTCGAGCTTTACGATGTTCCGGCATTCCTTGACGAGTGCGTCAGAGAGTACGGGGTCCCCAAGGAATACCTGGATGTCGAGATCACCGAGAGCGCCCTTACGGAAAACAGCGGTTTGCTGGAAAAGACGATGGATGTTCTCAGAGGCTCCGGCTACAAGATCTGGCTGGACGATTTCGGCAGCGGTTATTCCTCGCTGAACGTCCTGAAGGACTATCAGTTCGATGTCCTGAAAATAGATATGAAGTTCCTCGCCGGCTTCGGCAGCAACGAAAAGGCGGCACCGATACTGATAAACATCGTAGATCTGACCAAGCAGCTGGATATGATATCTCTGACAGAAGGAGTCGAGACAAAAGAGCAGTATGAGTTCCTTGGCAAGATCGGCTGCAACAGAGCGCAGGGATATCTTTTCAGCAAGCCCTGCCCGAAGGATGAGCTGTCGGAAAAGATCGTATCGGGGCAGTTGAACGTAACAAAGCGCTACTGCCGTGGGGATGCAGCGGAAAGATAGCAGAAAACGCCCGGGAGCAAGGCTTTCGGGCGTTGGTTTTTCTCTGAGGCTGAGCTGCTTTGTATGAAAATGGGATATAATACTGGCAAGGGCTGAAAAAATGTGTGCAATCCTACGAAATTAAGGCGCAGCGCTTGACAATCGGCAGGCGGGAGTGTATAATAATAAAGCTGTCGGGTCAAAATTTCAAAAAGGCCTTGACATTTACTATACCATGTGTTATAATATTTATTGTTGTGACACATCCATTAAGCTGGTGTAGCTCAGTTGGTAGAGCAGCTGATTTGTAATCAGCAGGTCGGGGGTTCGAGTCCGTCCACCAGCTCCATCAACCGAAGTGATATAAACTAAATAATGGGAGAGTTCCCGAGTGGCCAAAGGGGGCAGACTGTAAATCTGTTGCTTCTAGCTTCGATGGTTCGAATCCATCCTCTCCCACCATGACTGTTGTGCAAAAAAGATGACAACGCCTGAAACCGCGCATTTGCGCGGTTTTTTGCGTCTCTGAGGGGCGATTTTCATTAGAAATTTCCAGAGATGACATTTACCCCAAAATAGGGGGAGGATGGATTCGAACCATGGAAAAACGGCTTTTAGGAGACAGCATCTCTGACGATCAGCAAAAAATATAGCAGAAAAAGGAAGGGCAGAGTACTAAAACAACAAAAAATCTTTCACAAAGTTTAAAGCCTAAATTTGTTGGTATCTCACAAAAATGAGGTACCAAGAAATTCGGGCTTTTTTTATTGCCCGGAAAACCATATTAAGATTAAAGGAGGACGAAAACAATGGACAACTACAAACTGTACGCAAACCTCATACGCAAGCCGGACTCAAGTGATTTCAACGCCCGCCCCTGCGTGGTAGAAAAATGGATCCCGCTCAGCCATTGGAGCTTTGAGCAGATCAAGCAGGATCCCCTGCACGACCTTGAAGCGGTCAAGGCTTACCGCGACATTATGTTCTGCGACAATGAAGCCAACCACTGCATTATGCTTCTCGATGATTTCGGGAGTGACGGTATCCTCGTTGAAAGCGAAGGCTATGACTACCCCAGGTATTCATGTTTCGTGCCGAATGCAAGGACGCTGTACGAGGACAGCCTGACCACAAATGCCGAGCATGAACTGCAAGGGCTCATAAGAAAGGCTGCGGACAAAGCACTCGAGGAAGTATTCGCTGATAATGAAGCCGAGATCCATTCCGCTGACCTGATCGATGAAGATGAGGTCTCTCGGCTTGTCAAAACGGCAATAGTCGAAAGGCTTAATCAGAACCCCGGGATCAGCGAGGCACGATGCCTTGCTCCTTGGATCCCGGAGCAGCCGGACATTGACATCAAGACCGAGCCGCTGAAGGAGGTGAAATTCTACTGTCCGCTGAAGATCGAGCAGATACCCGATGAGGAAGATGATTGGGAGGATTATAGCGATGATCCCGTTGATCTGCCGTCATACTGTGCTCTGACAGCCGTTGGAGATATAAACCTCGCTATCGAGGAATATGCTTCTCCCTGTGAGGAAAACAGAGGAATAATGGCGTATCTCGGTGACAGAGAGATGCTCGGCAAGGTCTATTCCATCTTTCCGTCCGTTGAAAGGCAGGGCGATGATCTTGTCGGAGTGTTCACTTGTCAGCTATATGACGATCTTGACAGCTATGAACTTGAAGCGCTGCGGTCGGAGCTATCCGGACAGGCATCTGACGGATGGGGCGAAGGCTTTGAGCAGCGTGAGATCGAGACTGATGACTGCGGTAAGCTGTACGTCAGCTTCTACGGAGCGCCGGACTGGTCGATGAAAACTGAAGAAGAATTGGGTATCCCCGCCAACGAGGTCCAAGACCTTGATGACGGGGATATTTCTATGTAAGGGGGGTGAGAAAATGATAATTGTTACAATGGAGAACGATGGGAATATGCTCCGAACCGAGCTGCCGAAGCATACCGATGATCTTATCGATGATCTCGGGTCTATCGGTATAAGAAAGACACCAAATGAAATAACACTTGAAAAGGACAGTCCGTATAGCCTCAAGCTCTGTTCTGAAAGCGTTCTCGGTCAGGCAATAATCGAAAGGCTGACCGAGCGCGACGACCTTTTGTCACTCAACGATCTGTGCAGTCAGCTTTACAAGGGCTTTGACGATACTTTCAAAACAGATATCATCAACGAAAGCAATGCAAGGGGCATACAGGATCTGAGGACGCTGTTCGGTACCGATATCCCGCTTGACATGAACAAGTTCACCATTAAGGCACAGCTCGATTATGCTCCGAGTCAGTTGTTTCCGAGCAGATGCGTAGTCGAGAAAACCGTCCCCATAGTTCATGAGGACTTTATGCATCTGATGAACGCACCTATGAAGCCCAACTCCGTGATCAAGGAAAACATTGATAAAATGTTCTATGACCACAGCGATGATACCGAGCATTGCCTCCTGCTGATTGATATGCAGACCGGGGACGGTATTCTCGTTCAGAGCGAGGGCTGTGAGTATGCGAAGCAGGCACAGTATATCCCGAATGCCAGGAGGCTTTATGACTATTTCCGGCAGGAACACGTCAAAGAGTTCAAATTCTACTGTCCGCTGAGGGTGGTCTATGATATTGACTACGAGGACAACGAGGTGTATCCGGAAGATGCCGCCCTGTTTTACGATAATATAAAATATGCGCTGGCTGAATTCGAGGAGCCGGAAGAAAAAGACCGGGGGCTTATGTACTGGTACCACAATGAGGGCGACGGCGTTGATGACAAGGTATGGTCTGCCCGTATGGACGTTGAGGTTTATGATGAAGAACTTGTCGGGGTTATCAGAGCCGAGATTGTTGGAGAACTTACCGATGATGAAATGCGTACCTTCAAGGACTACATCACAGGTCAGCTTGCAGACGGTGCCGGAGAGAGCTTTGAGCAGAGACCGATAGGAACACCGGGGAGCGATATCCTTGTCAGCTTCTGGAACAGCGATGATAACTGGCAGCTTATCCGTGAGGATGAGTTTGACGGTGAGTTCCCGGAGCCGGAAGAAGAAACTGATATTACTATGTAGGAGGAATGATATGAAGAAAACCGTAAAGCTGACAATACCGCCGCAGTACACCGACAGGCTAAAGGCAGCAGCCAAAGCCGATGGCGTATCTGCGGCGGTCATCGTTGAGAGAGCAATCAGAAAAACTATGAAAAGGAGAGATGAAAATGGCTGATGAAAAGAAAGGCATCACCGTCAAGATCGATGCTGACCTCCACGCAGAGGTCAAGGCTTATGTCGAATCCCAGGGGCTCACTATGGCCGAGTTTGTATCAAAAGCGCTCGATGACGAGCTGCACCCGAAAATGAATATGAATGGAGGAACAACTATGGAAAAGATGAGAACAATGGCGTTTCAGGTGCCGGAGGACCTGTTCCAGAAGATCAAAGACTATCTTAACCGCAACCACATGACACAGAAGGACTTCGTCCTCGGGCTGATCACGAAGGAGATCGACAGAGACCTCTCCGCCCGACAGGAGGCCGCAGAAGCCGCTGTGACAGCCGATGAGCAGGACAGCGAGGAATACGGCGAGCAGGACGATGGCGAGCAGTCTGACGATTCTGACGAGGAATATGAGGACAATGAGGACGACGAGTATGACGAGGACGAAGATGAGGACTCGGAGTACGATGATGATGACGAAGATGAGGACTACGATGACGAAGAAGATGAAGATGCCGAATTCGATGAGGACGAAGAATACGATGAAGCCGAGGACGAAGCTGCCGATGAAGAAGCAGATGAGGACGAAGATACCGCCGAGGCGGAAGAACCCGTAATGGAATGAGGTGCGCTATGTACAGAGAATTAAAGCCTTATCAGATCGAAAGGCTCAAGGAGCAGTACCCGCCCGGAACGAGGATAGAGCTTCACTTTATGCCCGATGATCCCCGCCCTATCAAGCCCGGCACCTGCGGAACGGTACGGTTTGTTGATGACATCGGCACGCTGCACTGCGAATTCGATGACGGCAGAATGCTTGGCGTGATTTGGGGCGTTGACAGCTTTTCGGTCATTGAGCAGGAAGAAGCTCCTGCCGAGAGTGAGGGTATGGATATGGGATGAGATAGAAACAGCCGCTCCGGGCGGGGCGGCTGTAAGTGTGTAAAGATAATGCGGTAAATCAGAAGTTGTGTTTCTGATTATTCAGAATCCACCGTAATGTTTTAAGGTTTCTGCTGCAATTTCGGAACCGACATTCATAGCTTTTTCAATATTATTTTCGAGCATATATGAGCAAACAAATCCGGCGTGATAGCTGTCACCACAACCGGTCGTGTCAATTATGCGTTCAACTTTCACAGCTTGAACTTTGAATTCCTGTCCATTACAGTATGTAACGCTTCCACGTTCTGCAAGTGACACGTTGAACAGGCAACGGTATTTATTCGATAATTCTTTGAACTTCGGCAGGAGTTCTTCCGAGCCGCTTATCATAAAGAAATCAACATGCGGAGCAAATCGTTCCATATCTGCAAAATCTCTATATACATCAAAATCTACCGCAAGCTTAAAGCCAAGAGTTTCCTTCAGTTCAACTACTTGCGAAAAACACGAAGCCCAGAAATGGACAAAGACTACATCGGACCTTGATAAGATTTTGATTTCATTATAATTCAGTACGATGTTATCGAGAATTTTTCCGTTCCATGAATCATCTTTATAATACCTATCGCCCGATTCTGTAAGGTAAGTCATATTATTTGCAGTCTGATACCTTTCATCAATGCGTATATGATTTTTATCAATATCAAGCTTTGATATTGAATCCATTATCGCTTCTGCATATTTATCTTTTCCGACAACACCAAGAAGCGTAACATCTATATCCTTAAAGTGCGAGGCATGAGCAGCAAAATTCAATGCTTCTCCTCCCGGTCTGATTATTTCAGTACCGTAAAAAACATCTGCACATATACAAGGAAGTGAAGTCAGCTTAATTTTATTCATTATACCACCTCACAAATTCCGATTTAACTTACTAACACACAGTATATCACACTAAACAACCAAAGTCAAATATATAACGAAAGAAGGAATCAAAATGCCAAACCATGTAATGAACGTCCTTGAATTCTCCGGTGATGCCGGGAAGATCAGGGAAATGAGAGAAAAGATCAAGAACGATAAATTCGGCCTCGGGTCTATCGACTTTGAGAAGATAATTCCGATGCCGGAAAGCATTTACCGGGGCAGCATTGGAAATGAGGAAATCAAGCAATACGGAGAAAACAACTGGTATGACTGGTCGCTGGGAAACTGGGGAACCAAATGGAATGCCTACGGCTACGAAGATAATGTGAGCTATTCTTCCGATTATCCGATCACTTTCTTTACTGCCTGGTCTGCTCCGCACCCTATCATCGAACAGCTTGCAAAAATGTATCCCGATATTACGTTCACGCATAAGTGGGCTGATGAGGATATCGGTATGAACTGTGGCGAGTATGAATATGCAGACGGCGAAAGGATCAGAGAGTTTTTCCCGGAGATAAGCAAGGAGCGTATCGACTTTGCCCTTGATATGTGGGATCTTGACCCTGCACAGCTTGGGCTTGCAGTAAACTGTTATGGAAATGACTATGTTCAGCTCAGAGGCGAGTTATTCGAGCTCATCGAGGTCGAGGGGCAGAAAGCCCTGTTTTCAAACCAGCGTCTGACAAAGGCTGACATTCCGCAGGGGCTGTATGTATATCATCTGCGCGAAAATGATAACGGCGAGTTCTGCACGATCGAACCGCAGGTGCTTGTGAATCATGCAGGCTCTGTTGTAACAAAAGAGCCTATCGACTTCAAGGGGGCAGATCACATATCATTCGATGAGGACAGCTCTCCGAACTTTTTGGGAGAGCAAAAGACCTTTGAGGACTTAATGGATATGTCGGAACAGACCGAAGATATGGAGGTGACGCAGTAATGGAGAAGAAAAGGATAACCCAGGAAGAGTTTGATAATGCCGTGGTTCAGCACAACAAATATATAGAGGACGATATGGTTGGCGCAAGAGCTGTATTTGAAGATACGATCTTTGATAGTATTGATATGTCCGATAAACAGCTTAACAGTGCGTCATTTAAAAACTGCTATTTCAGAAACTGCAATATGGCAGATACCGGACTCTGCTTTGCTGAGATCAAAGACTGTCTGTTTGACAGGTGCAATGCAAAGCTGCTTGTTGCTGAAGAAGCAGCGATATCGAATACTACCTTTGAAAACTGCAATATGAGCAAAGCATATTTCACTCACAGCGGCTTTGATAAAACAAGATTTGTCGGCTGTGATATGGAAGGCAGCAGTTTTCAGAATGCTTTCGGCAGTCTTGATATAATACCCGAAAGGGAAAAGCCAAAATGCAAATTGGTAGGTTCTGACGGCAATATTTTTGTGCTGCTTGGCATTGCATCAAGTGCGCTTAAAAAGAACGGTCAGCGGGAAGATGCCGAGAATATGCGGGAACGTGTCTATGCTTCGCAAAGTTATTATGAAGCACTCGGCATCATAACCGAGTATGTGGATGATGAATCAATGTCCGAGGACTATGACGAATCGGATGATATTTCAATGTAAGGGGGGTGCATCTTATGACCTATCTGTTTATCGGAATGATGATCGGACTTGTTGTCGGTATCCTGCTTGGAGCCTTCGGCGCTGCCGATTACTATTCGAGCAAGGAGATCGACAGGCTCGGCAAGGAGCTGCGGGAGGCGAGGCTCAAGTGAAGAAACATTATGTGGGTCTGAATCTGCTGGACCGGGTAATGAAGGCCGACAGCATAAAGGATATGCTCCGCATAATCAAGCCGAGCCTTGATAGAGATAGATACTCTATGCTGAAAAGAGCGATCAAGACCCACAAATACGAGCGAGGAAAGCGCGACTGCATAATCCGTTATGCAGAGGAAATAATGAGCGGAAAACATTAAAAGGTAGTCGTTTTGCCGATGGCAGAGGTATCTGTGCTTTGGGCAAAGCGACTGTTTCTTTTTCTTCTGCCATTGGCAATAATGGCGGAAAGGAAAAGGATGAATAATTCATACTACGGCGGGTGCGATCCGCCTATACCGTGGATCGGGGGAAAGACCTCTCTTCTCCCTATAATCAAACGTATAGTTCCTAAAGATATCAACAGGTTTGCTGATGTGTTCGGTGGAGGCGGTTCTGTATCATTGTCAAAGAAATATGCTCCGGTACAGATATATAACGATCTCGATTACGGTCTATTCAATTTTATGCATACTCTCAGAGATCGTTCCGATGAATTGATAAGCAGGATAACCGGAGTATTCAAGGCTGATGGGTCTGTAAATGAGGATTTTCCCAACATTTATTATATCAATTCAAGGAGAGATTTTGAGATAGCATACACGATCTTTAATTACAGTGATGATCTTGTTAAGATGCATGGCCAGTATAGTAAAATTCTGAACAGTGCTAAAACAGATGAGGAAAAGAAGGGCTCTGTCATAATGGTAACTGAAATGGTCAGAACACTCGATGCTCGCGTCAAGGACGTACAGCTATGGGATGCAACCTTTTTTTATATCCTCACCAAAGGCAGCTTTTCAGCTACAAGAGAGTCCTGGGCAATTAAACCAATTAATCCCGATTCGGTGGTTAATGTTCTGAATCGTGCGGCGTATGGCCTTCGCGGACTGATCCTTGAAAACAAGGATTGTTTTGATCTTATAGATTACGTCGATGACCCTATGAGTGCAGTATATACGGATCCGCCTTATGTTAAGGCAGAAGCGCTGTATACCGGCGTACCTCTTTTTAATGAAGAATTGCATAAACGGCTCCATGACAGACTGCTGAAATGCAAATGCAGAGTCCTTATTTCATATAATGACTGTCCGTATGTTAATGATCTGTATTCAGAACCTGTGTGGGATAAAATCCATACTGACAGATCACATAATATGTCCATGCAGACCGGAGAAGGAAAAAGATACAAAGAAATACTCATTGCAAACTATGGTATCAATGAACTCTATAATTTCAACAGACAGACAACACTTTTTGACGATTATTATCCAATGAAAGAGAAAGGAAGGATTATATTACCATGAAGAAAAATGAAGCTATAACAGAAATACTTGAAGCCTGTGGCAAAGCAGTAATCGAAGGTCTGGGAAATGTGCCGGACAACATTGAGATCGGAAAGGTCAGGATCGATCTGAAGATCAAGTGGGAACCCATCGAAGAAACAACGGATGCTGACCGTGAGATCACCGAGGAAGATCTTGACAGAGAGTGCAATAAGCATTATGACTGCTGTGACTGTCCGTATGATGACTATTGCAGTGAGGGGGAAGATGACGATGAATGAGAAGATACAGGTTTTTGAACACAGGCAGTTCGGAAGAATTAGAACAATAGCAATTGACGGAGCTGCATGGTTTGTCGGCAATGATATCTGCGAAGCTCTCGGATATTCAAAACCGAGAAATGCCCTCAAAAAGTATGTTGACGGAGATGACGCCCTGAAATGGGGCGTCATCGACAGGCTCGGGAGAAATCAGAAAACAACGATCATCAATGAGTCAGGTATGTATGCTCTTATCTTCAGCAGCAGCCGTCCGGAGGCTAAGGCCTTTAAGCACTGGGTCACCAATGAGATACTGCCTTCAATCAGAAAATATGGATTCTACGCATCAGATGATGTGCTTGAACGGTTCATCAATAATCCCGATATGGCAATCGGAGCATTTTCAAAGCTGAAAGCCGAGAGAGACAAGGTCAAAAAGCTGGAGACAGAAAACAAAAGGCTTTCTGCCGACTGCAATTATCTTGACACGATCATAAACTGCGAAAGCACAGTCCCTATTACCGTCATAGCCAAAGACTACGGTATGACCGGCAATGAACTTAATATGGAGCTCAAGGCACTTGGAATCCAGTATAAGCTGCCAAGCGGGACTTGGCTGTTGTTCGATAAGTATGCAAGTGCAGGATACACCAAATCAAATACTTTTGTTTACGATGAGCTTCACGGCGGGTGCAGTGTCCATACAGTCTGGACCCAGCTCGGCAGAAAGTTCATTTACGATAAGCTCAAAAGTATCGGAATAGTTCCGGTATGCGAAAGGAGGAAAAACAGATGATATATAAATATACAAGAGCAGAAGCCCAGCGCTCCGGCGAGCTTGATCTCTACCGTGAGAGCCGCAAGGAAAACATCGCCTGCCGCTATGCGGTTCAGGAGGCGATCAGCAAATATCATCAGAATAATATACTCGATGATGCAGGAGCAAAGGGCGTAATCTCTGCCTTCGGCTTTGACCGCACAATGTGGGTGCTTGCCGCTTCGATCTGCTATCACAGTCAGGACGGACGGTTCTCGCCGGAGAATAAGAAATGGGCAAGGTCGGTTATTCCCTCCGCACTGACGGATAAGGAGATAGGCGACTATGCGGTAGACTCTCACCCCGCTTTGCTGAACGGCTTCATAGATCAGGTAAGACGAGAATACGCAAAACTCGGTCTGCTGTCAGGCAAGCATTGTCTGAAAGACAGCGGCACAATGGAATATACCAACAAACTGCTTGTGCTTAGACCGCAGATACTGAAAGATCAGTACAAGAACCCGGTATGTCAGTTTTTCTTTGCCGAAAGCGGCTTCGGATGTTATCCCGATAAGATAGGCAGCAAGGTGTTCGGCAGATTTCTCTGTGACGGAGAAAGAGCGCAGTTCTGGAGAAGTGATTTTGAAGGTATCGCCGATTACAAGTATGTCCCCGATTGGGCAATGACAAGACTGCATGACCTTGTTGATCCGAAGATGAAGATCCGCATTTTTCAGCTTAATGATGACAGCGATAACAAGTTCATGGATCATGAATTCACTGTAAAGCACGGCGGAGTAAAGGCTGAAAACTATCATCAGATATGGGGTGGAACTATGGTCGCAGCAGGGATTGAAGATGTTTTTACCCGCTGCAATACAGATCAGTTCCCGCTCGGATATGACGGTCATTCGCTGTCGGTGAGTGACATTATCCAGGTCTTCGGCGGCAAGGACGAAGGCTTCTATTACTGCGACAGCTTCGGTTTTAAGAAGCTCGATGACTTTGACATCGAAAAGACAGACCATGATAAAATGCTTCGGGTGCTGATACTTGAAAATGACAAGATGCCTTACGAAGCAGAGATCAGGCATGAGGGCTGTAATATTCGGCCTATGCAGCACATTGTCGGCGGACATTTTGAGCCGGTGTATTTTGATGATGACTCCGCTCTCTGCTGGTGCAATGAGGAATTTCTGCTTAACGGCTCTGCACCTAACAGAATCATCGGTCAGACGCTTATCCACGGTACCTGTTTCATTACAGGAGACGGATATGATGAGAACGGCGAGCGCGATTCCCAGTCGCTGACCGATGAACAGATAAAGGAATTTACCGAGAAATTCAGATGCTCTGTAGTATGTGAGCAGGCACCGTCCGAGGACGAAAGCGAGGATATGTCCGAGGATGATGATATATCAATAACATAAGGAAAGGAAGGATAAGAATGAAGATCGCAACAAGGATTGACAGAATTATAGACAAGCCCGACACGAAGATCAAAGCTACGGCAAGCATTACCCTTGACGGGCTGTTTGCCGTTCACGGCATCAAGGTGGTGGATACCGAAAAGGGGCTCCGTGCAACGATGCCCTCCAACACCTTCACCGACAAAAACGGTGTGACTAAGTACAGTGATATCTTCCACGCGATCACGCCGGAAGGTCACGCGGCTATCAATCAGGCGGTGATCGGAGCCTACAATTACAAGCTCGAACAGGCGCAGAAAACAGATGTTGAGGTGACAGCGGCATCTGCCTCGCCTGTGCAGCAGGAAGAAAATGATCCCTCTGCACTCTCCGATGACGATGCCCCGCCTCTCCCCTCGGACGAGGATCTCGGTGCCGCTTTCTGAACAAAACGCGATGATCCGTTTTGTCGCAAAGGTCGAATAAAAAAGCATTCTGCAAAAAAGTGATAGACAAATCCGCGAAGATGTGGTAAAATGGTGCTGAAAAACAGGAACTGAAAAAGGGGGCGAGACTATGAAAAAGGCTGTATATATTGCTCTGACAGCATTACTGCTTTCAGCTTGTGCAAATAATGCGCAAACTGACAAGGTGGATACTTCGGAGATCAGCAAAGCTGATTCTGCGACCACCACAACGGCTGTTCCGTCAGCATCCGCAGTTATCACATCGGCAGAGGAAAAAGAGATCACTGCATCAGGCACGACTGTAACATCACATAGTGAGACCGTACCGCATAAAACGGAAAGCAGTTCCGCAAACACAAAGAGAACAACAACTGCAGACAGAGAAAAAGAGACTGCCGCCTCGCAGACCGGGGCAAGCGTAACAGATAAGACCGAGCCAGGCATTACAGCATCGGTGTCTGTATCCGAAAGCAAGCCGAAGGTTACGACAGTCTCCTCTGCCGCACATAAACCCGTTACTCAGTCTTCAACTACTGCAAAGCCAAGCTCCGAAACAACGAAGAAAAGCTCTACAGTTACTACCACGGCTAAACCTAAGCCAAAGAAAACCACTACTACAACTACTACGACCACGATTACCGAAGAAGTTGAGTATGTGGAAATCGAGGATGTGACATGCCTTAAAACAATGGTCAAAAACCTCGAAGAAACTGACACCCCACCGAAATACTATGAAAAGATCGGCAAGGGGTTGAAACATGACGGAACCGACTATGGAAAGGCAGTTGCAGTATACAAGTGGATGAGGGCAAACGGCTGGGGCTCATGTGTGTACTACTCTATGGAGACCTACTTCGTATGCAAGGGCATAGGGCTTGAATGTGCATATGCATTCGCCACTAAAAACGATTGGTACGGTCACACATATAATGTGGTGAAAGTAAATGGCACATGGTATGTGCTTGATACACAAGGCAGATCATTCCTTGAAAACAGTGAATACTGTACGAGGATGTTTGACGGAAACGATAATGGTCTGACTCCATTCAAGGATGATATCTGGTACGATTATGACGAAAACGGCAAATACAGAAATTGGACGATCTCCGATTAACGTAAAGCCGAATATGACGAAGCCGGGCAGAAATGTCCGGCTATTTTTGTAAAGGAGAAATGAGAATAATGATCGGTAAAAAGATAATAAAGCGGATCGGCGCAGGGATCATGGCAGGTCTCTGCGCTTTTTCTATGCTCGGCAGTTCTATGTCGGGCGTAATTACAGCAGATGCTGCAAAGATCGAGTTCCCAAGCAGGGATAAGATCATCGCACAGGCAGCGCAGCTGCTTGGAACAAAATACACCTATGGCACAAAAGGCGGCAACCCTTACTCTACACCGTATACGTTAAAAACGGAAGCTCAGACAAGAGCTCAGGGTATCGACTGCTCCGGCCTTGTCTGGTGGACGCTGACCAATCTTGGATACAAG
>CAMNNQ010000052.1 GCA_946545645.1 uncultured Clostridia bacterium | reverse complement strand
ATCGGCAGGCTCACCGCCGCTGCCGTCATAGCGTACTCCCCTGCCGTGCAGAGCTGAACGCATCGCTTCAAGCTCGGATATCCTGACCCTAATCTCCCGGTCGATGCGAAAGGCCTGCTGTAAGTATTCCTTAGCTGTCATTCCTGCTCACCTCCGTCCATTTTTGCACCTCAATTCGGGCAATTTGTTATACCTCCTCTATTTCGTATTTTTTTGGAACGTTTGTGCAGCTCGCATATATTTTTTTATATACATTTTCGGCAACCTTTTTAGATTTGAATTGCTTTGCATTTTCTCGATTACCGATACACGCATACTTTTCTCCCTGAAATGTATATGACCCGCCTAAGTAATAGTCTCTTTTTGGATAGATGAAATCATCATAAATAAAAGCAAGTTTAAACATCACTCGTCACCTCCTATCAGCTCCGGGTTGTCGTGGATGTTGCCGATGACCTTCATTCTATCGCAGGGGGTTGAAGCGTCAAATCTCCATATTTCTCCTCTTTCGGGCATTGCTATGCCGAAAAATGCGCACCCGTTTATATTGCAAAATACAACCTTGTGCAATGTCCTGCCATAACTCACTATATCCCCCTCGAAGATTTTCACGCCGTTCTTGTCGGTCAAACCTGTGTACTGTCCGATTGTTTTGTAATCGACGTCGATGCCGCTGACACCGCTTTCGTTAGTCATTTCAGCAAAGAGAAAATTGTATCTCTTATGACTTCCTTCATCGTATAGTTTTGAAATCAGTCCATACACCCAATCGCCATTTTTATAGTCGGTGCGATATTCACGGTCAGGGTCACGGTTGATTGCTTTCGCTCTGAAAAGTATCTCACGCATTATTCGTCACCTCCAAGCACTCTTTCACCGCACTTGCCGCAGTATCTCCCGGCATACGGCACATACTTATGACAATAAGGGCAAGTATAACCAACTTTCATACCACTGAAGCCGTCAGGATATAACCCTTGTTTGCTCCAGCAGAGGGAGTATTCACGTTTGACATCTGCCCTTCGGTTCCACGCCGATACAAGCTCTTTCAGATTGATTGCCTCTGAATGTACATAGATAGACACACAGCCATGGCACTCTATCTGAGCGCCTACTTCCTCTCCTTCCTCATTGCAGTGTACTCGGATATAGACATCATCACTGCCGCAGAACGGGCAAGGCTTCAGCTTCAATTTGTTATTCATCATCCTGCACCTCCTCGATGCGCGTATCATAACCCAGCTCGTGTTCAAGGTCACGAATATAGCACTCTCTGTTTTCAAGCAGCTCCTTCGTCCTCCGCAGTTCCTCGCGATCCTTTTCGGGATTGATGTCTGCTCTCTCTTTCCATGCTGTTACAGCCGTCTCCACGTCGGGAAAGGTTGCCCTCCATCCGTCAACAAGTTCGCAGCCATCTTCGATCGAAATGCCAAAGTACAATCCACAGGTCTCGCAGAAGATCAGCACCTTGCCATAATCATCCTTTGCAGCACACGCTTTCCGCCCGCAGAATGGGCAGGGCTTCATAGTATCACTCATTGTTCTGCACCTCTGTTGTTCTGGCTGACTCTTCCCTGAGGCTGTCTATCCTGATGCAAACCTCCTCAATGTAGTCCTGCACATCTCGGGGGAGGCTCGGTGCGAGCGTCCTGAGGGCGTTCAGCGCCCCGTAGCACTCCGAAAGCAGATCGAGCGCCTGCCTCAACTCATCGTCATAGAGTGCTATCTGCCGGCATTCGTTCCAGTGGCGGTCGGTGAGCTCTTCCTTCTGCTCATTTTCACTTGTAAATGCTTCGTAGATATCCATTTCAATCCTCCTCTTCATCGTACTGTCCGTGAGCGAATGCATTCTGTAAAAACACAGCTGTCTCCAGCTCGTATCGTCCGCATAGATCCGTGCTTTCGTTGTCCAGACTGTCAGCAATGTCAACAATCACCCGCCCGAAGAAATCCTGAAAGCGGCCCTCTATATCCTTCCGGAACAGCTTGTCCGGCACGGTTATCGTTATCTTCATATATAAACCTCCTCCAGTCTTGCTATAACTCTGCTCTTGCCTGTCGTAGTGTCCGTAAGCTCCGCCTGATAGAAAAAGCTGCCGTCCCTTGAGTCCCGGCGGATAATGCAGCCGGTCAGGATATACTCCGCTCCCCGGAAGGTCACTCTCCGGCCGAGAGCCTTTTTCACTTCACCAATCGTCATTCCAGCTCCTCCACTCTCACATAGATGCCGGAGGGGCTCTCCCGCACCCAGAATTTCTCGGTGATCTCGCTGGCCACCTGTGCATCGTCCAGCCAGAAGCCGGCGGCAGTCATGCAGTCCTTGAAGAGCTTTACCGTGTTGTCGGTGTCGGGGCGGGTGATCTTGTACTCGCCGTCCCGGTGAGTTCGTGTGAGATAGCACCACTTGGTCGTCAGTCTGACTGCCCCCGTCAGCGGCTCCGGCGGAGCGTGCTTTGAGAGCAGTCCAAGGAAGATCAGCTTCGCGGCTCTGACCTCGTCCTTGGTATAGACCCTCACACCGTCCCTGCCGTCGATGCCCTTCTGCTGACTGGTGACGGTGGGTATCTTTTTCAGGGGGAGAAAGAATTCAGTCATTGTCTGCACCTCCTCGTGCGCGTGCGTTGATTATTTGAAATCATATTTTTGCGGCGTACTCACAGCCGCAAAATATATTATGATAATAATATACTTGCGTGCGTCTCACGCAAAAACGGTAATTCTCGGTTTTGCGTTTCGTTGCCGCAAAAACGGTAATTCTCGGTTTTGCATCTAATTTGATGCAGACGCATTATTCCGTTTTTGCGGCTTGTTCCTTGCGCCCGCATTTTCCATTTTCGATCCAGAAGCCGCCGTGCTCTTTAAGGTGTCTGCGGATAGTATCCTCACTTTTCCCCGTGGCCTCAGCCATATCCTTGATGCTTGCAGAGCCGTCATCCTGTTGTCCTTCAAATGTCACTTCTATATCAGAGCTGCGTTCAGCTTTAAGCTCTTTTTTGCTTTTCTTTCTGCCAAGGTTTTTCTTCGGGTCATACTCCCCTTCATACTCTGCATCTTTCAGCACGCCCTCTTCATCTGCCTTGTGAACGGGATAATCGAACCACAGGTTCAGCGGCGGAAGCTTGGGGAACTCTCTGAACGTGCCCTCGATGCGCCAGGCAGTGCGGGTGCGGACGATGCTCTTTGCTTTTTCGACGTCCTGCGTCATCAGCTTGAAGGACTGCTCCGGCAGCTCACGTTGAGCTGTGTCGCGCAGCACGGCAGCAGAGAAGCGGTCGTCTTCCGAGACGGTATCCTGCTTGTTAAAACGGCAGAGCCACTCATATATGACCTTGCAGGCCGCCTTGTCCTCCTGCTGCTTGCGCAGGCCGTCGGTGATCTCCAGCTCGGTGAGGTCAAGGAGCGCATCCGGGTCTCTTGCGAATACTCCGGATCCGGAGGCTCTGTCCATAGACCGCTTGCCGCTCTGACTGCCCTTGCTGTGGTGGTGGCAGTAGATCACGGAGCAGCCCAGCTCGGTGCAGACCTTGTCGAACTGGTTGCAGAACTTTGCCATCTGATCGGCCGAGTTCTCGTCGCCGGTGATGACCTTATAGATCGGGTCGATGATGATAGCGATGTAATTCTTTTTCTGCGCCCGGCGTATGAGCTTTGGCGCGAGCTGATCCATCGGGACGCTGCGCCCTCTCAGGTTCCAGATGTCTATCTTTCCGAGGTTGTCGGGACTTACCTGCATCGTGGTATAGACGTCTTTGAAGCGGTGCAGGCAGCTTGCGCGGTCAAGCTCCAGGTTGACATACAGCACTCTGCCCTGAGCGCAGCCGAAGCCGAGCCACTTGATACCCTCTGCAAGCGAGATGCACAGCTCGATCAGTGCAAAGCTCTTACCCGCCTTGGAGGGTCCTGCTATGAGCATCTTGTGCCCCTGCCGCAGCACACCGTCAATGAGCGGCGGCGCAAGCTCCGGCAGATTATCCCAGACGCTTGCAAGGCTCTCCTCGTCAGGAAGATCGTCGTTTATAGACTCAATGTAATCTTTCCACTCGGCATAGCTCTCCTTGCCGATGTTCTTATCTACAATAAATTGCTTCTTACCGTTTCTCACTACACCGGGCATACGGCTCAGACGCGAGGGGTTGCGGTTCTGCTTGTCGATGTCGAGCCCGTTCTCCTTGCAGACCTTGTATAAGTAATCCACCCGTCTGCGGTATTCTTCGTAGTTCGGAGCATCTATCCTGACGATAGCGTGCAGGCTCTTGCCGCCGCTGTATACGAGCATCGCCACCGGCAGCTCCAGCTCTCGGATGACGGCGTTCTGCTGTTCAAGAGGCATACTGTCGCTCTCCACAAGAGCATAGCGGTAGTCTGTGACGTTCTCGTTCTTGACGCCTTTGCCGTCCAGCGGATTGAAGCGGATCCAGGCTCCGGCTTCGGGATTGTAGTCACCGAGCACTGAGCCGATATCACCGCCGCAGCTGTTGAGCAGCGCGATCAGCTCACCGGCTGTGCGGTCGCAGGCTCCCTTGGTGGGGAGATACTTACGCTTGCCTTTATCCTCACTTTCCCAGGTCTCGGTGACGTAGC
Source organism: uncultured Clostridia bacterium (assembly GCA_946545645.1). Classification (GTDB taxonomy): domain Bacteria; phylum Bacillota; class Clostridia; order Oscillospirales; family Ruminococcaceae; genus FB2012. The sequence continues at coordinate 5,444 of CAMNNQ010000052.1, read as the reverse complement.
CGACATTCTCTCCGGCTTCAAAGAGCGTTTCAAGGTATGTCCTGATCTCATTCACAGGATCCCATATTGCCGGCTCTCTGAACGGAACGCCCTCACCGGTAGTGAGCTGCACGCCGCTGTCATCGCCCTCGTAGCTGATCTCACTGTCCCAGTCCAGCTCACGGAACTCACCTGCCGGAGACCAGCCTCTGTCCTTGGCCATCTGCACGATCGTACCGGCTGTCACAGGCTCCGCCGAGCCGTTGAAGCCCGACCACTTTATCTCACACTCGCCGCTGTGATAGCGGCTGTCAGATCTCGACCAGGAGTCCCAGTCGGCAGCGGTATAGCCCTCATGCTTGAGAGCCATACCGACACTCAGCCACTCCTGATAGGTGCAGTCCGAGGCGGGGATGTATTTAAGAATTTCCAAAAGCGAGCCGTTCAAATTCATTTCCTCCTGTCGCTGCGGCCTCCGGTTTGTAGTCCTTAGGCACTATGCCCCTCGGCACGCACCAGTTGTTGGCCGCAATTCTTGATATCATTTTGTTGGCAGCATCAAAGCTCCACTCTCCGACGTGCAGGAAGCCTTTGTTCTCCAGCAGACGTATCTGCTTCGGAGTGGTCAGACCCTCTGTCCTGCGCTTGGCGAGCCGGTCAAGGATAAGTGAGGCCTTGCCTGCATTGTCGATCTCGTCCGGGAAGATACCTGCTTTTTCAAGCTGTGCTTTCTGCTTTTCTGACGGCGGAGCGCACTCCCAGCCGAAGGCGGGAACGTAAGAGGACAGGTCCTCTGCCTGGATGCTCATCTCATACTGGAGCGGATCCACCAGCTTGCGCTTGCGGCTGCGCATTGCTTTGAGCTTCTCAGCCAGTGCTCGTTCCCTGTCTGCGACAACATCCTCAGCAGCTTGCTTCTCGGCGGCTTCGATGTCCATAGCACAGCCTGCCTGATCAGCCATGTTCTCGGTCATTCTCTTTGCGACCTCTTCGCTCTCGCAGATCAGATGTGCAGGGCGGCAGAGCTCGTGGCGTTCTGTGTGCCACAGGAAATCCAGCAGCAGCAGGTTCTCCTTGCCCTCGCAGAGCCTTGTGCCTCGGCCTACCATCTGACAGTAGAGTGCCCTGACCTTTGTTGGCCGCAGCACGATTATGCAATCCACAGAGGGACAGTCCCAGCCCTCGGTCAGAAGCATACTGTTGCAGAGGACGTTGTATTTGCCCTCGTCAAAATCCCTGAGGATCTCCGCTCTGTCGTCGCTCTCACCGTTGACCTCAGCCGCCTTGAACCCCTTACTGTTAAGTATATCCCTGAACTTCTGTGAGGTCTTTATAAGCGGCAGGAACACAACGGTCTTGCGATCCTTGCAGTAGTTTATCATCTCATCGGCTATCTGATAAAGGTAAGGATCAAGAGCAGTATCTATATCCGATGCCTTGAAGTCGCCCGACTGCATCGCTACTCCTGAGAGATCGAGCTTCAGCGGGATCGTAACGGCTTTGATCGGTGACAGATAGCCCTCCTTTATCGCCTTCGGCAGAGTGTACTCATAAGCCAGGCTGTCGAAGACCTGACCGAGGTTCTTCATGTCACCTCTGTCGGGCGTTGCGGTAACGCCCAGCACCTTAGCCGATGAAAAATGCCCGAGGACTCTCTGATAGCTGTCACTTACAGCATGGTGCGCCTCGTCGATGATGATGTCGTCGAAGTAGTCCTCTGAGAATCCTGCGAGCCGTTTCTCGCGCATAAGCGTCTGCACGCTTCCGACAACGACCCTGTACCAGCTGCCGAGACAGCTCTGCTCTGCCTTTTCGACCGCCGATACAAGTCCTGTCGCACGTTTGAGCTTGTCCGCAGCCTGATCGAGAAGCTCGCCCCTGTGGGCGAGTATCAGCACCCTCTCTCCTCTGCGGACACACTCCTGGGTTACATCAGAGAAGACTATGGTCTTGCCCGTTCCGGTGGGAAGGACAAGCAGCGTCTTGCTGTTGCCCTTATCCCACTCGGTGAAAACGGCATTCCTGGCCTCTCTCTGATAAGGCCTCAGCTCCATCAGAAGCTACCCGGCTTCCAGCCGTTAGCAGCAGGCTGCTGATATGCCTGCTGCGGCTGCTGATAGGTCTGCTGCGGCTGCTGATAGGTCTGCTGATAGACAGGCTGCTGATAGGTCTGCTGATAGACAGGCTGCTGCTGCTGATAGGTCTGTGCCTGATATGCAGGCTGTCCTCCCTTGGAACTCAGTGTCTCCACCTGCTCATCGTAGGCGTAGAACTTTTTGATCTTATTTGACTTGCCCTCGGAGCCGTCCGTCTTTGTATATGTATCAACATACACATGGCACTTGCCCCTCTTTCCCGGGACGGCTCTCCAGTTCATTCGCAGAGGCTCGCCGTGCTTTTTCAGGCCAAGTGCAAGGAAAAACTGCGAAAGCTTCCATTCAAACTTGTTGCACAGGAACAGGTTCTCGGTGATCTCGATGCAGTCCTGTGTTCCCCAGACCGTGACCGTTACCTTAGCCATGTTGCAGGGCGGCACCTTCTCCGAGCCGTTGTGGCGGGCTCGGTCAACTTTGCTCACCGTGAAGTCATAGTTACCTTCGGGCAGCAGGACAAACTCCTTGCCTTCATCGCTTATCTCGTCATCCCAGCCATACTCTCTGAAATCATCCATTTATATATCCTCCTTAAAACGGTACGCCATCGGTGAACGGCTCTTTCTGATTTTCCTTGATGAGCGGCAGCATCTGTCCCCAGGCCGCTATAAGCACGCCCTCGATGAAATCCGGCGGGTAGTTTGTGAGCGGCGTGTCGTATGGGAAATAGCCTCTCTGCGATACCACAAGCCGGATATCCGATTCATCAACTCCGTTCACTCTCATCAGATCTTTCAGAGCCGGAGGGAGCGTGTCCGGGATGTTCAGCTGCGGTGCTGCCGGAACAGTCTGCATCGGGGCAGGTGTCTGAACGGGTGCAGGTGCAGTTGTCTGCTGAGGCACTTCTGCTCTCGTCTGGGGTGCGCTGTGGATCGCCGGCTGAGGTGCCGGAGCAGGTGCAGGTGCCGCACCGAAAAGGTGCGCTATCTGTCCGAAATCAAAGGGCAGCTCGGGAGCCAGCCCGAAGCGGTTCTTGGCATCCCAGCAGGGATTATGAGCGGTGTACATCACACGTTCACCGCCGCCCTGAGCCTTGCGCTTCTTGCCGTCCTTATCCACGGCTACGGAGTAGGTCTTGTAGTTGGCGAAAAGCACCATATCAGCCCATTCTTTCAGCATAGCGCAGACGTTGCACTTGGGCGAGTTGATGAGCTTCAGCTCCCAGCGGTCATAGGATCCCATCTCGTCGGGCTGCTCGAACTTTCTGATAGCTGCGTGGGCGGTTATGACGATGTTCAGCCCGTGCTCCCAGATATCCGACAGCAGGTTGAGGATGCGCCCCATTTCCTCATACACATAGACATAGCCCTTGCCGTAGCCGAAGTCCTCGATGCCGGAGATCCCCTCCTTCTTGCTGCACGCTGCCTTGATGCAGAGCTTTTCAGCCCAGTCAGCCGTATCAAGGACTATCGTTTTAAAGCCGTGGTCGTTGCTTCTGAGCTCGGTAAGTATCGAGGTGAGCATCGCAAGGCTCGTCGGTGCGTCGGTTCTTGCCACGTTCTGCCTTGCTGTGCTGCCCTCAGTGTCGATGAAAAGGGGCTTCGGGAACTGTGCTGCAAAAGTGGTCTTGCCTATCCCCTCAGGGCCGTAGATCACCGTCTTGATCGGCTTATTCTGGATGCCTGTTGTGATATTCATTTAAAATGCACCTGCTTTCCAAGTTTTCTGTTCTGTCTTGACCTCGGGGATCATCGACATACCGTCTTCAATGATGATACTGCACTCATCGCCCTTGCTCACTCTGGTGGCGATCGCCTGCAAGCCCTCAGCCTCCAGCCATTTGCCGAAAGCCGTAAGAGTGTCAGTATCGAGCTGCTCCAGCTTGTCCAGAAGGACGAAGCCGCATTCCGGGTTGAGCTTGCGGACGATAGATGTCGCAACGATCAGCTGCTCGGCGCCGCTCATGCAGTCCCACTTCTGGCCGTTATAGATCAGCTCTCCCTTTTCCACGGACAAGCCGGGGAGCGGCAGCTCGGCACCGTCAAGCAGAGCCTTTTTCTCTCCTCGGATGCGCTCGATGTCGGCAGTCAGAGTATCATACTCCTTGCGGAACTCCTCGGCCTCGTTCTGGGCATAGTCTCTGTTGATGTTGGCTCTTATCTTTGTGTTGAGCTCGTCGATCTCGGCGATGTTCTTTTCCAGCTCTGCTGTGCTCTCCTCGCGGAGATCCTCAGTGTCAATGCAGGCGAGCTTGTAGTTGTTCTCGGCAGCAGCCAGAAGCTGACTCAGCCGTTCCGCCTCGCGCTGCGCACGCTCATACTCTGCCTTAGCAAGCTCCAGCTGGTGAGCGTAGTGCTCCTTCTGCTCGATCTTCCTGCGGATCTCGCCGTTGCGGACGAGTATCTCCTGCTGCTGTGCGATCAGCTCCGACGGTGACACCGGTTCAGCCGGCAGCCCCGGAAAGTTCGGCAGCTCCGCAGCAAATTTCGCCTTCTGGTCTGCGATGCGCCCGATCTCGGTGCGTCGGTTGTACTGTAATTCTTCTTCCTGTTCCAGCTGATAGAGCTTCTCTCCGACGCCGATGATACGGAGCAGCGTATCTGCTTTTTCGCGGTTCGATGCGTTCAGGAATCTCGGCAGGTCGAGCGCAAGCTTTTCGATGAAAGAATTGAGCAGCTGCTGACCGCCCTTATTTCCGGTGGAGTCGATGACTTTCAGGCTGCTGTTCTTTCCGGAGCGTTCCACGACGATGCCGTTGTCGAGAGTGACTCTCAGCTTAGGATCTCCGACAGCGCCCTCCCTTGCCGGAGCAGAGGGGCGGAAACTGTCACCGCCCAGAGCCCAGGCGATAGCATCCAGCACCGAGGTCTTGCCCTGGGCGTTCCCGCCCCCGATGACCGTCAGGCCGTTTTTAGTGGGTGCAAGCTGCACCGCCTTGATGCGCTTGACATTCTCTATTTCAAGTGTGTTGATCTTTACTGACATTATTTTTCTTCCTCCTTAAAACATTCATGTGACCCATCTAGCAGGGCTTTTTCATCGTCGGACATAGAGTAGCCGAGGTCAGTAAGGACAGCGTACCAGTCGTTGAGACGCTGGTTCTCTTCCGGGTGGCCGTACCAGTCATGAGCGTTCAGCATACAGCCTTCGGTGCTGACGGAGCATACCGCAAGCAGCACCTTGTCAGGGCTTTTGCGCAGGAGCTTGTCAAACTCCGGCAGATCAGTGATATATTCACCGTCATCCGAAACGGCTATGCCCAGCATTTCCGCAAAGGATTCCTCGCCCAGATCATATACGTCAGCCTCGAGGGTGAACAGCGCCTTTAACAGCACCGGCAGGTTTTTCTTATCCGGCGTGTAGTTCTTGACG
>CAMNNQ010000051.1 GCA_946545645.1 uncultured Clostridia bacterium | reverse complement strand
GCACCCGGCAGATGTTTCCTGGGGATACCAGAACACCGGTTTTTTCGCTCCTACATCTCGTTACGGAACGGCAGCACAGCTTATGGAGCTAATAGATAAATGCCATCAGAGCTGTATCGGAGTAATTCTGGATTTTGTTCCGGTGCATTTTGCGATAGACGATTACGCTCTTATAAAATACGACGGAAGCGAGCTTTATGAATACAATAACAGCAACGTAACTATCAGCGAATGGGGGACCTGCAACTTCAACTTCTCCCGCCGCGAAGTAATGTGCTTTATGATGTCGGCTGCTGACTACTGGCTGACAAAATACCATGCCGACGGCCTGCGAATGGATGCAATAAGCCGTGCTATCTACTGGATGGGAGACGAACACCGAGGTGTAAATCCGACTTCTTTGGATTTTATAAAGCGAATGAACAGCGGCCTAAGGCAGCGCCACCCGACTGCTATGCTGATTGCCGAAGATTCAACTGCTTTTCCAAAGATCACAGCCCCCGTAGAATACGGCGGATTGGGCTTCGACTATAAATGGGATCTCGGATTTATGCACGACACTCTTAATTTCCTTAAAACTCCGCCTGCTGAGCGCCCTGTTCACTATCACAAGCTGACTTTCTCAATGATGTATTTCTATAACGAGCTATATCTTCTCCCCTTTTCACATGACGAGAATGTTCACGGTAAAGCGACGATCATCCAGAAAATGTGGGGTGACTATGAAGATAAATTTCCGCAGGCAAGGTCGTTCTATATGTATCTTTTCACTCATCCCGGTAAAAAGCTGACATTTATGGGCAGCGAGTTCGCGCAGTTCCGTGAATGGGACGAAACTAAAGAACAGGATTGGTTCATGCTCAAATACCCGAAGCACGACAGTTTCAGAGAGTATTTCGGAAAGCTCGGTGAGCTCTATACTTCCCGCCCGGCGCTATATTGCGGAGATTACAACAGCGAAAGTTTCCGTTGGCTCATAGTAAATGATGAAAGCGAATGTGTTTACGCCTACGAAAGAATATGCGGAGATGAAGTGATAGTCTGTGTATTCAATTTCTCAGATAAAGAAAAAGTGATCTCCTTACCTCTCGGAGAGAGAGGTATACTCTCTGAGCTTTTAAACAGTGAGTGGGATATTTACAGCGGATCAGTCCATAAGCCCGAATTGCCTGAAAGATATATCAGCCATGGCTTTCTTGACACACCGGAACTGATACTTGCTCCCTTTTGCGGAAGGATGTTTGAACTTCTACCGCTAACAGAAGAAATAACGAATTCAGATCATTCATTCCGTGAAGAACCTTTACATGAAGGCAGCGAAAAAGGCATCGTCATAATTGAATGTGACGACGAATAAAAAACAACTCCCGGATCGTCTCTGACTCTCCGGGAGTTATATTTATCAATCTCTGGCATTCGGGTTGAGGGCAAGATGTTCGATCTTGGAGAAATCGACAGCATGTGTAGGCCCTCCGAAATAATCCTCAAAGCCGTATTTGTGCATGAATTTCTGACAATGATAGCACATTTTCATCTCATTGTAGAGATAGCTCATCTCGTCGCCGTTATCGTAAACCGCCTCAACGAATGTAAAAGCATTCTGCATTTTCTTAATTGCCTGGTCGGTAACAGCGATCATCTTATTAAGCGTTACACCGAATTCCTGCATTACGCACTGAACAGCTCTCGGGTTATCTCTGCACTTGGTAGTCTTGTCCATATAGATACCGAGGCTATAGATGATCCAGTGCATTATTCTCTTGTTGGCAGGAGAGATTACACGGGCTCTTGACAGCTTTTCCAGCTTAGCCTGCTCTCTCATGATATGCTGCGAAAGGATCTCACGGTTAGAGAAGTTTGCATTAAGTCTGGCAATAGTGTCCTGAAGGATAGGATGAAGCTGCTTGAGCATCTTTTCCATTTCAAGGCTTTCCTTCATTGTTCTGGAAACGCTCTCGATGATCATACCGAACAGCAGGCGTTTCTCATCAGGATCGGCCAGTTTTGCGGATTCTATAATATCCTCCGAAACATTTCCGTCAAGGATGTCGTCTACATAATACTTATTATAGTATTCAACATACTTGCTGTAATATGCCAGGAATCTCGATGCTATAGGGATATCCTGGATATACTGTTCAACAAGGGTATTATCGATATTGATACCGTCCTCTTCATAAAGAAGCATCATTTCTGAAAGATCTTCCCAGCCTCTGGCCGTCACAAAGCTGACGATATTGCCTTTTTTATCTTTACCGATATGATAGAAGTCATCCTCTTTGCTCTCCAGGAAGCAGGTGATGGCTGTATGTATATGCTGCTTGTAGGCATATTCCTTCCATATCTTGAAATCAGGCTCGACATCGATTTTTTTGAGTCGGTCAAGTGTAACGACGTCAAACTCGTTTACAGATTTATTGAACTCAGGTGGGTTACCGGCAGTACATACGACCCAACCGTGAGGGATCTGATGCTTACCGAGCATCTTGTACTGCAGGAACTGGAGCATTACAGGCGCCAGAGATTCAGAAACGCAGTTGATCTCATCGAGGAAAAGAATACCTTCCTTGATACCTGTTGCTTCAATGGTATCATAAAGCATAGCAACGATCTCACTCATAGTATACTCGGAGATCTGGAAATCAGCACCGGTATAGTTTCTGTGAACTATCTGAGCCAGTCCGAGAACAGACTGTCTGGTATGATGGGTCATTGAATATGCAACAAGGCTGATACCGGTCTCCTGAGCGATCTGCTCCATAATGGCGGTCTTGCCGATACCGGGAGCTCCCATAAGGAAAACCGGGCGCTGTCTTTCCAGCGGGATCCTGTATTCGCCGAACTCATCCTTCATAAGATATGCAGTTATAGCGTTCTGGATCTGCTGCTTGGCTTCTTTTATATTCATAAACAAACCTCCGCGAATGGGATTGACCGAAATAAAAGCATATTATTTCGCACATTGTAATTATAAACTATTTACAAATTACTGTCAATAGTTTTTCAAAACTTTGACTTTTATACCAAAACAAGGCGTTGAAATATGTATGAATTGCAAAAAGTCATTTCTCTGAGCCATTGTTCCTGTCTGCAATAAGATTATTGATATTCTGCATCTCTGTATCGAGTTCCTGAATAGCTTTTGCGCAGATCTTCAGACGATATCTGACATCCTCGGCGACTTCGTTATCCGACTTATATTTGAGTTTATGCTCCAGACTTGCCCAGAAATCCATAGCGATAGTCCGTATCTGTATCTCAACGGGGATAGGACTCGAACCGTCAGAAAGAAAGATAGGGACCTCTACGATCAGGTGAAGGCTTTGATATCCGGAGGGTTTAGGGTTCTTGATATAATCCCTCCTGCGAAGAAGAGTGACATCATTCTGAGCCAAAAGCATTTTTTCTATCTTGTAAATATCATCAAGATAGTTACATATTACTCTGATACCGGCGATATCTGTTATATTGCTCCGTATGTTCTCAAGCGTAACATCCAGTTTTTTTTCTTTGACCTTATCTATAATGCTCTTTATGGATTTGAGCCTTGACTCGATATGGTGAATCGGATTATATGAATACTTAGTCTGAAATTCCTCATCAAGGATCTCCAGTTTTGTTCTGATCTCTTTGATACCTGAATTATATATCATCATCTGATTAAGAAAATCCCTGATGCTCATTTCCAGAGAATCGGAAAAAATAAGCTCGAGCTCACTGTTCCCGTTTTGAAGATCATTCAATCAGCACACCCCGTTTCTCTGTTCAAAATAAATGTTGACATTTTTGCCTACAATTATTATATCACACTATTTTACAAAAATAAAGAGCTTTCTGGAAATTTTTTTGTGAAATTCAATATATTTTTCCTTTTAACCGTAAACATTTGAAGAAAGTCCTCTGCCTTGACATCTTTACCGGCACACAAGCTGATATATCTGCATCTGCTGTCTTCGATCCCAGACGAACGGCCATTGTTTCCGTAGGCAAGGAGCTGCCAGCCGAATTCCGCAGTATCGTTATTCTTTCCATACACTGCAATGAAAAAGTTGTTCATCCTGTCTTTGAGAATATCATACGTGTCTTTATCAAGCATCAATACTGTTTTACAGCCAAATGATGAAAAAATACAATCCGAAAAGTCTTTGGCCTTGACAGATATCGTTCTCGCGTCTACGCCCGTTATCTTTTCAATAAACGATCTTCTGATATCAAGAATAGGCAGCAATTTGCCATCAAGAGAGCCTACTGCCCTGAGATATGCCAAGGCCTGTTCCCTGCCGTCCGTCTTAGGATCAAGATCGTGAACAAATCCGACAGGAAGGCCGCAGCTGCTGCAGCTTTTCTTGTTATCATAGAATCTGCTGTCTACATAAGCCGCTCCGGCAGTAGATCTTATATATACAAAATCAATGTATTTTTCATTGAACAGTCCCCAATTGATTTTACCTGTTTTTTCTGTAACATAAGCTCCCCGGCAGGGATACCTGTTAAGCGGCGGCGCATCATCGAATAATATCCCTCGTTCACGCAGCAGATATACGGAAACTGCGGCGCAAACAAGGCATAATAAAGCAGCACAGACAGCTAATTTAAGCCCTCTGTGCCGTTTTTTTCTACTATCATCAACAAGCAGATGTTTTTTCTTTTTCCGGCAGCATCTCATCATTTATCTCTTCCTGAGATGCCAGCATCTTCTCAAAGGTATAACTCTCCAACTTGTCACGAACTATATCTGTGATCTCGCCAAAGACACGCTGATAACTGCAAACTCCGGACATTCCGCGGCTGCATTTCCCGTCGGGCGAAAGGCATCTCGAAAAATAATATGTACCTTCTATTGCTTCGATTACCTGCCTTAAATTGATCTCGGAAGGTGAATGTTTCAAAACATATCCGCCCTGGGTTCCCTTAAAGGATTCTACGATCTCGCAGGAGACTAGCTTACGGAGTATTTTCAAAGCAAAGCGCAGCGATACAAAGGCTTTCTCCGAAATAGTTTTAGCATCGGCTCTGCCGTTCTCCAAACAGAGGACCGAAACGATCCTGACTGCATAATCCGCTTCAAGTGTCAACTGCATAAAAATCCTCCAAAAACAGTATATCCCGCGCTCAAATAATTATTCAAGATAATCTCTTACCTTATTGCTCCTGTTGGGATGGCGAAGCTTTCTCAGGGCTTTAGCCTCGATCTGTCTGATACGCTCTCTGGTTACGTTGAACTGCTGACCGACCTCTTCAAGAGTCCTGGCTCTTCCGTCTTCAAGACCGAAACGAAGCCTGAGAACCTTCTCCTCCCTGTCAGTAAGAGTCGAGAGCACCTGATCAAGCTGCTCCTTAAGAAGGACCTGCGAAGCAGCTTCTGCCGGAGCAGGAGCCTCTTCATCGGGGATGAAGTCACCGAGATGAGAATCCTCCTCTTCACCGATAGGTGTTTCGAGAGAAACAGGATCCTGAGCGATACGCATGATCTCTCTCACTCTGTCAACAGACATTTCCAGCTTGTCAGCGATCTCCTCAGGGGACGGATCATGGCCGTTCTCATGAAGGAGCTGGCTGGAAACTTTCTTGACTTTAGTTATAGTCTCAACCATATGGACAGGGATACGGATAGTTCTGGCCTGATCGGCGATTGCTCTTGTTATAGCCTGCCTGATCCACCATGTAGCATAAGTTGAGAACTTAAAGCCCTTGGTGTAATCAAACTTCTCAACAGCCTTGATAAGGCCCATATTACCTTCCTGAATGAGGTCAAGGAAGCTCATTCCGCGGCCGACATATCTCTTCGCGATCGAGACAACAAGTCTGAGGTTAGCCTCGGCAAGCCTCTTCTTTGCATTTGAGGCTTCTTTTTCGTTATTGCCGGACATCTTCTCTGCAAGCTGTATTTCTTCTTCGGAAGTAAGGAGCGGAACACGACCTATCTCTTTCAGATAGATCTTTACAGGATCGTCAATAGCGATGCCGTCAGTTGAAAGACCGATATCTACATCGTCCGGAGACATCTCATCCTCCGGATTTACAAGTACAAGAGTATCATCCGGAACGATATCGTCGATGATCTCGATATTGAGTGCTGTGCAGTTATCGTAGAAATTGTCGATCTGCTCAACATCAAAATCAAGTTTTTCGAGAGCATCGGTGATCTCCTTTGCTGTCAGCTTACCGTTCTGCTTTCCTTGTTCCATGAGGTTTTCCATGATCTGCTTTTTGTTTTCAGACATATTGTTTACTCTCCTGTCATTTATTTTTTCCTGAATCAATTACCGTTTCTTAGTCTGGATATCATGCTGAGAAGGTCGTCGTCAGAGATATCTCCGGAAGAAGCATCTTCTGCAGGCTCTGTGCTTTTCAGCAGAAGAGCCATACAATCCTCTGCTACCTGAGAATCGATCCCCATATCCCTCTGCTCTGAGATGATCGCCGCTATCCTGTCTACCTGCTGCGGAGTAAATTCATCAGCAAAAGAAGAAAAGGAAAAATCCTCTCCAGAGATGATCTTCTTAGTCAAGGAATCGTATATTCTTGCATTCAGCTCGGTGACAAATCTGTCAGCAGGGAGCTTGCTGAGGATATACGAGCATTTATCGGGGTTACTATATATATAGAATATCAACTGTTTTTCAGCACGGCTCTCCCTGGGGTGCATAACTGCATCAGGATTCAGCGGGTCACGCTTAGCAGCAAGACCGGCAGCCTGCTCCTGGAGCTTTTTGTGCTTCGTATAAAAGTCCTTACGAAGCATTGAGTTGATCTGTTCTTCTATTGCCTGTTTTGAAATTCCCTGTTCTCTGGCGAGCTTAGATATGTAGATATCCCTCTCGATCGGAGATTTTATACCGACGATAATATCGCAGGCTTTTTTCATAAAGTCATTTTTCCCCGCCTCGTTGGAAACGCCTGACTCATCTTCTGCCTTTTTAAGCTCAAAGCTGACAGAATCAGCAGCCTTTGAGAGTATAAATTCAAACTTAGCTTTTCCAAACTTGTTGATAAACTCATCCGGATCCTTTGCTCCGTTCATTGTTACGACAGAGACCTTCAATCCGCATTCCCGAAGAAGCCTGATAGCCTTTTTTGTCGCTTTCTGACCGGCTTCGTCAGAATCATAGCATATTACAGCTTCATCAGCATAGTTAGAGATCAGCTTAGCCTGTTCCGGAGTCAGTGCGGTCCCACAGGAAGCGACCGCATTTTCAAATCCTGCCTGATTAAGAGAGATAACGTCGATATTACCCTCGCAAAGCAGGATCTTTTTGGATCTTACCGAAACGTCCTTGGCAAAATTCATAGAAAATAGAAAATTATTCTTATTATACGCCGGGGTGTCCTTTGAGTTAAGATACTTACGCTTGTCATCGACTTTAAGCGCTCTGCCTCCGAATCCTACGATATTGCCTCTGAGATCAATAAACGGGAACATAGCCCTGTAAACAAAGAAGTCGTAAGTATTCCTCGTATCGTTCTGTGAGCGGGAGATCAGACTAGCCTGAATAAGCTCATCCTCAGAATAGCCCTCAGACAGCATATGATTTTTCAAAGCTGTCCAGCTATTCGGAGCAAACCCCATACCGTATTTCTTAATCGTCTCGGCAGTAAGGCCTCTTTTTCTGAGATAATCCCGGCAGGGTTTCCCCTCCGGAGCTCTGAGCATATCGTAAAAGAATCTTGCGGCGGTTTTATTGATCTCGTATATCCTTTTTCTTGCCGATGCTTTGACATTATCCTGAGCAGAAAATTCCGGCAGCGGTATACCTCCCCGCTCTGCGAGGAGCTTGACTGCCTCATAGTAATCAAGATTGTTATACCGCATCGTAAAGGTAATAACATCTCCGCCGGCTCCGCAGCCGAAGCAATGGAAGTATTCCTTATCGGGATGCACATAGCAGGATGGGGTTTTCTCCGAATGGAAAGGGCACAGACACACATAGTCTCTTCCCATACGTTTTAGATTGACATAAGTCCCCATAACATCAGCAATAGGATTTGCAGTTTTGAGTTTGTCTATATAATCCGCAGGAAGCGGCATAGTGTTCCCTCCTCTCCGGCGAATATCAACCTGTAAACCGTTATCTTACCTTCCACTCAACAGGAATGAAGAGCTCCGAGAAAAGATCGATAGCATATCTGTCGGTCATTCCGGAGATATAATCGCAAACAGCTCTCTCCTTACCGAATCTGTCGGCAAGTAAGACATAAAGCGGAGGCATAGCTTTTACGTCGTCGCAGAAATACTCATAGAGCTTGGCGAGCATATTCTGCGCTTTTGACTCCTCCGACTTACACTTCGGATTACAATAAACGCTCTCAAACATAAAGCGGTGTAGCTTCTGATAAGCGTCATTGATTTCTTTATCCATTCCGATAGTCGGCTTGCCGTCCTCAATATAAATACCTTTATTTATTATAGACCCGACAAGAGAAGTTATCCTCTGAGATTTAGAATGCCCGAGGATATCGGTAATGTCCGCAGGGATATCTTGTTCTGCAATGATACCCCCTCTTATCGAATCGTCGATATCATGATTTATGTATGCAATGACATCAGCAAATCTGACGACATAGCCCTCAAGAGTATGCGCCTTGGAATTAGTGTGATTTAGTATCCCGTCTCTTACTTCATAGGTCAGATCTAGCCCCTTGCCTTCTTTTTCGATGAGCTCAACGACACGCACTCCCTGCTCATAATGGCGGAACCCATCCGGGCAAAGTGCGTCAAGAGCTCTCTCTCCGGCATGGCCGAAAGGGGTATGACCAAGATCATGACCCATAGCGATAGCTTCAGTAAGATCCTCATTCAGCCTCAGTGCTCTGGCAATAGTCCTGGCTATCTGGCCGACTTCAAGTGTATGTGTAAGTCTGGTCCGGTAGTGGTCACCGGTCGGAGACAGAAAGACCTGGGTTTTATGTTTAAGCCTTCTGAAAGAATTGCAGTGTATGATCTTATCACGATCCCGCTGAAAATCTGTACGGTACTCACATTTTACAACAGGGCGCTCCCTGCCTTTAGTTTCGCCGGAAAGGCAGGCATATTCGCACAGGAACTGACGCTCAAACGCCTCATAATTCTCTCTAGGAGTAATAAGATCAGCCCCTTTCACCTAAACTCTATAATATTATACATTTCGGCAATTTAAAAATCCTTTAAATGTAAATATGATTTTTCAGGCAAAGTTTTCAAAAAGGCCGCTTTCTTCATCAATTGTCAGCTTACCTCCGGCGATATCCGTCAGTTTTTGCCGAAATTCTGAGATATGATGAGATTTAACAAGAAGTATAAGGCTGACATCGTCAGAAAAGCTCTCATTGATAGTCTTGACTTCAAATTCAGGAAATACATAGCTGATCTTTCCGTACAGAGAATAATCGCATGACACCTTTAAACGCGAACAACTGCACATTATCATTCTTTCAGCAGCATCAACTGCCAGCTTGCAGGCATGAGAATAAGCCCTTACCAATCCGCCGCCTCCCAGAAGGATACCTCCGAAATACCTGGTAACAACAACACAGATATCCGTCAGACCTTCTTTTCTGAGAACATCAAGAACAGGCACTCCGCCCGTCCCCTGCGGTTCTCCGTCATCAGAGTATCTGGAAGTATTGCCGTCTCTTGTTATGTAAGCATAAACATTATGCCTGGCTTTTCTGTGTCTGGCTCTGACATCATTGATAAATGCAACAGCTTCGTCGGCGGTCGAGACGGGCATTATCTGCCCGATGAACTCGGATTTCTTTTCGATAAAACTGCTCTCCGCATAAGACCTTATGGTATTGTAATCCTCCAAAAGACAGCACCTCCCTTAACAAAAAAGAGCGGTCAAACCGCTCTTTAAAGTCTTAGTCAAGATTAAATCTCTTCTTGAATCTGTCAACGCGCCCGCCGGTGTCAACAAGCTTCTGCTTACCGGTAAAGAACGGGTGGCACTTCGAGCAGATCTCGACCTTAATATCCTTCTTGGTAGAACGAGTCTTGATCACGTTACCGCAAGCGCAGGTGATAGTGGTCTCCTCGTACTTAGGATGGATACCTTCCTTCATTGAATTCGCCCTCCTTCCAAACCAAAAATTATGAACTCATAGAAGCCCATCATCCTTAGTTCAGACAGTAGTTCTATGTAGTGATCACAAATTTACTAAAATATTATATCACACTGATTTCTGTTTGTCAAGAGAAAATACAAAATTTATTTCATTTTGTATTAGTTTGTCATAAGAAGGCTTAGTAAGAGGCTTATTGAGAAAGACCTTCCCTCCTGAGCGATCGGCCAGCTTTTCGATATGATCTCCGAGCTTCTCCAAAAGCTGGATCTCGCGTTTCTTAGAGCGCCTTCCTTTCCCTTCAAACATAACCTCAGTGAAATATGCATCGTAGGAAACCGCAAAATCTTCTTTATCGTCATGCGGAATAAAAGATATCGAAGCCTCGTATCTGAACTGACCTGCATCAGAATCAGAGATTAGCATGACCTGAGCCCCATGTCGGTCTCTGCCGTTGAAACAGCCCTCAGCTTCAAAGAACTGCTTATAAACACTGATAGTAGCCATCTATGCTCTCTCCCATTCTTATTCAGATCCGGATCATTTCCGACTATGCCGGGACAAATGTGATTATCCCTTTCAAGAAGCACGTCATTCAAAATACTATTCAGCCTTTTTTCTTCTTTGGCGCAGGAAGCTCATCATACATCGCAGTGAGCAGTTCTGTCAGAAAGCTCCTGCTGTCAACATTATCGACCAGAAGCATCTCCTTTGCGCCCTCATACGGTAGCTCAGCAGATGCATCGGGCATAAGCCGTTTAGCAGAAGCAGTAGGCTTAACAAGAAAGCGGTCATCATATATCCCGCCTACTATTTTTCCACGGTAATGGACTATGTATTCCCCCATCATTGGTCTGAAACTGATCTCATCAAGATCAGAAAGCTGTTTCTTAATAAATTCCATGTACTCTTTATCAGAAGCCATCGAAATCCCCCATTCTGTTCTTACCCATTGTTACCTTTCAGGCCTTATCAATCAAATATCTGCCCGGGCAGCTTCAGCTTCTGCTTCGGCGGAAAAGCTTTATCAAACTCTTCAACATCATCATTGCTGACATAATACCCCTTCGGAGTCTGGTAAACCCCTGTTACACCGTCAAGATAACCCGTTACAAGCTCTCTGCAAAGAAAGAATGATTGATCGGCATCTGCTGGCATATCGTGGTATCTGATTCCAAACTTGCGGGCATAGTCAAAACCGCTCTTGCCGTAGAAATTGATGTTTCCCTCAAAAAGAACTGCACCGAAGCCCATTTCTGCTGCCTTTTCCAGTGAATAGTCAAGCAGGATCTTTCCGTATCCCTGCCGTTTCAGATCATTGGCAATACAGATAGGACCCATAGTAAGAACATCGACGTTATTTCCGTCATCAGATTCTATAACTGTTTTCATAAACATATTTTGTCCTATGAGCCTTTCGCCTGATCTCATTACAAAATCAAGTTCTTTTACAAATGCAGGGTCATCGCGGAGAACATGGATAACATAATGCTCACTGCATCCCGGGCGATAAACGTTCCAGAAGGATTCTCTTACAAGTAATTCTACTTCTCTGTATTCCTCTTCTGATTCCAAGCGTATAGTAATACCGTTTTTATCCATATTATTTTCCCCCGTAATCATTTCATTTTTAAATCAATGGTGATTCAGCGGTGTTGCCTTAACATAACCGTGATTATCAAAAAACCGGAACTAAGGGTTCTCCCTGACCTGAATAAAGCAGCCGAAATGCCTTTTACTATGAAGCTGTTGCCCACGATTGTTACTGTAACCATAGGTAAGGTTTTCTTTTTACCCAAGGGCGGGGATCTATAAACATAAGTTCAGGATTTTTCTCACCCTTACTTGCTTTTCTTCCCCAATATGTATAGATTTCATCTCTCCCAAGCCACTCTTTTAACTCAGCCACATCGTTTTTGTTAAGCGGACGAATGATCAATCTGTCAGTTTCAAGAATTGGTTTATCAATCTCATAATCTTTTAACATAGTTTCCTCCGTCAAATTCCGATTCATCGATTCTAAGACAGTCTTTTATAGTCACAACCCGGCTCGGATGAGTTTTACAACTGTCTCCACATGCCTCGACCTCGGGAACAGATCAACCGCTCTGGCTTTTACTGCTTTGTATCCAAGGCCTTCAAGAACAGCACAATCACGGGCAGCGGTAGTGTGGTCACAGGAGACCATAACTATCCTGTCTGGAGACATTTTTGCCATAAATTCGAGAGTATCACGAGTGCAGCCTTTTCTGGCCGGGTCAGCTATGATGACATTCGGTCTCTCCCCGCGCTCATAAAGAAGAGCAGCGATCTTCCCTGCATCTCCGCATATGAACTCAGCATTGTCAACGCCGTTAGCCGCGGCATTCCGCTTAGCGTTATCTATTGCTTCGGGTATGACTTCAACACCTATGAGCTTTCCTGCCTTTTCCGACATCGAAAGCCCTATCGTTCCGGCTCCGCAGTAAAGATCCAGCAGAAGCTCGCTTCCCGAAAGCTGAGCATATTCGGCAGCGGCTGCATATAGCTTTTCAGCCTGAACAGTATTGACCTGATAGAAAGACAGCGGCGAGATCTCAATCGTTTTTCCGCACATACAATCAGTTATAGTATCGCTCCCGGCAAGTATTTTGAGCTTTTTTCCGAGGATAACATTTGTTCGTCCCGGATTTTCATTTAGAACGATGCTCTTGATATCCTTATATTTTTCTGTAAGACTCTCAGCCAGGATCTCCAGTTTCTTTGCCTTTTCAAATGATGTTACAACAAAGCAGAGCATCGTTTCATGTGTGTACTCTCCCCGCCTGAGATAGATATGCCGAAGAAGGCCCTTACAGGAGAGTTCATCATATACCGTCAGGCCTTCGGAATTTATAAAATCAAGACAATCAGCAATGATACATGAAAAGATCTTCGGCTGGAGAAGGCAGTCAAGATGTGGTACTACCCGATGTGAACGAGCAGAATAGAACCCGCAGACAACCTTACCGTCCTGCTCCGCAAGAGGATATTGGGCCTTGTTCCTATACCTGTCGATCTTATCAGCACCGATCATAGGATCAAGATCAACACGCAGCTTGCCGATCCTTTCAAGCGAAGCCTTGACAAACTCCTGCTTTACACGCATTTCTTCCTCATAAGAAAAATGTCTGAAAGCACAGCCTCCGCATTTGGAATAAACAGAGCAATCCGGCTCACATCGCAGCTCTGACGATGTTATTATACTCTCGACGATCCCGTAACAATAGCTTTTCATGACCTTTACGATCCTGCACCTGATAACATCGCCTACGGTTGACATCGGCACAAAGACTGCAACGCCGTCAGCTCTTCCGACACCGTTGCCTTCATTCGTCATTCCGGTTATTTCAAGATCTACGATATCATTTTTCCTCAGCATAAAAATCAACTGTCTCTTTCTTCTTTTCAAGCATCAGATCAAAATGCTTGATATATTCAAGCGGATGCTTATAATTGAATACCCTCTGGAGCCTTTTCCCTTCGAGATCCACCAGCTTTGATGATGCTCCTGCACCGACAGCCAGGATCGTCTGTATCTCTTCCATTATAAAAATATTGTAAAGGCTCTCACAGCCCGGTTTGCTCCAACCAATGTTTTCAAGATTTTCCAGCATATTTTTCTGCCTGTATAAATAATAGGGCTGATAATTATTTATCGGCAAGATGTCTGAGGCATAATCGATCATGAGCCCGGTGGGGCTTTTAAGTACGATAGGCTTGTCTTCCGCATGATTCAGATCAGCAGCTCTTTTTATAGACAAAGTATGCACAGTAATATTATCCGGCCCGAGCCTGATAAGCCCATCAAGAGTACTATAAAAACTATCGGGAGTATCAGTCGGAAGGCCGGCGATTATATCTGTGTTGATATGTTCAAATCCGATCTTAGCGGCAATATCAAAAGCATCATAGAATTGCTCGACAGTATGACGCCTTCCTATCGCTTCCAGAACGCTGTTATTGAGTGTCTGCGGATTGACAGAGACTCTTGTACAGCCATTTGCCTTGACAGTTCTGAGCTTTTCCTCAGTTATAGTATCGGCCCTGCCTGCTTCAACGGTATACTCCCTGACCTTGCTTACATCAAAGCTCTCGGAAACGGCCTTCATTATCCTCGCAAGTCCGGAAGCATCAAGAGATGTCGGTGTACCTCCGCCAAAATATACAGTATCGAGCGCAAGACCCAGCGATCCTGCAAGCTGTCCGGTAAAGCGGATCTCATCGCAAAGTCTGTCAATATATTCCGGAATAAGTTTTTTGGCTGACGATATTGTCTGCGAAATGAAAGAACAGTAAGAGCATCTCGTCGGGCAGAAAGGTATAGACACATACAGGCTGAAAGAACGCTTATCAACTGTCTGCATAAGTTTTCTTTGAACTGCAGCAGTTTTATAGGCAATATCGAACTTTTCATCGGAGCAATAGAACTCTTTGCTGAACAATTCTCTTATCTCATCATAAGAAAGACCCTTGTCTATGTATTTATTTACTCTCTTTACAGGCCGCACACCTGTCATAACTCCCCATTTGGGTTTAATGCCTGTTATCTCGGACATAGCTTGATACAGCAGTTTTGAGAGAATTAGCTCTTCATCTACAGAATCGTCTTTTCCAACAACAAGCTCCCTCTCTGCTTTTTTTCCGTAAAGGTCTGCTTTTACAGACAGTCTAGTATTTTCACCGTCCAGAGCAGAGCAAACAAAAGCATAGCTGTCAGAAACATCTATGCTGTCTGAATAAATATACTTGAAACGCGAGGCAGGGATAAAAAGCTTCATTATCCCTTCTATCTCGTATTTGTAATCATTTCCGCTGAAAATAAGGGTCATATCAGAAATCTCCAAAATAGCTGAGATATGGATTATAATGCCTTTCGGCATCAAGTGTCGTGGTCGAAAGGTGCCCCGGATAGACTTTAAGATCTCCGCCGAGATCGTATATCTTTTTCAGCGACTGCTTCATAATAACCGGATCTCCGTCAGGCATATCAGTCCTGCCGATCGAGCGATAGAAAAGCGTATCCCCGGAGAACATACAATCCTCTATCAAAAAGCACACTGAACCGGAGGTATGCCCAGGAGTATGCAAAACATCAAATTCCAGCTCATCTAGAGTCAGGATATCATTGTCTCCGAAAGGCTTTGCATAAGAGAACCTCCTGATCTTACCAACACCGAACAGTCTTGCTACCGCATCGTCCTTTGCCAGTTTTGAAAGGTCTTTTTCATGGATATAGACCTCACAGCCGGTCTCATCGTATAGGTCAGCAACAGCTCCGACATGATCGAAATGGCCGTGAGTCAGGAATATCTTTTTAAGCGTCAGCCCGTAAAGACCGATCTGGTCAAGGATATACTCCGCATCATCCGGAGCATCTATGAGGGCACAATTGTTTTCAGAGCTTGCAACAAGATAGCTGTTGGTATCGCAAACGCTCAAAGGCGCCAGCTTATAAACTCTAACCATACAGGACCTCCTTACTTTCCGCTTCTTTCGACTGAAATAACGTTCTTAATCTTCTTGATCTTTGCAATAACACTGTTGAGCTGCTCCATGCCGGCAATACTCAATGTTATGGAAAGGATAGCGTTGCCGTTTTTTAACTCACGGGATGTTGATTCATGGATATAGATATTTATCATCGCAAGAGCCGAAGATACATCAGCCAGAAGGCCGATCCTGTCAACAGCGATTATATCGAGGGTAGTTTTGAAATATCCGCGGTTATCCTTGACCTCTGCCCATTTAACACTCACCCAGCGCGATTCAAGCTCAGGAGAATCCTTCTGCTTCTGATAATTGAGGCAATCGCACTTATGGACAGATATGCCATGTCCTCTTGTTATGAAGCCGACAATCTCATCCCCGGGAAGAGGATTGCAGCATTGAGCAAATTTAACAACGCAATCCTCGATGCCGTCAACAATTACTCCGGAGGAATTCTTTGAACGCTGAGGCTTGATATCCTCCATTACACTTACATTATCTGCAACGATCTTCTCGCCGTAACGCTTGTTATACTCAGCTTTAAGCCTTTGTATGACTTTTGAGAGCTGTACGCCGCCGTAACCTATGGCAGCAAAGAAATCATCGAGGGTATCACAGTTGTGGCGATGCATATCCATTGAAAGAAAATCAGCGAGCTCTTCTTCGGGAACACGGATCATATTACGTCTGAATTCACGCTCAAGAGCAGATCTTCCCTCAAAAATATTCTCCTCGCGGCGCTCTTTCTTAAACCAAGAGCGAATCTTAGACTTAGCTTCGTTGGTCTTGCAAAGATTCAGCCAGGAACGACTGGGGCCATGCCCTTCAGCACTTGTTGTCAGGATCTCGATGATCTCGCCTGTCTTGATCTCATAATCGAAAGAGACCATTTTCTTATCTGCTTTGGCACCGATCATTCTGTGGCCTACCTGAGTATGGATAGCGTATGCAAAATCAATGACAGTTGAGCCCATAGGAAGGGTTATCATATCGCCCTTAGGAGTAAAGGCAAAAACATCTTCAGGTGCAAGGTCGTTCTTTATTGCTCTGACGATCTCCTCGACATCGTTGGATTCCTGCTGCGATTCTATGATCTGTCTTATCCAGGCAAGGCGGTTATCATCCTTGGAATTTCCTTTGACGCCTTCCTTATATTTCCAATGCGCCGCGATACCGTATTCTGCAGTACGATGCATCTCAAAGGTCCTGATCTGCACCTCAAACGGGATCCCTTGTCTGCCGATAACAGTCGTGTGGAGAGACTGATACATATTCGGCTTAGGTGTAGAGATATAGTCCTTAAAGCGGTTTGGTATCGGCTTAAACATATCGTGGATTATACCGAGGACATTATAGCACTCAGTAACAGTATTGACAATGATCCTGACGGCATAGCGGTCATATATCTGATCTATCTCCTTGCCGTCCCGGAAAACCTTTTTATAAATACCATAGTTGCTCTTGACTCTTCCTTCTATCAGCGGAACAGGATCAAATTCTTTTGAAAGCCTTTCTTCGATCTTTTGCTTGATGTCATCGATGAGCATACCTCGGGCTTCCTTACGAAGCTTCATCTGGCGCTCGATCTCCGCATAGGCATAAGGATCCAGATAATAGAAAGCAAGATCCTCAAGCTCGTCTTTTATGGAACGGATACCAAGTCTATGGGCAATCGGGGCGTATATATTCATCGTCTCATGGGCAATGACACGGCGTTTTTCGTCGCGGCAGTAATTTAGTGTCCGCATATTATGGAGCCTGTCGGCAAGCTTGATAATAATGACCCTGATATCCTCGCTCATCGCAAGCAGGATCTTTCTGATGTTTTCAGCTTTCTGCTCATCCTTTGTGAAGATCTCGACTTTTTCCAGCTTGGTGACACCGTTTACAAGCATAGCGACATCAGAGCCGAAGCTCTTTTGGATCTCTTCAAGAGTACAAGCGGTATCCTCAACGACATCATGAAGAAGAGCTCCGCAGATAGTGTCTGTATCCATACCTAGCTCCAGCAGAATATAAGCGACAGAAACAGGGTGAGTAATATAAGGCTCTCCTGATTCGCGCTTCTGTCCGGCATGATACTGGTCAGCAAGCTCATATGCAGAAACGATCTTTGAAAGATCATACTGTTTATCGTCGTCCAATATCTTCTGGATAAGTGCATCTATCGTATAATCCGTTTTCCCCGCAAATGCAGGCTTAATATCGTTTTCCACACATATACCTCCTTACAGTTTATTTCTAAGCTCAGTAAGAACCTTTGCCGACTCAAGATCGACCTTCTGTGAAACCGGTAGCAGCTTTACTCTGCCGGAAGACGGCAGATATGAAGCAAGCCCGGTCTCAGAAAAAGCATCAATGATAAGTCTCAGCTTGCATATATTCATCTCCGGTGAAATAGTCAGCGAATAGAGCAGATCGAAGGAAGTTTCCTTGATCTGAGAAAGCGCCTTATAAACCTTAACAAGATCTTCTCTTGAAGGAGAGATCCTTTTAAGATAACTCGCCGGGAGCTCATCACCGGATATGTATTTATCATAGCAATCCATCGCATTGAAATATCTTTCCTGATTGAGCCCGCTCATCCGGCAGTCGATACAGCGCAGGCTGATACTCTCAGAGCCGCTATAAACATTGATCTCGGCATTTACAGCCAGATCGATCCTGGCTCCCTCAATAACCGGAAGCTGATCCGGAGCCGTGCCAAACATAACGGCATTGAGCTTTCTGTCGCCGTATGTTAGCTCAAGCCTGGTATGCTTGCCCTGAGAAAGAGGGATGATACGGTCAAGTCTTGCTCCGACGACAGCGAACACAGGTTTAGCGTTTGATGCGCCGAAAGGCTCAAGCAATTGAAGATCCTTGACATTAGAGATAGTAATATCACCGGGTTCAAGCACAAGATCGCATTCGGTAACTACAGTAGGCATAAGTTCAAAGCGGGATGCAAAGTCATAAACTCTTTTCATCAGCTCATTTATCTTATCCGCTTTAACTGTCAGGCCTCCGGCACATTCATGTCCGCCAAAATGGTCGAGGATGTTATCCTCTCCGTTTGCATAAGAAAGACATTTGAAAATATCAAATCCAGGAACGCTTCTTGCAGAGCCTCTGGCGATCTTATTCTCATCAATAGACAAAAGGATCACCGGTTTCCCGTAAAGCTCCAGGAGCTTGGCGGCAACTATACCTATAACTCCATG
Organism: uncultured Clostridia bacterium; assembly: GCA_946545645.1. GTDB lineage: Bacteria > Bacillota > Clostridia > Oscillospirales > Ruminococcaceae > FB2012. The sequence goes on along the minus strand of CAMNNQ010000051.1, from coordinate 120,406 downwards.
ATGCCAGTTGTTCCCTGCCAGGATAAGAACTCTCTTCGCGAGCATATCAGGCTTCTTATCTATATATTTCAGGATCGCCGTGTAGATCTCCTGCTCAGTAGAGCGCCGCTTCTCGTTAAGAGTAACAAGCGTTTCAACATAATTTTCGGCATCGTCAGGGTCGTCTGCGAGCAAAGCTTTTACAGCGGTAAGCGGAGAACCGAATCTGCCGGAAGCATTTATCCTCGGAGCCAACTGAAAAGAGATCGACGAAGCCGAAAGCTGCTCCCGCTTGACCTGAGAAGCATCCATCAGCTTGTCAAGGCCATAATTCTCTGTATTCTGCATGAATTTTAGACCGGACCTGACAATGACTCTGTTTTCGCCAATCAGCGGAACTATATCAGCGACGGTCCCCAGAGCACAAAGGTCGGAATACTGTTCCATTATCATCTCAACATTACCGTCATTAAGAGCGATGCACAGTTTAAGTGCAACTCCGGCTCCTGCAAGGTCTTTATACTTAGAAGCGCAATCCTTTCTGTGCGGATCTACAATCGCTTCAGCACGCGGCAGCTTATCAAGAGGCTGGTGATGATCGGTAACGACCAGTTTCATCCCCAGCTCGTATATACGCTCAGACTCAGCAATGGCCGAAATACCGTTATCTACAGTAACGATTAGAGAAACTCCCCTTTCAGCCAGATCTTCAACGGCCTTGATGCTCATACCGTAACCGTCAGCTCTTTCAGGTATGTAATACATTACATTTGCGCCGATATTATTCAGGTAATCGAAGAGTATAGCAGTAGCAGTAATACCGTCGCAATCATAGTCGCCGTAAACGCAAATGAGCTGATACTCATCAATAGCGTAGTTGATGGCATCAACAGCTTCTTTCATATCCTTGATATCAAAAGGCGAAGTTATCTTATTGTCATTGAACAGAGCCGCTATGTCATCCAGTTCTTTATACCCTCTTGAATTGAGGACTTTCAGGGTAAGCTCGGAAAGGTCACACCTTGCTTTAAGCTCAGCGACCTTGTTTTTATCATATCCGCGAATACTCCAGCGTTTCATAAAACCGACCTCTCCGATAAATAATACTATATTATACCACATTATTAACAATAAATCAAGCCTATTTTACAAACTTTTAGATAAACACAAAAGGCAAACAGCCTTGACAAAACAATTTCAGTATGGTATAATAACAAAGCTTTAAGCTATGCGGGTGTGGTGAAATTGGCAGACACGTTAGATTTAGGTTCTAATGCCGAACGGTGTGCAGGTTCAAGTCCTGTCACCCGCACCAGTGCACGGCGTGCACCATTCAATTCCCTTGCCCTTTAATGGGCAAGGGTTTTCTTTTGTTATGGCTTTGGGCGTATCTTTCCGATGAACAGAAGCAGAAGGGTTTTATTCGATTATAAATATCATTTTCCGGTCCTCTTCTCCGTTTGCCTTTCACAAAAACGTCTTTTGTCTTTATGAGCAAAAGACGTTTTTTATGTCATAATAACATACCGCAAAAAGCTAACACTGCTACATCTGGTTTTCTGTTAAAAAGAATAATATACTGTTACTCAGCATAATATCAGTTCAGGAGGAATACAACTATGACAGAATATCCCCTCAACACCGGTGCTGAAACCGAATATGCACACAGGTGGGCTTTTTCTTTTAATCCTGGTTATTATAATTTTGAAAATCTGGGCGGAGACTGTACCAACTTTGTTTCACAATGTCTCTTTGCCGGCGGTGCATTAATGAACCCTACCCGTGATACAGGCTGGTACTACAATTCACTTGATGACCGAGCAGCAGCATGGACAGGTGTTGATGCATTTTACAGATTCATTGTGAACAACCAAGGTTTGGGGCCATTTGGAAAGATAGTACAATTGGATAATGCAGATATCGGAGATGTTATTCAGCTTGGAACAAACAAAAGATATTATCACAGTCTCCTCGTTGTCGATATCCGTAAAAGAACACCTTATGTTGCTGCTCACTCTGCTCCAGCATTTAATCGGCCGCTGACATCTTATTCTTATGAGAATATCAGGTGCATCAAAATTATCGGAGCAAGGAAGAACAGATAACAAAAAAATCCCTCGCTCAAGAAAAGCGAAGGATCTGTCAATTATTGGAGCAGATAACGGGAATCGAACCCGCATTCTCAGTTTGGGAAACTGAAGTAATAACCACTATACTATATCTGCATCGTCTATTATTATAGCACCTAATATCTTGTTTGTCAAGTACGAAAGACAAAGAAATAAAATGAAACAAGGATTTTATATAAAACCGCAGGAAGCGACGTAAATACACTGGCCGCTCTTGCGGTTTTATTCTTTATGATCGTTCTCTCTCCGCTTGCCGAGCTTGTCAAGCACCTTATCTTTGAAAAGAAATCCGAGTAAAGCAACGGCAATACAGGCTCCGAATACTATAACAGCGGCTTTAAAATGCCCATCTATGATACTGCTCCCGAAAACGGTAGACAATATGATAGCAGGCAATCTGCAAGGCATAACAAACAGGAAAAAATCGCGCCTTTTTACATTTGTCAGAGGAACGATATAACTGATGACATCCTTTGGTATTGCCGGGATAAGATATAGGATCATCAAAATACGGACGAGCTTTTTTTCATCATGAAGGAACTTATAGCGCTTCATCAGCTTTTCATCAACAAAAGCCTCTACAAGCGGTCTGCCGAATTTTTCTACGATAACAAATATCAAAAATGTACCGATGAGGATCCCTGCGAAAGAAAGAAGCGTTCCGAGAAACCATCCGAACAGCACTCCGCCGACTATCTGCACAGCCGGAATTACAGCTATTACTACCTGCAAAGCCTGAAGAAAAGTGAAGATAACACCCCCGACAAAGCCTCCGTAGCTCTCAAGACGTTCCTTCATCCGTTCCAGGCCTTCCGGGGTCCTGAGATCCTTTATCAGAGGGATACAAAGCACGGTCGCAAGAACTATAAACGCAGCAAAAGCCGTTATACTGATGATCTGAACGCGGCGCTTATAGGATGCGCTGTTTTTATCCTTCCAGTTATTATCAGACATCTTCGCTCACTTTCTTTTCAGTATTTTCTTGCGAAACCAATTTACATATATATCCGTAAGCTGACCGACAAGCCTGTCATAAATGATGAAAACAATGTTAGCACCGCCCCAAAGCACAAGAAGAGCGTATTTACCAAATTGTTCCATACCCTCAAGAAGGTCCTCTGTCATAAACACGAACTGGAAGAGGAAATAGAAAGCGGTTATAGCAGCGTTAAAGACTAAAAACTTGACAGCAATAGCCAAAGGTCGGTTTTTAAGCTTATCCAGATAGTATTTTAGGATAGGATAATATCCCATAAACATCAAAAACAAAAGCGAAGCCTGTAGATTCGGAGTTATCAGCAGAGAGAGTGTGCTTACAGAAACATAAGTAAGAAACGCCCAGCCGGTATTTGTCTCGACGATCATTATGACCATAAGGAACCCGGCGAATGTCGGGATAGTGTAGTCAAGCATCGGCAGGAACCCTGAGCAGAACATGAAAAACAGGCAAAGCGATGTTATCACACCGCCCAGTGCGACTCTGAAAGCCAGATCGTTTTTCATAGCTACAATCAGATGCAGCGGATAAAGTCTCCGCCCATACATTCACAGCAGCAATCGATGATGCACAATGTAGACAGACAGTCGCATATATCATTGCCAGTCGCGCTTCTGTTGGGCATCCCCTGCATATTCCCGTTTCGCTGCTGATCCATAGCTCTCAAAGCTGCGGAATACTCGCTGTTGTTAGGATCCATCTGAACAGCCTGTGTGAAATACTTATAAGCCTCTTCGAGCCAGCCTCTTCCATAGGCTACATTTCCTTTAAGAAAATACCATTCTGCACTTCTATCCTGAAGCTCGACATTGTCCAGCATCTGCTCGGCCTGAGTCACATTACCTCCGGAGAGGAGCCTTCTGATCTCAGAGTAGTCAACATAGAACTGACTGCTCTGAGAATAATCGCTGTTATAAGCGTTGTTATAGGCATTGTTATAACCGGTATTTGACGAGCTTGAAAATCGGCTGTTATTGCCGTAATTCCCTACTCTACCGGTGCGGATATCTTCAATTACTGCATCGTAAGCTGCGTTTATCTCAGCCATTTTCTCCTCTGCGAACTCAGCAAGCGGATTATCCTGATACTGGTCGGGATGATATTTCTTTACCAGTGCTTTGTAAGCTGATTTTACCTCATCAACTGTTGCATTTCTCGAAACTCCAAGGACCTCATACGGATCATTCATATCTTATCTTTCCTTTCTTTTGTGTTCTTTCTGTATTCTCCCTTGACGACTTTTTTTAGAATATCGGTCATGCCAAGGTAGATAATATTATCGATAATTGGCTTATAATAAAGCTCGCCTAGTTTTACATAATTCCGAGCCATAACTCCAAGGGTCAGCCTGATGCTGAAAGCAGTATTCTCTGCCGCTTCATTGAACTCTATATCAGAGATCTTGCCTTTGAGGCCATATTTTATTGCGATAGGATTATAGTTTCCGCTCTCACAATCTGCTTTTAGATCGTCAACAGCATCAATAATGTAAAGATATCTTCCGAGGAAATAACCGAATCTTCCGAGTTTCCTTGCCATAGACTTATCATCGGGCGCTAAGCCTTCAGCAATGGCTTTCATGATCCTTGCTGTTGGTTCACAGGCGATATCGAGACTTTCAGATCTTTGATCCTCCAGCTCTTTCTGACGTTTCATCCAATAATCAAGGACAGATGCAAGATGCGGATAAACTCTGACAGCTTTTTTGTAAGCACCGGAAACAGCCGTTAAAGCAGTTTCCGCGGCAGCACGTTTTGTAAAGCTGCTGTCACGAAGATCATCCTTCAGCTTATGATATGTCAGCAGGACAGAGACGTATGCAGAATAATCAAGCCCTTCAGAGACAGCAACATTACGCTTTTTGACAGGGTGGATGATACATCTCTGCATTTCAGCTTTCAGCTCTATCCTTTTAACAGACATTTCAAGCAGCGCCAGCAGAACAGCGTCATAGCTCAAAGCCAATCTCGGAACAGTCCCGAAATTGCGCCCCAGCGCCTTGCATATTCCGCAATAAATGCTTTTATAACCCTCGTACTCACACATTCTGAGCATAGGTTTATAAGGTCTGATGTATCCGAACATATATTTCTCCGTTCTGCAAGCAAGGGATGTCGATAGATCCTCATAGATCACATCATTGTATATTATACCCTTTTTACTGCCAGATGTCAATGATCAAAAATTCAAGCAGTCTGATCCGTATTATCGGACAATGATCCATCAGCGTTGCCGCTTTCCGGATCAAACAGCTCGTCCAACAGAGTTTTCTTTTCCTTTCCTTTAAGCTGGATATCATTTTCACGAACTTCATTCAGTTCAAAAGCAGTATAGGCATATCCGTCATGAACAACGGTAAATACGAAAGTGACTTTAGTCTTGCCGTCAGCCTTTTTCACTCCGGTCGCAGTTACGATCCTCTTATCTCCGTAAGAAACAACCGAATATGAAGCATCATCAACCTTTTTTTCAAATGCGGCGGAAAAAGAATCATAAACATTATAGTCCTTCAATCCGCTGGTATGGCTTACCGACTGGTTTTTTACAGCCTCCAGTATGGAATCGTCAGAAACTCTCAACCCTGCGACAAAACCATTCCCCATTGCGCCGTAACCGATACAGATCAAGGATATGATAGCTATAACCGTGTTCCTTCTTAATGCCATGCTTCGCTTGAAAATATACACTGTCGGCAATAAACAGAGCTTGGGAGATATATCAAAGCTATAACCTTTTTTTATGATCCGCCTAAGATCCAAATAACAGCTTACCGGCCTCATGATAAGCACAATAGCCCATACCAGCAGACCCAGATACTTATTTATTGCATAGTTTTCAATAAAAAGCGCAGCAACAGGCAATACTGCAGCATACAAGATCAGCCCGTCTCTGATCTTAGGCAGAGAAACAGGTTCATAATACTGTTCTTCGTACAATCAGGAACACCTCTGTGTAAATTATTCAACAGGAAATTATAAATTTATACTTAACAAAAAGTCGCAGCTTCTTACATTTCCGATTTAAAAAGATGTTTTTAAAAAAAGATATTTACAATCTTCAAAACAAAAGTAAACAATAAGTAAAAGGCCTTGTAATTGTGCACCAAATAGGATATAATTACAACGCTGCAGTAAATTCAACAACAAACTGGAGGAATCGACAATTATTACCAACAGCCTTATTTTTACCGTAGACAGCGGATACTCTCTGGCACTTGAGGAGTATTTCAGCAACCAAGGCTACGATATCATCAAAACTATAAGAAAATTTGTCCCTGTATACTGTCTTTCAAGGAAAGACACTCTCAAAGCGGTCTTCTGTGATAACAGCATCACCGATTCAGAGATAAGCGAACTTCTGTGCCACAAAAGCTCCGAGCCGTTCTTCTTTGCATTGGAGGATACAGGAGCACCCGTTGAAGGTGCATCTCAGAACAATGCGATCAAAATTAACAAATACATCAAGCCCTGCCTGGTATCAGATCTTCTTACCGACCTGATAATGACAAGAAACGAGACAAGGAAGATAAAGGAAGACGAAGATCTCCAGAATTACATAGCTGAGGAACTGATAAATGGCTGCATCAGGCCCAATTTCGTATCTTTCAAATATCTGAGAGACGCCATCCTCGTATATGTAAAGGACAAGAATGGCGAGATCGCTCTCAAATCAAAGGCTTATAAAATAGTATCCGAGATGAACAATTCAAATATAATCGCCGTTGAAAGAGGTATCAGGACTATTATCAGCAGAGATTGGGATAAAACGACACATGATTTCAGGATCAAATACTTTGGGGCATTCGGAGTATTAGGCAACAGGAAGCCGACGCCGAAAGAATTTGTCATGTCCATCGCAGACCAGATCAAGCGAGACCTTAAAGACCGATAAAGCAAGTTCCGCAAAGCATCTGCTCTGCGGAACAAGATCTATATCATCAGCAGCCAAGGCCTTGGAGCTGTTGATATATATTATGCCGCAGAGAAAGAATGCGGGAAAACCGACCGGATCCCAGCAACTCGTCATATGTCATCAGATAGCGTAGATTTTGAAAAGCAGCTAGGTTTCATTGAAAAAACTCTGCCGGGCGGAACAAAAAAATTATTCCGGAGCCTGCCTTTTCATTATCTCAAGTGCTACCTTTATACCGTCGACCGCTGCCGAAACAATACCTCCGGCATATCCGGCACCTTCGCCGCAGGGGAAAAGATTATCTACTGATATAGAATTTAAAGTATCGCCTCTTGTGATCCTTACAGGTGAACTGGTCCTTGTCTCAGGAGCAGTGAGCATAGCCTCGCTGTCCCTGAAGCATTGCATTTTTCTGGCAAAATCCGCAAGCCCGTATTTCAGACAGGAGCTTATATATCCCGGAAACAATTTGTCAAGGTCAACAGGCTCGACACCTATAGCATAGCTCGGAGCTACCTTTTTTCCCAATACAGCTCTCCCTGACATAAATCCTCCGACAGTCGATGCCGGCGCTTTATATGAACCTGTGAGTGAATATGCCCGCCTTTCAAGCTCAGCAGCAAAATCCATTCCGTCCAAGGGAGAATGGCCGAAATCGTCAGGTGAGACCGCAGCCGCAACGGCAGCATTCGCATTTGATCCGTCTCTTGCAAATACACTCATACCATTTGTTACGACAGACCTGTCATCAGAAGCTGCGGGAACGACTGTGCCTCCCGGGCACATACAAAACGTATATACAGCTCTGCCTGAAGGATCTCTGGCTGAAAGCTGATATTCCCCTCTTGGCAGGAGAGGATTCCCGGCATATTTCCCGTAAAGGCTCCTGTCAACGTCTGATTGCAGATGCTCTATCCTGAACCCGACAGAAAATGGCTTGGGCTCAAGGAATATCCCTTTTGATGCAAGCATCTCAAAAGTATCCCTGGCTGAATGGCCGGTCGCAAGGACAAGTACAGAACAGGAGACGCTGCACTCCCCTGCTTTCACAGAAACAAGTTTTCTTCCGTTAAGCACGAGATCATCGACCTGGGTCAAAAACCTGACCTCGCCCCCAAGCTCGAAAATACGTTCTCTGAGATTTTTAACAACGCCTCTCAGCTTATCTGTCCCGATATGAGGCTTAGCTTTTGTAAGTATTTCTTCCGGGGCACCAAAGGCAACAAATTTTTCAAGTACATATCTGCAAAGCGGGTCTTTTATCCTGGTGGTCAGCTTGCCGTCGGAAAATGTCCCGGCGCCGCCCTCTCCGAACTGGACATTGCTTTTTCTATCAAGTACACCGCCGTTCCAAAACTCTCCGACCTTACCGGCCCTTGTTTCAATATCGGCACCGCGTTCAAAAATGACAGGCTTATAGCCGTGCTCTGCTAAAACCAAAGCACAAAACATTCCGGCAGGGCCGAAGCCGGCGATGCAGACTTTTCCCTCGGGCTTCTCAGTACCTATAACAGCATCGAGCCTGCAGGGAGCTGCATATTTGACATCATGATATTTTTCACAAAGACACTTTTCTTCATTCTCATCCAATAGTTCTGCATAGACAGAATGAACAAAATGGATACTGTCCCTCTTTCTGGCATCAAGTGAAGTCTTATAGACAGAAGCACAAATTCCAGACCCGAGGCCTACAGACTTCAATGCACTAGAAACTATCTCCTTCTCTGACGCATCCAGCGAAGAGGAAATGTTATTGATTATTATCGGCATAAAAAACTCCAAAAGGCTGCCGCAGTTTTAAGGTGATGCGGCAGCCGATTTTATAGTTGTTCAGCTCTTTTTGCTGTCATTTTTTGAAGACGAATCGTCTGACACAACGGGCTTATCACTGATCTCAATCTGGACATTCTGCTCATCTGTGCACCATACTGAGACAAAACGCTGTGAATAGATCTCAACAGAGCGTGTTATCGAACCGGTACTTGCGACATCCGTCAGATCAACAGTTGCAATTATCTCGCTTTCTTTTAGCTGATCAATGGCAGAAGCCGGACCGAACATCGTAACACTCGGAAGCTGCTTCGTCTCAATGCTTACAACCTTATCAGCAGGGGCATTCAGGATCTGTATAGACGAAGCAGGTATTACGAATTCCGAAGTCTTGTATTGATCTGTATTAAAATCAAAAGACATCGTTACCTTGGAAATACCGCTCTGATTGATCTCGCCTCCGGTGATCTTGCTGTCAACATCAAATTCAAAGGTCGCGTTGGGTTTAACATCACGAAGCGATACTGAACCAAGGGTTATAGTCTGTGTATCGCTGTCCTCGAGATTCGGAGTAATGACTACGATCTGATCCTCAGAAAGATGATAAGGGATCGTCTTAACATCAAAGCCCTTTGGAGTATCGGTGAAATCAACAGCGAAATTTACCGTTTTCTTCTTATAAATATCAAATGTTACGTCAAATGTTCCTGCATCGAGCACCTTATATTTGCTGCTGTCAAGCTCCTTATTGTTCTCGTCATAGAAAACAAGATGATCTGTAGAAATAGTAGTTTTTTCTGTAAGAGTCATTTCTTCATCTATCTTGGCTTCTACTTTATTGATCTTTTTCAGCTCGACTTCGCTTCCCTCGACAGTTATCTCGGAAGGCGATACCGAAAGAGGACGAAGGGTCTTACCCTGTTCGGCATTGACATTCGGAGCGCTGGCAGAAACGTTGAAAACATCGCTGCTGATACGCACAAAAGAAACCTTTACAGTCTCTGGAGAAACAGAAACCACACTGACTCTGTCAGAAGAATGTGAAGACTTAACATCGATATCAAGGGTATAATCTCCCTCTTTATTGACATTATCGACATTGAGGGTCGCTACAAGATCGTTGGCTGTATAACTGCCGATCTCATAGTTCATTCCCTTGATCTCGACATCTACTGATATATCCTTATATCCGATAGCCTGGAGCCCCTTCTCCGCTGCGGAAGTCCCGTCCAAAGTAAACACGACAGGAACATTTGAGATGCTTTTGGTGATAGTCGGATACTGGGTTATAGATAATACAAGCCAGATGATTATAGCTATTATAAGCGCCAGGATCCGTAAGCCGAAGTCTGTACCACGCATTTTAGGCGATCTTTTGGCATTTACTTTTTCCATTTTGAGATCACCCTCCCTGCAAGAGTTGATTCCTTCTGATCGCCGAGGTTCTGTTCGGGAAGCATCTTATGGACGAGAAGTCTTCTCAGGCTCTCCTTGGAAAAACCTCTTGTAAGCTCTCCGTTTTCAGCGACAGATATTGTCCCGGTCTCTTCGGAAACTACTATTACAAGTGCATCGCTGTTCTCACTCATACCGATAGCAGCCCTGTGTCTTGAGCCGAGCTGTTTAGCAATTAGCTCCTCGTTCTGCGGTTTCGGGAGGAAGCATCCGGCGGCCAGAATGACACCGTCTCTAATAACTACGGCACCGTCATGCAAAGGAGTATTCGGGAAGAAGATATTCCCGAAAATTGCGGACGAAGCAGTACAGTTTAATACAGTCCCGGTAGCGATCTGCTCACCCAGCTTGGTAGTTCGCTCAAAGATGATAAGTGCGCCTGTCTTGGTGGAAGCCAGATCAGCACAAGCCTCGCAGACCGATTCTATACAATCTCTGATCTTGGTTAGCTCTTTTTCGTCTTCATTATTTCCGAAAATCGAGAAGCTGGCGAGCCGGGTCCGCCCGACCTTTTCAAGGATACGACGGAACTCAGGCTGGAACAGAATAAATATCGCAAGTATCCCCCATTGGAAACACAGCTTAAGCAGATACCGCATTGTCTGCAATTTCAGAGTAACGGAAACTATGTAGAAAGCGACAAGGAAAAGAATACCCTTGACCAATTGCTGAGCTCTTGTCTCACGGATCAGCTTGATGCCATGGTAGATCAGAAAGGTCAGAATAACTATATCTATAACATCAGAGATCGTTATCGATCTAAAAACATTCCATACAGACGATAAAGCGTCTGAAACAGTATCAAACAATTATCACCACTCCCAACGATGATGAGATCATATCAGTAAACTCCTGCCCGGCAGGGCAAGCAGCCCGATAATGTATGCTTAGTCTTATTTTAACACATATTTTAAAAAAGTACAAGAGTTATCAAAAAAAAAATTTATATTTTTGTCCGAAATTTCACTCTGAAAACAAAAACGCTTTTGCAGACGACAGCAAAAGCGTTTTATTCTTGAGATTATATCAGATCGACATCAGTACATCAGCCAGGAGATCTACCTGCTTCATAGTATTAAACGCCGAAGGAGAGAATCTTACCGTTCCCTGTTCGATCGTACCAAGAGCATTATGAGCCAAAGCAGCGCATTGGAGCCCGCCGCGAACAGCAAAACCAGCATCATTGAGAGCAGATGCTATTACGTGTGAACTCTCGTTTCCGACATTAAAAGAAACGATAGGCATATACAAGGCATTGTCCCTGTAGATCTGTATATCTTTTCTTCTTGACAGGCGTTCGATCAGTCGGCGGCAAAGCTGATCCTCATGTTTTCTGATCTTATCAGTCCCGAGATTCCGTACAAACCTTATCCCTTCTCCCAGCCCTATTATACCGACAGTATTAAGTGTCCCGCTTTCAAGACGTTCAGGCATTTCAGAGGGCTGCTCCAGCCTTGCAGAGGATGTCCCTGTACCGCCCTCAATAATGGTCGAGAGAGGATACTTCCCGCTTGTGATCAGAAGTCCTGTCCCGGTGGGCCCATATAATGATTTATGCCCGGATGTGCAGATAAAATCGATTCCGTCATCAAGAGAAAGATCGATCAGCCCCGCAGCTTGTGCACAGTCGGCAATAAAGGGAATGCTGTGCTCTCTGCAAAGGGCGGCAAGCTTACGGAAAGGAAGCACCCGCCCTGTAACATTTGATGCAATACAACAGCATATACACCTTGTATCTTTTCTTATGAGCTTCTCAAAGTTTTTTACAGTCTCTTCATCGCTGTCAGTGACCTCAGCGATCGAATACTCTGTTCCTCTGCTCCTTGAAAGCTCATACACCGGCCTTGCTACAGCATTGTGCTCCATATTAGAGATTATTATATGCCCACCGTACTGCATCAGGCCCTTGATAGCCATATTGAGCGCAAACGTACAGTTTACGGTAAATGCAGTGTTTTCAGGAAGTGCCCCAAACATCTCGGCAGCCAGTGATCTGACCTCATAGACTTTTGAGGCAGCAAGCATTGAGAGCTCATGGCCGCTGCGCCCGGGATTTCCCCCGTATTTCTCTACAGCAGCCGCTACAGCTCTCCTTACGGACTGCGGCTTTGGAAAAGTTGTTGCAGAATTATCAAAATTTATCATTATAATGTCCATGCCGCCGGAAGCTGTCTCCAACGGCATGGACACTCCCTCCTTTGGTTGAAGCAGCTATATTTATGATTCGTAGGTCATCTTATGAGGTATACTGTTATTATCCAACAGCCGCAGTGCCCTACTGACATCTCCGGTCACAGCGATCGAATAACCGCAGCCTGTTCCCAGATTTTTCGGAGTCCTGATGATCTCGCATCTTATCCCGCTCCTGCTGAGAACATCCTTTGCTCTCATCGCAAAGGTGATCGAAGACATAGCTATATACGTTTTTTTCATCTAATCACCCTATCGCTCCGACCACACCGACCGACATCATATTATATGCCCGCAGAGAATAAAATGACAGTGCCCGGAGCCTTATGACCCCCGGGCACTGTATCGTCATTTTTCAAATTGTGAATTATAAAGCTCTGAATAGAAACCGTTTGTTCTAAGCAGCTCATTGTGAGTCCCCTGCTCTACGATATGCCCGGCCCGCATAACGATAATGCAATCCGCTTCCCGTATGGTGGAAAGACGATGTGCTATGATAAAACTTGTCCTTCCCTCCATCATTTTGGCAAAGGTCTTTTGTATCAGTATCTCAGTCCTGGTATCTATGGAAGATGTCGCCTCGTCAAGGATCAGCATAGGCGGAAGAGAAAGCATTATCCTCGAAATACAGAGAAGCTGTTTCTGCCCTTGCGAAAGCGATCCCCCGTCGTTTGAGATAACAGTATCATAGCCATCCGGAAGACGTTTGATAAAGCTGTGGCAGTGTGCTGCCTTAGCAGCAGCGATGATCTCATCATCAGAAGCATCAGGTTTTCCGTAAGCGATATTCTCCTTGATAGTTCCGGTTTTCAGCCAGGTCTCCTGCAATACCATCCCATACTGTGAACGCAATGAAGATCTTGTGCAGCCCTTGATCGGAGTATCGTCAACATAGATACAGCCTCCGGTCACATCATAGAAACGCATAAGCAGATTTATGAATGTCGTCTTTCCACAGCCGGTCGGCCCGACTATCGCGATATGCTGCCCGGAGCGTACCTTCAGATTAAAGCATTCGATCAGCGGTACTTCCGGCGTATAGGAGAAGCTGACATCCTCAGCTCTCATAGAGCCGCCTGCATCGGTAAGCACAACGGCAGTATCAGCATCGGATGCTTCAGGCTCTTCGTTTATGACATCAAAAGCTCTGCCTGCCGCGGCCAGAGCGCTCTGAAGCTCGGTTATAACTCCGGAGATCTCATTGAAAGGCTTTGTATACTGATTGGCATAGGTCAGAAAACATGAAAGCTGCCCAACTGTAAATGTCCCTCCGATGGCAGTAAAAGCGCCGATTATGCCAACAAGATTATATACCAGCCCGTTAATGAATCTGGTACATGGATTAGTAAGCGAGGAGAAGAAAACAGCTCTGACCCAAGCGTGCCTTAACTCTCCGTTCAGCTTTTCAAACCGTTTTTCAGCTTCTTCACCGTAATTAAAGGCTTTAAGAGTCTTACCGCTTCCCACCATCTCGTCTACAAGAGCGGTTAGCTCGCCTCTTGCCTCGGTCTGCTTTCTGAACAGTCTGAATGTGTTTCGCGAGATAAATCTTGCAACGAACAGCGATAAAGGCGTTACGAACACAACGATGAGAGTGATCTTAACATTTATCGTCAGCATAAACACCAGTGTCCCGACAATAGTAACAACGCCTGTGAACAGTTGAGCAAAACCCATCAGCAAACCGTCGGAGATGTTTTCTATATCTGAAACGAGGCGGCTTATCATGTCTCCCTGTTTGCAGCGGTCAATATATGAAAGCGGGAGTTTCTGGAGATTTGCAAAAGCGTCGTTTCTGAGATCTCTGACAGCAAGGAATGCGACTTTGTTTGTGCAAAGGCTCATGAACCACTGAGCAGCTCCTGCCGCAGCAACAAGGATACCCAACTTTATCAGGATCTTCACTACGCCTTCAAAATCGACCTTCCCTTTTGATACGATAAGATCAACTGCATCACCGACAAGTATCGGAGCATAAAGTGTCGCTGCAACGGAAACGCAGGCCAAAAGAAGCGTAACGATTAGCAGATGTTTATGCGGCCTGATATAGCTCAGCAAAGGCCTCAGAGAAGAAAAAGAAGTCTTTTCACTCATCGTTTTCCGCCTCCCTTCCGTCATTATATTGCTGGGATCGGCAGATCTCCGAGTAGATCGGGCAATCAGAAAGGAGCTGTTCATGAGTCCCTGTTCCGACCAGTTCGCCGTCTTCTAGTACAAGTATCTTATCAGCAAATCTGATTGAAGACACTCGCTGTGAAACGATGAATACCGTCATTCCTTTTGTCTTTTCGGCAAGAGCGTGTCTCAAAGCCGCATCAGTAGCAAGATCCAGCGCAGATGCGGAATCATCAAGGATCAGTATATCAGGATCTCCCACCAGTGCCCTGGCGATTGTCAGCCTCTGCCTCTGACCTCCCGATAGATTACGACCTCCGGCAACGATATTATGATCAAGTCCTTCCGGTGTTTCATAGACGAAATCATAAGCCTGCGCTATTTCAAGAGCTTTATTGATATCATCATCAGAAGCATCCTTGCAGCGAAAGTGCAGGTTTTCTCTTACTGTCCCGCGGAAGAGTTCAGCTTTCTGAGGGACATATCCTATCTCCTCTCTGAGCTGTGAAAAGGGGAAACACTTTACATCCTTTCCATATACACTTACAGCTCCTTCTGATACATCATAAAATCTCGGGATAAGGCTAACAAGTGTCGATTTTCCGCAGCCTGTACCTCCGATAATGCCGATAGTTTCGCCCTTCATAGCTGTAAAGGTAATGTTCTTTATAGCATACTCGCCGCTTGTATGATATGAAAAAGAGACATTATCGAACCTAACAGCAGGAGCATTTTTATCAAGCTCCAGCTCGGAATTCCCTTGATCTGTAACCGAGGGCTTGACATCAAAAACTTCATTGATCCTTATAGAGGAAGCCTGAGCCCTTGTAAGAGAAGTAACAAGCAAAGCCACAGCCAGCAGCGCCAGAAGGATCTGGTTCATATAGCTTATCAGAGCGATAAGCTCCCCCTGAGTAAGGCTTCCGGCATCAACATTGACTCCGCCGAACCAGATTATAGCTATAATAGCAAGATAAACAATTACAAATGTACAGGGATTGGTTAGTGCCGAGATACGTCCGGCTTTCATCTGAAGCTCGTAAAGCTCCTCTGCATTCTTCTCGAAGCTCCTCCGTTCATCCTCCTGTCTTGAAAAAGCTCTTATCACTCTTACTCCGGAAATATTCTCTCCGACATTCAGTGTCGTTCTGTCCAGTTTCTTCTGTATCAGCTTATACATAGGAACAGTTCTCTTCATAACAAAGAAGATAACGAGTCCGAGCATAGGAGAAGCTACAAGAAAGATCAGCGTCAGTTTTACCGAGACTGTAAAAGCCATGATAACTGCACCGATAACAATAAACGGTGAACGCAGGAAAAGCCTCAGAAGCATATTTATGCCTGTTTGCGCTTGGTTAATATCCACTGTCATCCTGGACACAAGAGTAGCTGCTCCAAGTTTATCTATCTCTTTGTGAGATAAAGAGTTAATATGGTGGAAAAGATCCCGCCTTAGTTCAGTTCCGAATCCGAGAGAAGCTCTCGCAGCAAAAAACTGAGCAGTCAGCGAAGCCGCAAGGCCTAATACTCCCAGGAGCACAAGCACCAGACCCATTTTAATAATATATCCCGTGTCGTTTTCTGCGATCCCGACGTCGATTATCTTAGCCATTACAAGAGGAACTGCAAGTTCAAAGCACGCCTCGGTAAGTTTGAAAAGCGGCCCCAGAATACTCTGGAGCTTATAGTGTTTCAAATATCTAAACAGCTTGAGCATTTTATTCTCCCTTTAACTTGTTTTTAACTTCCTATTTTATTATTATATCATAGTTCATTGCCTTATTGCAAGCTTAAATTGCATTTCGTATAGATATTTTTTGTTTTGACATATCATTTATATTTGATTATGACTCATTATACCGTTTTGTTTTATACGCCACTTTACATTTTATTTTAGATGTGTTATAATACTAACGTTGTTATTTTGGAGGCGATACATTTGAATGCGATAACCGAATGGGATATCTCGATCCTCGAAAAAATAGAAAGTCTCAGATGCGAGCCGCTGACAGTCTTTTTCAGGATAGTCACTTATCTGGGAAATCATGGAATTATCTGGATCCTTCTCAGCCTAGTGCTCATAATAAACAAAAAGACAAGACAAATCGGATTATTTGCTGCGGCTGCTCTTCTTCTGCAATTCATCTGCGGCGAGCTAATCCTGAAATTCATTATCCAGCGCGAAAGGCCATTCTATTACAGACCGGACTTTGATACTATCATCAATCATCCGACTTCATATTCCTTTCCTTCCGGACACTCAGGGTCAAGCGCAGCCTTCTCACTCGCCATCTTTTTCCAGAACAAGAAGCTCGGAGCACCTTTACTGCTGCTTGCTGCAAGTATCTGTTTCTCGCGGATCTACTTTATGGTACATTACCCGACCGATGTTATGGCAGGGATCACTTTAGGCATCGCTTCTGCTGTTGTTACGTTTTTCCTGCTGAATCATATTTTCAAAAAGAAAAACTGGATGCCCAAAGCCGGACAGGAATGATACCTGCGAATTCAGATCCTTATCCTCATAAAAATACCAAAAGCCGTATACTTTTCCCTCCGGGATGGTATACGGCTTTTTTAATAACAAGAGTTCTGATATGCTTTACATATTGACAAGCGCTCCGGAATCCAACCGGAAGGAATAGATATAACAAGCCTTTACAGGTTTATCCAGTATAAGATCAAGAGCATATTTATATAGCTCAAGCTGTGTCCTGTACTTTGTCAGCTCTGAGATATCCTCAAAATTATCAGTTTTATAATCAACCAGGATGTATCCGTCCCCTTCTTCAAAAAGGCAGTCAGCAACACCTTGCAGGACAGAGCCCTCTGAGATATAATCTCTGTATCTGTCATCCAGAGCAAGCTCTGAGCAATCAACAAGGAATTTCTTTTCCCTGAGAACAGTCCCGGATCTCTTCATTCTCTGATAAAGCTCTCCGGCAAAGAACTTTGATACAGCATCGATATAGACTCCCGAAGCCTCTCTCTTGGTAAAAAGCCCAGACTCTACCAGACGTTGCAGTTCATCGCGAACGTTTTTCTCAGCATTCTCATAATCTGCAAGCTCCATGAAAAGATGTGTGTATGTACCTTTCTGCGTAGCTGTCAGCTTTTTGAGCTCTCCGTCAAGAGAAGGGATACCGGGATAAAAATCAGAAACTGCACCAAATAATTTTTCCTTTTCTGCAGCAACGATCTCAGTAACAGTCATCTTAGCGATAGCTGCAATATCCTTATGGGTCTCTTTGCGGATAAATCCTGTCAGTAACTGCTCGGCAGCATCTTCATCAGGTGTTCCGCTGTAAAAATCCACCTGCTCTCCATGATCTGTATGAGCAGCATCATAAGAAATATATACTATATCAGCCTTTTCCGGAGACTTTGGCAACGGGCAGTTGATCTCAAAGGATTCAAGGAATTTCTCATTTCCTTCAGCACAAAGCAGTGCTGCACAGATCCATTCAAGATAGCTTCCGCACTCTCTGATGATCCTCGGGGATACTCCTCCCGATTCGGAAATGAGCAACGCAAGTTTTGAGACTTTGTTTTTTGTAACAGAAGCGCCGCCCGGCTTGCGTTTCATATCTATCGGTATGAATAAGCGTTCCTTTGCTCTTGTTAAGGCAACATAGAGAAGACGAATCTCTTCGCTCAGGACTTTATCTCTACCGATAACGGAAAGAGCAGCGTGTGACGCTGTTTCAACAGTGCGAAGAGTCTTGAGGTCAGTGTATGTAAAACCCGCTCCGGAATACTCATCAAGAAGCATCGGATCAGTCGTATCATCAAGCCTGAATTTCTTTGACAATCCACAGAGGAAAACAAATGGGAATTCCAGACCTTTGGAGGAATGTATCGTCTTTACAACTACACTGTTCTCATCCTCGACAGTTGTTACTGCCTGAACAAGATCGTTCTTTGATTCCAATATGCTTTCGAGATATCGGATAAAGCCTGCCACTGAGCCGTCACTGTTATCCTGATACGATTCGGCATATTCCAGCAGGAGCCTGAGATTTGCCCGCTTTTGCTTGCTGTTTTCATAGGCTGAAGCTGCGGAAACTATCTCGGTCTCATCGTAGATACGTCTTATCAGCCTGCTGATGCTCATTCCCGCTGAATAGAATCCCAGTTTGCTGATAAGCTCCTTTGCGGCAGAGCATTTGTCTCTGAGAGAAGTATCCTCTATATCTATCTTATCAGAACGTCTCTCATAATCGTCTTCAACGCTCTGCGACACCGCAGCTATGACCTGATACAGATGTCCTCTGCCGCCGGTGAGCTTTGAAGTAAGCATCCTGATCCTGGCAAGTTCGTCTGCATTGAACCCCATTATAGGCGATAGCATGACTGCAGCCATTGGTATATCGCGCATCGGATCGTCAATTATCCTCAGAAGGCTGTAAATAAGGCTTATTTCTCTTGAACGAAGATACCCCTCGCTCTTTTCGGAAGCGACCTTTAGCCCGTATTTACCGAGAGCCGAAGCCAGCGTATCAACAGATTTTCCACCCCGGTAGAGGACGCAGAAATCACCGGCTCTGCAGGGGCGAAGTTCTTTTGTCTCCGGGTCGGTAACAGGCTCGCAGGAATCGATCAGCTCTCTGATCCTCTTTGCGATAGCGTTGTTTTCATCAGGAGAAGCTGGAGCATCGTCGTTATCTTCTTCTTCGCTCTCTTCGTCAAGATCAACAGCTTCTGTCTCGGTATCCCTGTCAACAAATATCACCTCAACAGGCGCATCCTTACCTTTGTATTCAGCACCGCACTTGAGACGCTCTCCTCCCGTATATTCAAGCTCACCGATCTCCTCGCTCATAAGCTGGGAGAAAAGGAAGTTAACAAAATCAATGATATTGGAGCGGCTTCTATAATTCAGATCAAGCTCAACCAGCTTAAGTTTATCCAAATTTGAAGGATCGGACGCAGACTCTCTGGCATTTATGAAAAGTCTGGGATTGGAAAGCCTGAATCTGTAGATCGACTGCTTGACATCCCCGACTACAAATACATTCGTTCCGAACAGTCTGAGGTCATCAGTATCAGACAGCGCTTTGAAAATAAGCTCCTGAAGGTCGTTAACATCCTGGAATTCGTCTATCAGGATAACACTTTTTCCTTCGTCTGAGATAAGTTCCTGCCCAAGCTCCGTCCTGACGGTCTTTCCGTCTTTTCTGCTAACAAGGAGCTGTAGCGCCATTATCTCAACATCAGAAAACTGTAATGAATTTCGCTTGACAAGTTCTCCGTGAAACAGATCTGCGGCTATATCGGTGTATCGTCTGAGCACAGTGAAGAATTCAGCCGATAGCTTCATCGGGCTGTCAAGATCCCTCCCAAGCTTTTTTATTCTTGCTCTGATCTTCTGAAAAGCCTTTTTTGATTCATCCCTGACATTTCCTATCTCTTTATAAAGTTCAAAAAGGTCGGGGGAAAGATCAAGTTTCTTGTCCGGAGTGCTGCTGAAGGATGGGAAATTATGATCTGCGCGCTCACAGACAGCCTGCCAATCTCCGCTCTCACATGCATTTTTCATCCCCATGAAACAGCTCAGATCATCATTCAGTTTGATGATATTCTGGTTGATCTTATTATCTCTTTCCGGGAATCGCTCGATCATGGCTCTGGCTTTCTCATTGAGCTTCATCGCTTTGTCATTAAGGCCTTCGAGTTCAAACAGGATAGTGTATATCCAGTCTGACAATTTGTCCTTATCTGTCATTGAAGCGATGGTCTCCTCAAACCATTCATTCGGAAAAGGAAGCGACCGCAAAAAAGTAAAGAGCTTTTTACCGTATCGCTTGATCTTATCAACAGATCCATCTGACCTGTCATAGAGCAGCGAAAAGGCCTCAGGGTCTTTATCTGCCAGAATATTGAGAGCTTCATCCAGAGAAGCTGAAAGCACTAGCTCTGAATCATTCTCATCTATGATCTTAACTCCCTCTTCAAATTCAAATTCATTCAGATTGCTCTTTACAAGATCAAGGCAGAAAGAATTAATTGTCGAGATGCGTGCAAGTGGAAGACGATCCTGCTGATAGCGGAGCCATTTTGCTTCCTCCGGATCTTTAGTCAAAGAGAGCTTTTTTTTAAGTGCCTCTGAAAGCTTCCGCCTTAGCTGTGATGCAGCGTCTACCGTAAAAGTAACTGCAAGCAGCCTGTCAGCAGGGATTTTATTTTTGCAATCGGCCAGCATCCTTACTGTTCGCTCAACAAGCACCGCAGTTTTCCCGCTTCCTGCGGCCGCAGTTACGACTACTCCCTTATCGGTGGTAGTTATCGCTTTCTCCTGGCCTTTGTTCCATTCAGGCATTATTCTCATTCTCCCCTTTCTCGGCAAGAATAGCCTCTATTTCCTTCTCGAATTTCAGCTTATCCTTTGAGGTGATCTTTCTGCTTTCATCCTTGAGGACTTTACCGCATATCGGATAGTAATCGCAGTAAGAACAAGCTGAGCCTTTGTTTGCGGCTCTGACCAGCGGCGAAGAAGATATCTTTCCTTCGGCAATAGATTCGGCAAGCCCTATCATCTTGCGTTTTGCGAACTCCTCGATAGCTTCAAGATAACTCTCTGTAACAGGCTTTGCTCCGGTTCCTGAAAGCTCGCCGTCGCCCTTGAATTTAAACAGCGTAAAGGCTCCGTCAAACGATTTGTTTAAAGCGTTGATAAGGTTCTGTTCGCCAACGAACATACCCTTTGGCTTGTAGTTTTTTAGCCTTGCCGCAAAAAGATCAGCTTCTGTAGTACTGTCGTCGGGAAAAAGATCCCCTTTTGGCGCTTTGATGAAGGAATACTGGACTCCCGCCGGGAGCAGTTCGGGGTCTGCTGTCATCGCAAGGAGATAGATGAACATCTGAAGGTCAAGGCCGTGATACATCTCGTCAAGATCCAGCTTGACCTCTCTGGTTTTATAGTCAACGATCCTGATATATCTCTTGCCATCATTATCAGTAAAAACATCGACTCTGTCAATCATACCATGCAGAGCGATCTCCAATCCTTCTGCAAGCTTCAATGTCAGCACACTGTCATCTCCGCCTTTATCCAGCTTGTATTCAAACATAGACGGCTCGAAGCCAGAGTCCTTGAATTCTTCCTGTATGAGCTTGACATTCATAACAACGCTCTTTTCATACTCAGCCAGCTCGGCATAATATGCGGGAGTCTTACCGTAATCTCCGCCAAGGCTCTCATTTTCATATCTAAGGAAGGCCGAATGAACTGACTCCGCGACCTGTTCATCTGTCATAAAGGAGAAATTTTTATTGAAAACGATCCGGCCATCCTTTTCTTTCGACATAAGCAGTTGCAGAGTCCTGTGAAGATAGTTTCCCTTGCAGGCATAATCAAGAGCTATACGCGCTGGTTCTTTCAGGCCAAGCCCGAACTTGCAGAAGAACATGAACGGACACTTATAGTAATCGCTGACCTTTGAAGCAGAGAGTTTCAGCTTCTTATCGAAGAAAAGCTGCCTTGCTGTCTCAGAAGACAGTGAATGTTCTATGCTGTCTCTGTACGATGGAAGAGAATCCAGCTTTGCAGCATAAATTGGGCTGCCCCGCAGAGCTTTTTCAATAGTTGCTATCTCATTTGCCCGGCTGATCTTACGGGCTGTCAGTGCACGCTTATCATCGTTAAGTATATCAGGAGATTCAATCACAGCCAGCTTTTCCTTACAATGGGCAAGAAAAACATTATATGCTGAACGGTAGGATGTGCAAAAATAGGAGAGCGGCAGATCGCCTGTCCTGAATACATCCAGATTTTTAAACAAACCTTTTACAGTTGCAATAATATTAGAAGGAGCCAAGAGCTTACCGCTGCCGTTTGTTTCGGAATATGTGATGCAAAGTCTGTCTGTCGGCCTGCACAGAGTGGTATAAACCACCATACGCTCGTTTTCGACAGAATGTACGGCGGAGCTTTCGATATCCATATCCAGATCAGCTAACTGCTGTTTATCGTGCTCTGTAAACAGACCGTCACTGCGCGGCTGTGCCGGGAAGATGCCGTCGTTAGCCCCGATAAGGAAAAGAACTTTGATATTGTCAGCTCGGGAGCGTTCCGCATTGATGCATCTGACAGATTCGATCTTCTGCGGCGGCGCAGAGACTGTCATACGAGAAGTCATCAGCTTGAAAAGGTCGTAGAATTTTCTCAGCGAGAGCTTTTCCTCTCCGAGCTCATCATGTATAGATACAAATGCCGCAAGTGTCCTGCGCCAAAGCTGCTTATTTGTTCTTGCTAGCTCCAATTGCGCTTCACTGTCTGAATCATAGGCACGTTTCAGCACCGAGTATACCTGATCGGTCACATTTATCTGTTTTAAAAGGTCAAAAAAAGCACTGCATATCTCCGCTGCCGAAGCATCCTCAGAGGCTTTTTTGAAGGCCGCAAGAGGTCCTATTACAGAAAGCCTGAGAGCTTCCAGCTTTTCTGCTGCTTTCTCCGAGCCAGAGAACGATCTGAAAGGCTGCAGCCACATATCTTTATCAACATTATATCTGATGCAGTATTCTTCCAGAATATAGATATCCTTATCCAGCATCGGGCAGAGGGGCGATTTGATATACCTGAAAATAGCATCTGTCCTGAATTGGCCTGTGATAACACATTCAAAGATGCTCCTGATAAAGATGACTATAACAGACGAATCTGCCTTTGTGTGCGTATCAATAAAATACGGTATACCGTATCTCTCAAAACTGCCTTCCAGTACAGAAGCGATAAGGGACGGGTCTCTTGATGCAACGGCAATATCACTGTATCGGTATCTCTTTGAAGAAACAAGATGTTCTATCTCAGAGCATATATACTCTGCTTCGTCGTAAACATCATTAGCGGAAACAATAGTAATGCCCTCAGCATTGACAGCCTCAGATATACCGGAGCAGAAATATCTGTCTATTACGGCTATGGCACGGTCATCATGTCTTTCAAGTTCACATACAGTATGCTTAACAGGCTTGTTATGCTCAGCTGCAATATCAATGAGACGAGACTGTGTCCTCAAAGTCAGTGAAAAAGGTGAGTCAAAATGCTGTGAAGCACTGCCAGGGAGCAGAAGAGAAACAGTGACATCATCTGCCTGCTTTATCATGCAATCAATCATCCTGTATTCATCAAAGGAGAAGCTCATAAAGCCGTCGATAAAAACACTCTTATTGCAGAAATAGCCGTTATCTCTGGCAACTGTAAGGGCATCGGACAAAGCTGTCAGGTTTTCTCTGAGCCCTGATGCTTCAAGCCCTTCAAGATAATATGAATACAAAACAGAGATATCGTAGAGCTTCCTTGCAGTGATCCCTGACAGCTTTTCGGAAGCGATCCTGAGCTCATCCGGCGATATTCCAGCCCTCAGCAGATCAGCGACAAGCGAAATAAGCTCGTTTATAAATCTGCTCTTGGTAAGAGACCGTTTATAATACATCGCCTGTTTTTCAGCTCTGAACCTCTGGACCGCCATAAACATTATGATGATCTTTGAATTGTCTGCTGCGCTTTCAAGCTCTTTATGCCCGAACTCATGTCCGATAAGCTCAGCAAGCCTGTTGAAGCCGGCAGTCATTATTCCATTGAACAGCTTTGGGCCGAGTTTATCGTACAGCTTTTTATCTGATTCAAAGGAATACTGGTCAGGAACGATAACAATAACGTTCTTGCCGGCATCAGCGGCTTCTCTGACTTTTGCGCAGAAAACATCGTCTCGTCTGCTGGTAACAGCTCCGGATATTATTTCAAGCATCGTATGCTCCTGCCTTTCCGATCATAATAATGGATTTTCCGTTTCCAAATATATAATACCACAACGAGAGCCTTCCGTCAACACTTTCAGAATATCAGTACAATATTTCGGACTTATCCGAACAGCATTCCGAAAAAGTCCAATATACCGAATGAAAAGACAGGCTCATCATTATCGGGAACATCATCAGAAGATGTCCAGACGATATCAGGCAGAAGCCTTGAAAACAACCAGAATGAACATCTGTCGATATTAAAACAAGCTCCCAGCATCACAGCCGAGCATAGCCCTGCTGTAAGAGATATTCTGAATTTTGAGAAAAATGTCATAAAAACAGCTCCTTTACCGTTATTTCATAACGAGTATTGGAGCTGTTTTAGATTTTATTCGTCAGCCAAGGACTTTCTTGGCTATATCGCAGCTTTCTTTGGCATCTCTGGCATAGAAATCCGCACCGATCTGCTCAGCATATTCCGGGGTCAGCACAGCGCCGCCCACCATGACCTTACATTCAGGCAACTGCTCTCTTAGGAGCCTGATAGTTTTCTCCATGCTCGGGAGCGTTGTGGTCATCAGCGCGGAAAGACCGACAAGTCTGACATCCTTAGCTTTAGCAGTGTCAACAACGAGCTGGCAATCTACATCCTTTCCTAGATCTATGACTTCGTAGCCATAATTCTCCAGAAGGACCTTGACTATATTCTTTCCGATGTCATGAACATCTCCCTTAACTGTTGCAAGAACGATCCTTCCCTTGCTTTCGGATGCAGAACCGTTGGCAGCAAGATGCTGTTTGATAACTTCAAAACAGCTTTGCGCAACACCGGCAGATTGTATAAGCTGAGGCAAAAAGATCTTTCCTGTCTCAAAATCAGAGCCGGTCTTATCCAATGCCGGGATCAGCATCTCATTAATGATCGTCATAGCTTCTGTGGTCTTCAGCAGTTCTGCCGTCATTCTGGCTCCCTCGCCCTTTAACCCGTTGGATATGGCATAAGCCAGATCAACACCTTGGCTCTCTTTATTATCTGTCTTCGTTACCGCCTGCGAATTGCCATAATGAGATATAAACTCAACAGAGCCTTTATCGTACGAAGCCAAAAGATTGAATGCTCTTACTGCCTGCATCATAGCCTCTATATTAGGATTGATTATCGGCAGAGTAAGACCTTTTGTAAGAGCCATTGTCAGGAAGCAGGAATTCACAGTCTCTCTGGCAGGCAATCCGAAGCTGATATTGGAGACACCAAGAACTGTCTGACACCCAAGCTCCTTCCTTACTCTTTCCAGAGCATTAAGAGTCTCAAAAACTCCATCCTGCTCGGCAGAAGCAGTAAGGGTAAGGCAATCGATAAATACATCTCTTCGGTCGATTCCGAGAGCTTCTGCCCTTGAAACGATCTTACAAGCAATAGCAAAACGCTCTTCGGCAGTCTTTGGAATGCCATTTTCATCAAGACAAAGCCCGACTACTGCTGCGCCATATCGTTTTACAAGCGGAAGAACAGATAAAAGAGATTTTTCTTCTCCATTGACAGAATTAACGATCGCCTTACCGTTATAGCAGCGAAGCCCGGCTTCGATAACCGCAGGGTCGGTAGAATCTATCTGAAGCGGAAGATCAGTAACTTCCTGCAAGGCCTTTATGACCTTGACCATCATTCCTTTTTCATCAATACCCGGAAGGCCGACATTGACATCCAGTATATCTGCCCCCGCGTGCTGCTGTTCGATAGCCTGGGTTAGAATATAGTCGATATCTCCCGAAGCCAGCGCTTCCTTGAAACGTTTTTTGCCTGTCGGGTTGATCCTTTCTCCGATGACTCTTGGGCGGTCAATGAAAACTGTATTTGCGGGTGTGCAGCAAACGGACTTCAATACGGGCTCCGGCTTCAGATATTTTCTTCCATCAAAGACTGCTTTTAGCTCGCGGATAAACTCCGGAGAAGTACCGCAGCAGCCACCGACGAACTTTACACCGAGAGGTATCAGCTCTGTCATCAACTGAGCAAACTCTTTCGGAGTAACGCTGTATTCACCAGTCACAGTATCAGGCAAACCGGCATTCGGTTTCAGAACTATCGGAAGCGACGTACACCTTGAGAGTTCTTCTACCGCAGGCATCAGTTCCTTTGGGCCCAGCGAGCAGTTGATGCCGATAGCATCAGCTCCAAGCCCTTCAAGAGTATATGCCATAGCGCTTATCCCGCAGCCTGTAAATGTACGCAGGTTTTCTTCAAAGGTCATAGTCGTGATAACAGGCTTATCCGAGTTTTCTTTTGCTGCCAGAAGAGCCGCCTTAAGCTCATGAAGGTCGGTCATCGTTTCGAGAACGATGAGATCGGCATCATTACCGGCTTTAATGACCTCAGCAAAAATATCATAAGCCTCTTCAAAAGATAGAGTGCCTGCGGGCTCCAAAAGCTGTCCGATAGGGCCTATATCAAGAGCAACAAGTGTGTCAGTGCCCTTGCACGCCTCTGCTGCGTTAGCGATAGCTGCCGAAACGACATTACTTACTGTCTTTCCGCTTCTGGATAGCTTATAACGGTTTGCTCCGAATGTGTTTGAATATACAATATCTGAGCCGGCAGAGACATACTGCTTATGAATATCGATGATCCATTCGGGCTTTTCGATATTGAGCAGCTCAGGGATCTCTCCCATTTTAAGCCCTTTATCAAAAAGCATTGTCCCCATTGCGCCGTCAAGAAATATAAACTCTCTCTCTTTTATCAGTCTTTTAAGATCCACAATGATATCCCTCCTTATGAAAACGGCAGGTATCCTTCATATTGCAGCAGCCGCATCCGCGTACAGAGCGCGGCAGCTCGGTATCAGAAACACCTATAACTGCTGTTACTGATTTTGTCGGGACCAGCATGAGGCTGTCTGTTACATTTAACCCGATCAGCTTAGCGCTGTTCATCACAGCAACAAACTTCTGCTGGATCTCCAGCGGAAGATCACCGTACCCAGGCGAAAATCGCCATGTAAAAAACTTTCCGGGCAGCTTATCCTTTATTTCATTCTCCGCAGCATCACAGACTGCTTCTATCGCTGCACTGGCCAGGCAATCGGTAACAAAAGCAGATGCCATATCCTCTGCCGATAGCTTACGGATCAGAGTATCCGCTCCGGCAGAAAGCGTTGCGCATAAGAGAATACAGGCATCGCAACCTCTAAGATGCTCTGCGATCGAATTTCCTTTGAGGATAAGGTCGGTATTCCTGAGTGTCAGGCCGTCTTCGGTCTTATCCAAAGAAAAGTATCTGTATGTATAGCGCGGGTCTACAGCCTTGAGTAATCTCTCTTCACACTCTCTGACTAAGGGCATTAGCGGAGAAACATCTCTCCCTCTGCTGCCCATATACAGGAGCGCAAGATCGGTATCAATATGTTCCAGTTTCATCGGAGCCTCCGGGATCAAAGCATATCAGCGATTACGAAAGGCAGTTCTACGATAAAGCATACGCCGCCTTCATATAGATTTTCAACTGAGATCTTTCCGTTGCAAAGATCAATAATCCTCTTAACAAGAGCAAGCCCCAGACCGTTTCCTTCGGTTTTTCTGGAATGGTCGCCCTGATAGAATTTCTCAAAGATCTTATCCTTGACATCATTAGGGATCGGGTCGCCGTTATCAGAGATCCTGACAGTGATATTTGATTCTGTCCGAAACAAGTGAACAGAGATAAGGCCGTTTTCCGGGGTAAACTTTATAGCATTATTGATGATATTCTGCCAGATCTGCCCCATAAGATCCTCGTTCCCAAAATAGCTGACATCATCCAGAGCGACATCCATATCGATGTTTTTCTTTGACCATTCTGGCTCCAGCATAACGATGATCTTTCTGATCTGCTCATCCAGCGAGAAGCGGACTTTATTTGAGATCGTTTTCTGATTTTCCAGCTTGGAAAGGTTCAGAATGTTTGTCGCAAGTTTTGTAAGCCTGGTCGTTTCATCAATTATTATCTGAGTATACTCGCGCCTGTCAGCAGGAGCAAGGTTCTCGTTCTGAAGCAGTTTAGCGAATCCCTGGATAGAAGCAAGAGGCGTCTTGAACTCATGAGATACGTTAGAAATAAAGTCTCCTCGAAGAGTCTCTGTACCGGAAAGTTCCTCAACCATTCGGTTGAAGTTAACTATAAGAGCAACGTATTCTCGATCGCCACGTTCCTTGACTCTGACCTTGAAATTCCCTTTTGCGACCTGAGCTGAAGCAAGACTCAACTCTCTTACTGGTTTAAGTATCGCTCGGCTGATAAAGATCGTTATCAGAGTTCCGGCGACAGTACAGATGATAAATGCAAGGATAATAATAAAATAAAATATCCAGTAGTTATTATCCCAGGTGCTGGCGGTTATAGAGATAAAATAATTTCCAAGATCCAGATATGCGATAGTCTTCGGAAAAATGCCGCTGGTCTGAGAATAATAGTTATTCGTTTTGAGCTCGGTCATATGATCCTGGATCTCTTTGCTGTTCTCTTCGACCTTTTCGATCACTAGAGGAGAAACTGAAAGGATCGACCTGATCTCTTCAGGCTGGATATCTTTGTTCATAAGCTGTTTAGCGGAGTTTGCGGCAGAAAGAATCTGTGTTTCAGAATTTTCTTTCATGATCGGCCTGAAAACGAAACTCAGGATCGAAAGCGAGAGAACAGCCGAAATAAGCATAACTCCGAAAAACATCAATGTTCCTTTTAGCTGTAAGCTGACTTTCATAAAAAGCCTCCGTATCAGACTAGCTTGACGGCTTTATAGCCGAGGCCTCTGACAGTCAGAATATCAAAATTCGGATTACCGTTATAGCGCTCTCTGAGTCTCTTGATATGGACATCTACTGTTCTTTCGTCCACTTCGTGTTCCATACCCCAAAGCTCGTCCAAAAGCTGACGGCGGGTAAATATCTTGTTAGGATAAGAAAGAAGCTTAAAGAGCAAAAGGAACTCTTTCTGCGGGATAGTTTCAGCCTGTCCGGCACCGAACTTAACAGATTGTGCATCGTAATCAAGGACACAGGTCCCAACAGTCAGGGAATGCTCGGAAGCCATTTTTGCACGCCTTAGCAATGCACCGACTCTGAGCACCATCTCATTGACGTCGATAGGCTTGACCATATAATCATCAACTCCGGCCATAAAGCCGCGCTGCTTGTCCTCAAAGCTCTCTTTCGCCGTAACAAGAAGGATCGGTATATCTATTTTCGCACGGCGAAGCTGCATCGTAAGCTCGTAGCCGTCCATATTAGGCATCATTATATCGGAGATAACTATATCTATATTTGTTTTTTCAAGCATATCAAGAGCCATCTCACCGTCTTCCGCGGTAAAAGGCTGATATCCGTTTTGTTTCAGAGCTGCCGACATCAGTTTTCTCAGGCTGGCATCATCTTCAACTACTAATACCTGAAACATAAAAATCCCTCCGTTCAAAAAAATAGATCGAATAAAGTATAACAGATATTTATGAACCTGCTATTAACATTTTTCAAATTTTGTTTACAGAAAATTCATCAATTTCGGTCTCAACTGTCCAATATATGACACTGAAATTCATATTGGGTTCACAGAGAACTGTTATTATATAGATGTCAAAGAGAGAAATTGCTCTCAGAGCAGTTCGTATCACGATAAAACTTAAAGTTGGGCCGCCTCACTTCCCTCATACAGCAAAGCTGTATAAATGGTCTGGACTTTAAGTTTTATGATGACCCGAATTTCAATCCCTTTCATAATTCTATAAAAAATCAATGCTTATTACAGCCGATAGTAGTAGGCATTGATTTTTTATATGCATTTTCAAATTCTGATTTACGGAGATGAACTGCTATGTAGATCGTGATCTCTCGTTACAGAGAGTGTGATACAGACACAGTATTCTATATTCAAAGAAAAGCATTCATGCCCTTGTATGATAAATATCATGATGACAGCACGAATCCGTATATGGAGACCAAAGATCTTGTTCACAGCAAATATACTAGAAAAGGTACTATCGGGTATACCTTTATCCTTGGCGGGACGACTGTCGGCGCCGTCAGAATAAGCATTGATTGTGATAACAAACGCGGGAAAATATCAGCGCTTTGAATCCTGCCGGAGTTTCAAGGGATGGGTATCGCACAAAAAGAATTATCTGATATAGAACATCTGCATCCAGAAGTTGAGATATGATCGCTGAACACCATATTGGAGGAAGACGGAAATTGCCATCTGTATGAAAAGATCGGCTACAAAAAGACCGGGAGATCAGAATAGATAAATACTACTATGACTCTGGTCTTTTACGAAAAGAAAACAAAAGCTGCTGAACC
Organism: uncultured Clostridia bacterium; assembly: GCA_946545645.1. Taxonomy (GTDB): domain Bacteria; phylum Bacillota; class Clostridia; order Oscillospirales; family Ruminococcaceae; genus FB2012. The sequence goes on along the minus strand of CAMNNQ010000051.1, from coordinate 89,785 downwards.
GCCATAATAAACCATTATATTGGGGGTTCTCATCTACAATTGTAGGAACAGCGCGAAATATTTTTTGAAAAAGTCCAAAAAAACATCCTGAAATTCATATTGGGTTCACAGAGACCTGTTATTATATAGTTGTCGGAAGGAAAAACGGACGGCAGCAATTAATAATGAACTATTCAATCCCTTTCATAATTCTATAAAAAATCAATGCTTATTACAGCCGATAGTAGTAGGCATTGATTTTTTTATGCCAAAAAAGCGGCGAAGTAATCAGGCTTCGCCGCTTTTCATTTTTAATCCGAGTTTTCATCCTTTTTGATCCGGAACATTATCCTCAGCAGACCCGACAGAAACCTGTTGCTCTTGACGACTACTACTTTCATAAGTATTACCTCCAATCAAGTGATAATACATACTATGCAGGATCAAAAGAAAAGGTCATAATTCCGAGCGAATTATGAGAAGTCTGCCGCTGTCAAAGGTAATATCAGCACATTCATCGGTTACTTCGTTGGAAACACCGATGGGAAAAGATGAAACAAGATCAAGCTTTTTGCAGCAGTATTTCGCTCCGCTAATACTCAATCCCTTGACAGTATCCGAATAAGCAAACAGAGAAAGAGTATATCCGGGCATTTTAGGCGCACTGTAAGCACCTATCTGTATTAACTCAATACGTTCGCTGTCAGATATGATCTCGCCGGAAGCAGAATTATCCAGCAGAAAAGCCAGCGATTGTATCGCAGCAACAGTATGGTCAAGACGCCCTCCTGTCGCTCCGTATATGTGAAACCTTGTGCAGCCTGAACGAAGCCCTTCACGGAGAGCAAGCATCAGATCAGTATCATCCTTTTCAACAGGATAGACCTTTATGTTAGAATGCTCCGGCTTTGAGGAAGAATCGAAGTCACCGATAACAAGATTAGGAACAAGCCCGAGCTCCTGAGCCAGCCTGTACCCACTGTCAGCAGCAATAATACAGCATCCGCTGGGCAGCCTGCCGACTGTCTGTGCAGATACAGGGTCTCCTCCGCAAAAAACGGCACAATGCTTCTCCATTACTTATACTCCCATTCCTTTAACTGGCTGGCTTCCTCAAACATTACCTTATAGCTGTCGTATCTTGAGACAGGAATGATTCCTTCAGCGACAGCTTCTCTTACTGCGCATCCCTTCTCAGCAATATGGCGGCAATCCGCGAATCGGCACCTGCCCTCATATTCTCTGAACTCACAGAAGCAATCCGCCAGTTTATCCTTGAAGATGATATCGTAGCGATTAGTTTCAAAGCTGGAAAATCCTGGTGTATCGGCAACATACCCTCCGCCTTCCAGAGGGAAAAGCTCTATGTGTCTGGTAGTATGACGTCCTCGGCCCAGCTTGCGGCTTATCTCTCCGGTAGCAAAATCGCGGTCCGGAAAGATATTTCTCATCAATGAAGACTTCCCTACTCCGGTGTTTCCTGTAAAGGCCGACAGCTTTCCGGTTATAAGCTCCTTGACCTTCTCGCTCCCGGATCCTGTAACATTATCAACGCTCAGGGCTGTTATCCCTACCCTTTGGTAGATCTCAAGATATTCGGAAGGGTCCTGCTTATCTATCTTGGTAAACACGACAACAGGCTCGATGCTCTTATATTCCGCGATAGCGATGAACTTATCCAAAAGCAGAAGATTAGGCTGCGGTTCGCAGGTCGATGCAACGAAGACCAACAGATCAAGATTTGCCAAAGGCGGTCTTATCAGCAAAGAACGACGCTCTTCGATACGGTCGATAACCCCGCTACCGTCTTTTTCCAGCGAGAATTCGACTCTGTCTCCGCAGACAGGAGAAATGTTTTTCTTTCTGAAAACGCCTCTTGCCTTACATTCATATACACCTTCGGAGGCCTCTACTGTGTAGAGACCTCCGATGGATCTAGTGATAATACCTGTCATATTCAATCGCCCTGCTGGTCGTCACCGCCATCAGACTGTGACTCGTCCGACTGAGACTCATCAGTCTGGGATTCATCAGACTGAGACTCGTCAGGCTGAGACTCCGGCGGAGACGGAACATCGGGTTGGGACTCAGGCGGCTCTGTCTCGGGCGGCTTTGTCACCTTCGGAGGAGTTATCCTCAGGAAGTCAGCGGTCTTGGCTGCCGTAACTGTCTTGACTTCGCCGTTCTTATAATCAAATTCAAAGGTGATATAGTTCTTGACTTCGCCCTTGTTGGTAGCGATATGAACAGAGATACTTTCTGTTCTCTTGCCCTTGAGGGTAAAGGAAACATTGCTTCCTGCTACTGCCTCACCGTCAGAGATATTCTTGGTCTGAATGATCTCACCGTCACGGAGTATCCTTACTACATAAGCGCCGTAAGCATCAGCGGGAATCGGGATCTTGGCGGTAAGCTCGCTCTCGGGTATCTCGCCTGTAGAAACATAGATCGTTATCTCTGTTCCCTTATCTACATATTCTCCGGCAGGATGGCTCTGCTCAATGACCTTGCCCTTCTTCTCTTCCTGCTGAACTTCAATAACATTAGCGACCAGCTTATTATCGGTAAGGGTCTTAACAGCCTTTTCTCTTGTCATATCAAGCAGATCGGGGATCTTGACGCTGGTCTCGAGCTGACCTCTGGATACGAATACGATAATATGTGCGCCCTCGGCATAACGCTCACCAGCAGCAGGGTCTGTCTTGATAACGAAATCGTTCGGTATCTTACCTGTTGTATCCCACTGAGATCTCAGTTCAGGGATAAAGCCGGCGCTCTTGAGCTCGCTTTCCGCAACATCCTTGGGCTTGTTTACGAGATCTGGTATCTCGATCATTCTCGGACCCTTGGATACAGTTATCTGTAACTTATAGCCCTCACGGACTGTCTTGTTCGTTATCTCCTGCCAGATGATGACACCCTCAGGATAATCGGAATTCCACTCCTGCTTGACATCGAATATCAGCTTGTCTCTGTATTCCTGTCTGATACGCTGATAATTCTGACCAACGAAATTGGTTATCGTAACATTTGTGTTATGAGTCTCGCTGACATTGAATTTGTCAAAGAACTGATATCCGACGATAAAGCAGGTAATTATTACGACAGCTACTGTAACGGCAAGCAGTATCGGGATTACATAAGAGCGCTTCGGCTCCTCCTCATCGTCGTCATCCTCGTCATCTTCATCGTAATCATCATCATCATAGTCATCATCATAGTCGCGGTCGTTATTATCGTTTACGACCGGCTTGAAAAACTTAGTAGATGCAGCATCATCCGAATCTAATGAAAAGTTCTTATAGCCGAACACTATCGAAGGATTGACCTTGAAAGCGCTGATATCATTTATCATCTCGGCAGCGGACTGATATCTTCTTGAAGGCGACCGCTCCATAGCGTGGAGGACTATCTCCTCAAGAGATTCGGGGATAGAAGGCATGATCTCTCTCGGAGCGACAGGAGTCTCCTGCATATGCTTTACAGCGATAGCAACAGGGTTTTCTCCGTCAAACGGTTTTCTGCCCGTAAGCATCTCATAGAGCATAACACCGACAGAATAGATATCCGATCTTTCATCGGTCATCTCGCCTTTAGCCTGTTCGGGAGAGATATAATGCACAGAGCCGATGGTCTTGTCGGAAAGGGTCTTTCCGTCGATCCTGGAGAATCTGGCAATACCGAAATCCATGACCTTGATCGTCCCGTCGGGGAAAAGCATGATATTCTGAGGCTTGATGTCTCTGTGGACGATACCCTTATCATGGGCATGCTGGAGGGCTTTGAGGATCTGGACTACGAATTTGAGCGCGTCCTTCCATCTTAATACGCCCTGCTGCTCCAGCAGTTCTTTAAGGGTGATGCCGTCTATGTACTCCATAACGATGAACTGGATCTCGTCTGTGAAGCCGACATCGTAGATCTTGACGATATTCGGATGCGAAAGGACAGCAATTGCCTTGCTCTCATTGCGGAAACGCCTTACAAACTCTTCGTTCTCCGAATATTCCGGCTTGAGGATCTTGACAGCGACTATACGGTTCTCCATAACGTCGGTCGCCTTGTAGACATCAGCCATTCCGCCGACACCGATCAGCTCGGTGATCTCATAGCGGCCGTCCAGCTTTCTGCCGATATTAGAATCCATAATTTCAACTCCTAATATTGTTTGATTATCCTTATATTTTTAATTCGCAACGAGCGCGACAGAGATATTATCTTTTCCGCCCTGCTCGTTTGAATAATTTATGAGATCCGCAACAGCGTTGTCGAGATTCTTGCCAAAGACAAAGCCATAGATGATCTCGTTTGAACAATAATTTGAAAGACCATCCGAGCAAAGCAGGAGGGTAAAATTCCCATCGGGCTCAAACTCGAAGTAATCAACATCGACATCCGGCTCTACACCCACAGCTCTGGTGATCACATTCCTCATCTGATGGGTCTTGAGCTCTTCCTCGGTTATCTGCCCCTGCTCAAAAAGCATCCGGACATAGGTATGATCGGTAGTCACCTGCCTGATCTTGCCTTCAGTCATAAGATAGCATCTGCTGTCGCCGACATTAACGACATAGCAATGCTTTCCGCAGACTAATGCAGCAACACAGGTAGTACCCATACCGTTCTTTTCTATGTCTTCTTTGCTTTTTTCATATACTATGGTATTTGCCGCATGAACAGCAGTAAGCATAAGATTCCTTATACGGTTCGGCGGCCAATCAGGACGGAAATTGGATGAAATGCGTTCATAGATGATATTGACTGCCTCTTCGCTGGCGACGCCGCCTGACAAAGCTCCGCCCATACCGTCGCAGACTATTGAAAGCGAGATATTCTCGCCGAGGAATCCGCAGCGGACTCTATCCTGATTTTCATCACGTTTACGGCCAATATCCGTTTTTGAAGCCAAGAACAAGCAGCTCACCACCTTTTCTTTATATTTCGTACTCCCGTCTGAGCTGACCGCAGGCAGCGTCTATATCTGCTCCGAGAGTTCTCCTGACAGTTGCATTTATGCCCAGTTCTTCGAGATATCCACGGAATCTCTGGGCGCTCTTTCTGTCAGAATGGTAATTTCTTTCTTTTATCTTGTTAACAGGTATTATATTAACATGGCAGACAAAGTCTCCAAGAAGCTTTGCGAGTTTTGCCGCATCCTCTCTGGAATCGTTATGCCCGTCGATCAGAGCATACTCAAAGGATATCCTTCTGCCTGTAACTGCAAAATAATCGCGGCAGGCTTTCATAAGTTCGTTTATGTCGTATCTGTCGTTGACAGGCATTATCGCGCTTCGGGAAACATTATCAGCAGCGTGAAGCGAAACGGACAATGTCAGTCCCAGCTTCAGCTTGGACAGCTCGTATATCTTCGGGACAAGTCCGCAGGTCGAGAGGGACACATGCCTAAGCGAAAGATCCATTCCATCCTTTGAACTTACCTGCCCGAGGAAGGCGACAACATTATCGTAATTATCCAGCGGCTCACCGATCCCCATCAGTACAACCCCGCCTATCTTACGACCGCTCTCGCGCTCTGCTGTATAGACCTGGAGAAGTATCTCGCTGGGAAGGAGATCACGTTTATAACCCGCGATCGTCGAAGCGCAGAACCGGCATCCCATTTTACATCCTACCTGTGTCGAGACACAAACTGTGTTGCCGTGCTCATATTCCATCAGTACAGATTCGATATGATTGCCGTCAGAAAGCCTATATAGATATTTTACAGTATTATCACGGTTGGATTCAAGCTTTTTTACCACAAATAGTGATTTTAGACAAAACTTTTCTTTGAGCCTTGCTCTCAGTTGTGCAGAAATATTGGACATCAGATCAAAATCCGATACTTTTTTAACATGGAGCCAGGCAAAGATCTGGTCAGCCCGGAATTTCTTTTCTCCCATGGCTATGATCTGCTCTGTGAGCTCGTCCTTTGTAAGAGAAAGGATATCTGTTTTGCCGTCTTCAAGAATAATAACCGTAGGCTCACCTCTTTTTCATAACAGCTATATAAAAGCCGTCCGAACCGAAACGGTCGGGCGTTATCGTAATATCGTGTCCATTTCCCAGGAGTTCAGGCAGTAAGCCCTTTTCAAAATCCTGATGTTCTTTAAGGAATCTCTCTGTAACGCCCTCGTTTTCAGCTTTGGAGAGCGTACAGGTCGAATAGACAAGAGTACCTCCCGTTCTGACATACAATGCAGAAGTCTCCAGGATAGCATACTGTATCTCCGGGAGCCTTTCAAACTCCGAAAGGTCTTTGTATTTTATCTCCGGCTTGCGCCTTATAACGCCAAGGCCGGAACACGGCACATCGCAGAGCACCCTGTCTGCAACAGGCATTTCAGGGTCAAACACTTTACCGTTGTTTTCAAAAGCAGAAATGATCGTCAGACCCAATCTTTCGGCGCCGCTTTTTATGAGGCGAACTCTGTTCTTATGAAGATCAAAAGCCAGCAGCCTGCCCTCATTGTTCATGAGCTCCGCTATTGTAAAGGCTTTTCCTCCCGGTGCAGAGCAAATATCAAGCACCGTCTCACCCGAGCGGGCGCCGAGAGCCATACAGCAAAGCTGACATGAAACATCCTGAACATGGAATAACCCCTGAGAATATGCACGCGAGCCTTCTATAAATGAGCCGCTGACTGTAACACAGTCCTTGATGACAGGATGCTGCTCTGCTTCAAATCCGTCATCTCGGAGGATCTCCAGGATCTTACCGACAGATGTCCTTGTAGTGTTTACACGGATAGTGGATGGAGCCTGACCAAGCGAAGAGCGGAGCATAGAGAGCGTATTTTTCTCGCCGTATTCGCTAAGCCATTTTCTGACAAGTGCCGGAGGGCAGGAATACTCGAGTGCTAAAGAATCTATACCCTTATTGATCGTCGGGAGCGATTTGCCGGCTCTGATAAAAGAGCGCAGCATAGCATTGACAAAACCGGAAGCAGCGGGATTGCGGCTTTCCTTAGCCAGCTTGACGCTCTCATCAACAGCGGCATTGTCCGGGACAGAATCCATATACAAAAGCTGGTAGATACCTGTTCTGAGGATGTTCCTGACTGAGCCGGCCAGTTTAATTCTTGGGTCTCTGAGATTGGCTTCAATGATCTTGTCCAGAGTATATCTTCTTTCGAGAACGCCGTAAAACAGAGCAGAAGCAAATTTCCTGTCCTGTTTATCAAGACCAGAACGGCTCAATGCGTCATCGAGAAGAAGATTTGAATATGCGTTGTCGGCATCCAGCCTAGTCAGCAAGCCGACTACAAATCCTCTTGCTGTCTGCATATCAGATACCAAGCAGTTCGCCCGGTTTCAAGGGCTTGCCTCTGAGATAATCGGAAGCTTTCATCCGCTTTGAGCCCTCAGCCTGTATCTCTGTAAAACGGATCACTCCGTCTGAACAGGCGACTTCAAAGCGCTCCGGGTCAGTAACAGTGCCGCACGGCTTTCCGCAGGGCTTGACCGAAGCTATCTCCGAACGGTAGATCTTCAGCCTTTTACCGCCGCAGGTCGTAACTGCGCACGGCCAGTCTGAAAGGCCGCATATCTTATGATGTATCTCCTCGACAGGCTTTGTGAAGTCTATCGGACAAAGATCTTTTGTAAGTATGGGAGCATAGGTCGCTTCGCTCTCATCCTGAGGGACAGGCTTCAGATCTCCCTTTTCAAGGCCCTCCAGTGTATGGATAATAAGCTCGGAACCGATGACAGAAAGTCGGTCAAACAGCTCTGCAGCAGTCTCATTTATGCCGATATCAGTAGCTGCCTTTTCCAGCATATCGCCTGTATCAAGGCCTTCCCCCATAAGCATAGTGGTTATCCCTGTCTGCTTTTCGCCGTTGAGGACAGCCCATTGTATCGGGCCGGCTCCCCTGTATTTTGGCAGCAGCGAGCCATGGATGTTAACACATCCCAGTTTCGGGATATCCAGTACAGCCTTCGGAAGTATCTTCCCGTATGCTGCAACGACTATACAATCCGGAGCAAGCCTGCGAATTTCCTCGATAAACTCTTCGCCGCCGGTTTTAAGGCTCTTGGGCTGAAAGACAGGCGTCCCGTGTTTCAGAGCAAGCTCCTTGACAGGCGGAGCCGTGAGCTTCATACCTCTGCCTTTTGGCTTATCAGTCTGTGTGAAAACAGCCAGGATATTATGATGCTCATAAAGTTTTTCAAGAGCCGGTACAGCGAAATCAGGTGTTCCCATAAAGATTATATTCAAACGCCTGCACCTCTATTCCTCAGTTTCGGACGGATCTATGAATTCAACGACTTTTTCCAGGAAGAGGTGTCCGTCGAGATGTTCGAGCTCATGGCAGACAGCCTGAGCAAAAAGATCTTCTGCATCAGACTCATACCAATTGCCGTCTCTGTCCTGAGCCTTGAATCTTACCTTTTTCGGGCGGATAGTATAGCCCCACTCGCCGGGGCAGGAAAGGCAGCCTTCCTGCACTCTCTGAGTTTCTTCGGAGGTCTCAATGATCTCAGGATTGATAAGCTCGTGGATACCGTTCCCGTCATAGAGATCAATAATGACAACTCTTCTGATAACCCCGACCTGCGGAGCCGCAAGACCTACTCCCTGGGCTTTATCCAGTGTTTCGGCCATATCGTCCAGCAGTATGTGCAGGCGCTTATCAAAATTGACAACGGGCTTACATACCTTATGCAGTGCCTCATCTCTTTTATTCAGGATATTTCTGATTGCCATAGCGAATGATTCTCCTTTATATTTTTCACAGACCAATATCGCCGTTTATGTCAGCATAGATGCTGACACTTCTCAGGCTTGGCTGCTTGTAGTACAAAAGCAGGACATCAGAGATCGTTTTTCTGAATTGTCTGGTGTTGCGGCATTTGAGTATCAATCTGTATCTGTATTTATTATTTATCCTGCCAAGAGTGCAGGGCGCAGGCCCCAAAGCTCTCAGCGGTAGTGTCAGCCTGTTTTCTTTTATATAACGCGCCAGCGCTTCGGTGAACCATTGCGAAGCCTCTATCGTCTTGCTTTCCAGTGAAGCGGAAAAACCGACCACGCATATATCACAGAAAGGCGGATAAATCAGCGCACGCCTCAGCTCGATCTCTTCCTCATAAAAGCGCTCATAATCCTGCTTAGCTGCAAGATTGAGTACAAAATGGTCGGGAACATAAGTTTGCAGATACGCGACCCCCGGTTTATCACCTCGTCCGCTTCTGCCGGCAACTTGTGTGAGCAGTGAAAATGTCCTCTCATAGCTGCGGAAATCACCTGTAAATAGTGCCTTATCCAGTGAAATGACACCTACGAGAGTAACGTTGGGAAAATTAAGGCCTTTTGCAATCATCTGTGTTCCCAGCATTATGTCATATTTGCCTTTTTCAAAATCCCGGAAGCCATCCTCATAGGAATACCTCGAAAAGACAGTATCAGCATCCATACGCAGGACTCTTGCATCAGGGAAATCGGAAGCAAGCTCATCCTCGATCTTCTGAGTCCCGACGCCGCTGGTATAAAGGTGATCGGAGCCGCACTCAGGGCATACTTTTACATTATCCATCGAAAAGCCGCAGTAATGACACATCAGCTTATCGTTCTTTTTATGATAAGTTAACGGAAGAGCACAGTTCGGGCAACTGACCGGTTTGCGGCAATCCATACAGGAAACATATGTGCTGAACCCTCTGCGGTTAAGTAGAAGGATCGCTTGTTCATGCGCATCAAGAGTCTGTCTCAGGCGATTTGACAGCTTTTCACTCAGCAGTTTCCCGCCCTCATAAGCCATATCTATGATCTCAACTTCAGGAAGCTCAGCATCGGCAAAGCGCTGCTTCATCTCGAAAAGATGAAATCTTCCTTTTTTGGCGTAGTAGAACGTTTCCAGAGAAGGAGTAGCAGAAGCCATCAACAGGATGGCATTATGGCTGCCACATCGCTGGATAGCGACATCTCTGGCGTGGTATCGCGGGGTGCTCTCGGATTTATATGTATGCTCGCCCTCTTCATCGATAATGATAACACCGATATTTTCCAAAGGAGCAAATACTGCACTGCGAGTCCCGATAACTATTCTTGCCGCGCCGGAACGTATACGCTTGAATTCATCGTTTCTCTGTCCTAATGAAAGGGATGAATGGAGCACGGCGATATCTCCGCCGAAATATTGCTTGAAGCGTCTGAGCATCTGCGGAGTGAGCGATATCTCAGGGACGAGCATCATAGCCGTCTTTCCCAGTTTCAGGACACTGTCGATGACACGGAAGAAAACTGCTGTTTTTCCGCTACCGGTAACGCCGTAAAGCAAAGCTCCCGCAGGCTTCCCTTCCTTTACAAGCTGCATTATTCCCTGATATGCAGAATCCTGTTCTTTATTCAGGACAATAGACACCGGGTCCTTGACTTCACCAACTTCTCCGATGGCATTACGCAGCAGCTCGCTCTTATACTCAGAAAGAATACCGTTCTGCTTCATCCGTTTAAGCAGGGCTTCGGTACAGCTTGTCATATAGCGTATCTCTTTGGATGAAGCACAGCCGCATTCATTGAGCAGAGCAACAACGTTTCTCTGCTTAGGAGTGAGCTTGGGTTCAGTTTGAGTCCCGACAGAGGTCAGATATTCATCCGCGAGACGGAACATCTTAACGCTTTCGTCTCCGACTCTGCGCTTGATGCTGTCTTCCTGTTCGATATAACCTTTATCGATTAGAGAAACGAGTACAGGCTTCAGCTTTGGCTGCGCTGCAAGATCAAGGAATTCATTGATCTCCCGCTGTGAACCAGCCTGCTTCATAAAGCTCAGGACTCTGAACTCTTCCTCTGAAAGCTGCTCCGGATCGACTTCCACATTCGCAGGGACATACCTGCTGGAAAACTTATAGCCGAAGCCGGATGGGACCATGCTGCGGAAAGCATCAAAATATGTGCAAAAGGTGTTCTCTTTGAGCCAGAAAATGAGCGAGAGCATCTCATCGTTGATCAGAGGCTCTTCATCGGCAGCCTGCATAAGCGGTTTTACCCGCTCATCCGGCTCGTCGATCGTCTTCATCCGTGTAACCAGACCTATCATACGTCTGTTGCCGTTGCCGAAAGGGACGACAACGCGCATTCCGGGTCTGATACTGTCTTTCAACGGCTCAGGAACATAATAGCTGTATTCGCTGTCGAAACTGTAAGCCGCACCGGATACAGCGACTTTTGCGATCAGTGTTTTTCCGCGCACAGCTCACACCTCCAAAGCGATCAGTTTCTGAGACTCGGATCCTCTATGATCTTATATTCGCCGGATGCGAACTCATCAACCGCGGTCTTGACGGGCTTGATATTCAATAAAGCCTTATCTTTGTTTTCAAGAGCCTCATCAGTGATCTGCCTTGCTCTTTTAGCAACGGCGAGAACAAGTGAATAATAGCTCTCGTTGTTTTTAAGTATCTGTACTACTGCTGGTCTAAGCATCTTTAAGCACCTCTTCAATCATTTTGATCGTTTCTTTTTTATCAGTCATATATTTCTCGGCACCGGATGTGCCGCTCTTGACACAGTTATAAACAGTTTCAAAATCCGAGACAGCCTTATCAAGATCATCGTTCATAATGACATAATCGTAATCCTTCGCTCTTGGGATCTCCTTAACAGCCTGTTTCATACGTTTTTCGATGACCTCGGGCGTTTCTGTCCCTCGATCACTGAGCCTTCTTCTTATCTCTCCGACAGAAGGTGCAAGAATAAAGATCATGACAGCCTCGGGCATAGCTTTCTTGACCTGAAAGGCGCCGTCTGTCTCTATTTCCAGTATCACATCTCTGCCGTTTTCAAGATTTGTGAGCACTGGCTCCATGGGCGTACCGTAACAATGATCGGAAAAACCGGCATATTCAAGGAATGCTCCTTTTTCGACCATAGCGTTGAATTCCTTTTCGGAAATGAAATGATAATCGACTCCGTTGCGTTCACCGTCTCTCGGAGCTCTTGTTGTACAAGATACAGAATAAAAGACGTCTATATCCTCAAATACCCGTTTAAGGATCGTCCCCTTTCCGCAGCCAGAGGGCGCAGAAATAACAAAAAGCCTTGCATAGCTCTTCTTTGCATCAGCGGTAAACTGCTTATCCTTCGGTTCTGTATCCGGAGCATCTTCCTGCTCAAATCTGCCGCCAACGGTCTCAGGCGCGACCGCTGAAAGAACGACATGGTCGCTGTCCATGACAAGGACCGTTCTCGTCCTTCTGCCGCAGGTAGCGTCGATAAGCGTTCCTTTGTCTCTTGCTTCCTGAATGATCCTCTTTACAGGTGCCGATTCGGGAGTAACGAGCGCAATAAGCCTGTTAGCCGAGACCATATTTCCGAAGCCGATATTTATCAGCCGCATAGAAAGCCCTCCTTACTCGATGTTCTGTATCTGCTCCCTGATCTTCTCGATCTCGGATTTCATATCAACGACCATTCTTGTGATCTCAAGCTCCTGGGATTTCGATCCGGTAGTGTTGACCTCACGGTTCATCTCCTGAACGAGGAAGTCAAGCTTCCTGCCTACAGGCTCACCGCTTGCAAGAAGCTCACGGAACTGAGCGATATGGCTGCGGAGCCTTACCGTTTCTTCATCGACAGCAATCTTATCGGCAAATATAGCAGCTTCTGTCAGGATGCGTGCTTCATCGATATTCCGGTCTTCGAGTATCTCAGCCAGCTTATCGTGGAGGCGCTTTCTGTAGTTGCCCACAGAATCGGCGCTCAGCTTCTCGACTTTCCCGACTGTCTCTTCGATCATATCGAGCCTTCCGGTAATATCCGCATTCATCTTTTCGCCTTCTGTCCTGCGCATCTCGACAAATTTTTCGAGAGCGGCTCCTGCGACCTCACTGACCTGCTGCCAGATCTCTTCCTCATCGTCGATCACTTTAACAACAGTAAACACATCCGGGAGTCTCAGGACATTGGATAGCTTGAGATCGTCCTCAAGACCGAGCTCCTCAGCAGAGCTGCGAAGTGCGTTCAGATATCCCTTTGCGATGTCTTTGTTGATCTCGATATTGGCGTTGACGCCCTCCTGATTATAGATAGATACCAGGACCTCGACCTTGCCTCTCGATATAGCTCCGTGCATAAAAGCCTTGAGCTTTTCATCAAGATAGCCGTAAGCGCGGGGCGTCTTGGCTGTGAATTCATAATAACGGTGGTTGACAGATCTTATCTCAACAAGAATCTCTCTTGATGCGATGACTTTTCTTTCTCTGCCGAAACCGGTCATGCTTTTGATCATATATTAGCTCCTTTCGGGGTGATCCTTTTGCTTTTATCATCTAATTATTATAACATTTTCAGCGCCGGATTTCAAGGCTTATTAACACAATATTTATTTATATTTTACCGATCATTTTCAATTAAACCCGCTACCTTTCCGATATCGGAAAGAACAGCGACATTAGGGTATTTTTCAAACACTCCGGCAGGAGTCGGACCTGTCGTAACAGCCGCAAAATTGATCCCCGCATTTTGTGCAGCTTCAGCATCGATCATGCTGTCCCCGACATACAGAAGCTCCCCCGCAGGGAGATCCAATTCCCGGGCTGCCAAGAAAAGGCCGTCCGGCTCTGGCTTAGGCTTCGGCATATCCGTCAGACCGATGATCAAATCAACGGGGACTCTTCCGAAATGAAGCAAAAATGTTTCTTCGATGCGGTATTTCATTTTTGAGGAGACCACAGCAGTTTTAATGCCCTTCCCTCTCAGAAGATCAAGCAAAGGCAGTGTTTCAGGGTAAAAATGTGTCCCGGAAGCCATGAACTTATCTGCTTGTGAGACATAATACTTTCGCATATCCTCTTTCTGTGGATTATCCGGGATCCCGGTCAGTATATCAAAAGAATCAAGAAGCGTTTTGCCGATGGTATCAAATATATCCCGGTCACTGCGCCCGGGATACCCGAAATGCTCCAGTGTGAGCTTGAAGCAGCGGATTATTGCTTCGGACGAATCGGCAAGCGTAAGATCAAAATCAAATATGATCCCCGAAAACCTCATAAGACCTTCTCCTTTATAATTAAAACGTTTGTATCAATTATACCATTTTTTTCATGCCAAATCAATAGTTTCCTCTTGAAAGTTATAACATTTTATGATATGATAGTAGTTGAACGGAGGTGTCTGTATGACCGACACAAAGTTGCTTATGGACGAATTTATAACGATCTATAAAAACAATATCGCTCGCCCCGGCTCGGAAAGGCTGCTGGATTATCTGCTCTCCGAAAACAGCGATTTCTTCGTCGCGCCTGCTTCGACAAAATATCACAGTGCTTTTGAAGGCGGTCTCTGCCAGCATTCCATCAACGTATACCGTTGTCTCAAAGCCTACTGCGAGCGTGAAAGAGTCAAAGATGAATACGGTCTCAATGTCTCTGACGAAACTATCGCCATAGTCGGGCTCCTGCATGATATCTGCAAAGTCAACATATACGAGACCAGCTTCCGTAACGCTAAAAATGAACAGGGAGTCTGGGAGAAAGTCCCTTACTACTCCTTCAATGATGAACTTCCATACGGGCACGGAGAGAAAAGCGTCTATATAATCTCCGGATTCATGCGGCTGTCACGGGAAGAGGCCTTTGCGATACGCTGGCACATGGGCTTTTCGGGAGAAGAGAACAAAAACACTATCGGAAAGGCACTTGAAATGTTCCCGCTGGCTCTGGCGGTATATATTGCTGATATGGAAGCGACATTTATGATCGAAGGCGGAAAGATCTGATTCTGGACAAAGGACCTTATCGGGCGGCAACAACAGCCGCAGTCCGATAAGGTCCTTATTTTTGAATTATACTACACAAAGAATTCGTATTTTACTTTCAGTCTCTCCAGCTTTTTCAGAACAGCCGGAGCGAGAGCATATAAAAAGCCCATTGTTGCCGCACCATGGATAATGTCAAGCGGCAGACCTGCGGCATAAGCTGCCGTAAGAGAAGCCTTGCTTACCTCATTGTGCATTATGAAAAGCGTCGAAGGGTTGACTATACCTCCGTATATCACAACGGCAGAAAAGAACCCGCATATAGCAATGACTTCACGCCTCATGGGGAGGATGCCTTTATCAAATATCACACCTGCCAAGAAGCCACATATCCCCATAGAAAACATCTGCCAGGGAGTCCATGGACCCTGCCCGAACATAAAATTCGATATAAGCATGGACATTGACCCGACTATAAAGCCTGTCTGACTCCCGAAAGCTGCCCCCGAAACGATAACGACCGCCAGCACAGGCTTGAACTGCGGCAGCATATAGAAAGCGATCCTCCCGGCAACAGCCGAAGCAGTAAGCACTGAGACCGCTGCTATCTCCCTGGCTTTCGGCTTTTTTCCTTCAAAAAGCAGCCAGAAAGGGAGCGATGCCTCAAGCATAACGACCAGCGAGATAAACAGATACTTTCCGGTATCAAGATATCTCGCTCCGAGATGCACTGTCAGCGGTATAAGTCCAAGCATCACTGCCGAGCCAGCAACAGAATATGCCGACGGCCTTCTCCCAGAGCGCACA
This sequence comes from uncultured Clostridia bacterium, assembly GCA_946545645.1. Classification (GTDB taxonomy): domain Bacteria; phylum Bacillota; class Clostridia; order Oscillospirales; family Ruminococcaceae; genus FB2012. Next base: position 74,297 of record CAMNNQ010000051.1, on the reverse strand, counting down.
TTGTGCTTTACTTCCCTGCCGTCCGTGAATGCCAGCGCAAGGAACAGAACAGAAGCAGCCAGAAGTATATAAGGAACAAAAGCCCTTTCCTTGAAAACAGTTACGATCTCGGCGCAACAAAGTGCAGAAAATATGAATGCCCCTAAAGATAAAGCTTTGACAGCCGCTTTGACCGGTGACATCTTTTTTTCACGAGAAACGCTTTCCGGCTCTTGCTTGTTCGGCCTTTCGGGAATGTGTATCTTTTCTCGTTTTGCAGGCTCATATCCGAGAGCTTTAATAAGATCATCAGTTGTTACTGCAACATTTACCAGCCCGCAGGACATTCTCAAGGCAGCCGTAGTGTAAAAACTGTTTCCAACAAAGAAATCCTTTGGCGGAGCCGTACCGATAAGCTCTCCGTCAAAGAGCATAGCGCATCTAGTGCAATTATCAGCTATATATTCGATATCATGGCTTACAGTGATAACTGTGGCTCCCTGCCGGCAGAGTGAAGCAGTAATCGCTGCCAACCTTGTCTTTGAACGTGCATCAAGCCCCTTTGAAGGCTCATCAAGGACTAATATATCAGCCCCGCAAAGCAGAAGCTTAGCCAGCGCAGCTCTCTGTATCTCTCCTCCGGAAAGATCAAACGGATGCCTGTCAGTAAGGCTCTCCAGCTCACAGAGAGCAATGACCTCAGAGATCCTTTCTTTATCATCTGTCATTTCATTAAGATCATCATAGACCGTATCCCGACAGAAAAGCGATGAAGGCGTCTGCGGAAGCATGACCGCCTTTCCGGAGAGCTCAACTTTACCGGAATATTGCTTACGCAGCCCGCATACGACAGCCGAAAGCGTGCTCTTTCCGACTCCGTTCCCTCCGAGTATACCGAAATGCTCCCCTTTCATAACGGTAAGAGAAAGCTCTTTAAGCACATCCGGGCAGTTTTTTTCATACCTAAAGCAAAGATGTGAGGCCTTCAAAGCGATAACATCGGATACCGGAGGCGTTTCCGGTGCATATAACAGCTCTTTGCCTTTCAGACACTCTTCCAGCCATTTTCTCCCATCTGCAACACAGACAGGGCATTTTCCGCTGCCTTCGCATGAAAACCAAACTCTGGCCGGAACAGGAAGCATCCGAAGCATATGCTCCGTGAGCTTTTCTCTGCCGATTTCTGAGACCGTAAGGTCACATACAAATCTTCCCTTTTCAAGACAAACCAGTCTGTCGGCATAAGGGATTATAGAGTCAAGTCTGTGTTCACTGACAATGACCGTCGTTCCAAGTTCGCGGTTGATTTTTGATAGATTTGAAAACAATTGCTCTGCAGCAATAGGGTCGAGTCTGGCAGAGGGCTCGTCAAGGATAAGCAGATCCGGAGAAGCAGTCAGTGCAGAGGCAAGCGAGAGAAGCTGCTTCTGCCCGCCTGACAGCTCATCGGATTGCCTGTCCAGCATTTCAGTAAACCCGAAAAACTCTGCGATCTCAGCTATCCTGCGACGTATAAAGTCCTTATCCTTGCCAAGGCTTTCAAGAGAGAATGCAAGCTCGTGCCAGACCTTATCAGTAACTATCATACTTTCCGGGTCCTGAGCTACAAAACCTATATGTTCAGCCTGTTCTCGGTCAGAAAGCTCATTTACATCTCTTCCAAAAAGCCTAATACACCCGCTTTTCACTCCCGCAGGAGCCAGTACAGGCTTCATGAGCCGGAGGAGAGTACTTTTTCCGCTGCCGGTCCCGCCGCAGATAACAACAAATTCGCCCTTACGAACATTAAGATCAGCTTCCATGAGTGCTGCCGAGCAGGCGCCTGAATATGTAAAGCTCAAAGACTTGATATTAACGATCTCCATCTTACTTCCTCCAAAAGCTCATATATTCCAGGCAGAAAGCATAATGACCCGAAGCCTGCAAGTTCAACAACTCCTGTGACACCTATCTCCGAAAAATAGAAAGCGGGATAATACCGGAATACAGCCCCGTCGTTTAAAAGACCGAATAATGCCGCTGCAAACAGCCCCGCTGAAACCAGAACAAACAGAATGTCTTTTAACGTAAATCTGAATCTGTCAAATGAGGTCCTCCCCGGTAGACCGTAACCCCGGCTTTTCATCGAATCAGCAGTAACGACCGAGCTTTCCAGTGAGCGCATTATCAGAATAGAAAAAATCGCAGCCAGATTTCTGAGCCTCTGAACGATACTCCCGTCCCTCGGCCCGCGACCGATCTGCGATCTGGCATCGCTTATCTCTCTGAACCGCCTTACAGTAAGCGGTATTGCCCTTAATGTCATCGAGAGCATGACCGTAAGCGCAGGAAATATTTTCCCTGTCAGACACATCAGCTTATCAGACGAAAAAGTTTTGTAAAAGCAATAGCACCATATCATTACAGCGCTGAGCATGACACCTGATGCCAGACCGTATGCCAGTGCTTCCAGAGTCAGTGCATTCCCCGAAGGAAGATAGCACAGCTTTGTCCTGCCACGGTGATTGAACAGAAAATTGACTACCGCTGCAGTCAGCAAAGGGAAAAGCAGCAGGTACCACTTTTTCAGTATCTCAACACCCCGGAGACAAAGAGCAAATATAAGAGCTCCTATAAAAGAGAGCGCAATAAAGCAAGGGTGCATGGTAAATGCACCCGAGCAAAAAAGCAATATAAAATAAAGAAAAATGCTGAATGGGTGAAGTTTTGAAAAAGCAGATACCTTCATATCATCCGACCTTGCTGAAATAATCGTCTCCGACATCGACCCCGATATTGCAGGAAAAAACGACTTCGATAACATCTCCTTCGGATACAGCGAACTGAGAAGTGCTCATCTGCGGGAACTTTCCGTTGACAGAATACATCCATCCGGAGAGATCTCCGGCATCAAATTCATAAAGATCTCCTATCCCTTCGATATATTTGTTGGTCGTCATCGCTATTTTTGAGGATTCAAAACTGATGCCATTCTCTTTGCATATCCTGGCTGTCAGATCATAAACTGTTTCGCCGTCGTGAAATTCGACCTCGCTCTTTGGGAAGATCATCCCGTCCTTCGGAAGGTAATCTATCAACCCGGGAACAAGTTTTTCCGGATTATCGAACACTGTTGCGCAGGAGATCATAAAAGAACAGGTCTTTCCTTTAGGAGATACGGGTGGAGGAGCTGTTTCTGATGTTACCGAAGGTGTTGTCGCAGCCTGAGTTACCTGTGTCGCTGGTTTTACAGACGAAGTAACAGCAGGCTTGGTCTGTACTGTTTCAGCAGAAAGGCTTGAGGATGTCTCAGAAACGCTTTCGGTCACAGTAACGGTACTGACAGTAATCACACTTTCGGCCGGAGCAGATGTAACAGATCCGGCCGTAAGAGTCGTCGTCTCAGCTGCGGAGACTGTCTGAAGCCCCGTGCTGACAGTTCCTGTAGTCTCACCTGATGAAGGGGCTTTATCGGAGACTTTCCCGCCTGATATATATGCTACGATCAGCACAGCGGCGATCAGCAGCACCGCTATCCCGGGCTTTATCAGCCTTTTTAATTTCTCAGACATAGAAAGCCTCCGTCAGTTCCTTGTATTATGAATGTTTCTTCCCGGAAAGATAAATACATACCCCTGCAAGAATTACAGCGACTAGGCCTCCCGCAGCAGCTCCGGTGTCAGGAAGCGGATCGCTGTTCTTTTCAGCATCAACTGGAACGAGCTGCATATCGGAAAAATCATAAAGAGCAGTTTCGCCGTTAATTAACCTGCGGATCGAAACTAAAGCAAGAAATGCCTGTTCGGTAGCCATATCGTTGGCACCACCTCCGATCGTATGAGCGAACTCTCCGTTTCCGAGGTAATAGTTTTTTATGAATGAACTCAGAAAGCCTGATACGTCCATCGGTATTGCAGAACCGGGATCACTGTTAACAGAAGTAAGAGCAATGATGACCTGAGCATCGGACTCACAGCTGCCGAAAGAGCCATTCTCTCCGATCCGGGAAGCAAGCCATTCAACTGCTTTGTTTATGGCAGCTTTTGCCTCAGGCACCTTAGCCAGGGCTGTAATGCACATAGCGGTAATATCAACATCGGCTGTCTTGCCGTCGAAAGAGAATGCGCCGTTCTCAAGCTGAGCAGCCAGCAGATCATCTGTCGCCGCAGGAGTCTTTCCAAGGCCTGTCAGAGCGATATTAGACCAGATGAGACCGGTTATACCCTGAGCAGATATGTAATCCTTATCCGAGAGCGGAGCGGTCAGATCCTTACCGGCAAAAGCCGAAGGATCACAACCGAGAGCAGCAGCAGCGACAGACTCCTTTGAATTCTCTGTAGATCTCCTCGCATTGAGCTTATTGCCATCTGCCTCTGCAGTATATTGTTTAAGGGATGCGATGAACCGGTCGCGTGCATCTCCCAGCGATCCGGCCCTTGCAAGACCGATCATCTTCCACTCGCTGCCAACAGCAGGCTGAGCTTTTGCAACTGTATCGGCAGTCGCTTTAAAGACATCGTCAAATGTCTTTTCTAACTGAGCGGCCTTGAGATCATCCAGCTCCTCAAGAGTATCGTTCAGCTTATCTCTGTTGGTGACAAGACCCTTTGCGGTATCGCTGAGCCTGAGATAAGCGGCTTCGGCAGCCCTGATCTTATCTTCATTCTCTAGAGACGCCTCGCCCATCTCTTCGATCATCTTCTCTACCTCTGCGGCAGCAGCAACTGCATCGGCAGTGATATCGGACTTTATATTTATTGTATATACCGTCTCTGTCTGACCGTTGTTCATTGACGGCCATTCACTGTTTCCGACGCCGATGATGATCTTGTCTCCATCGTAAACCTGTATTGAATCTGTCGGCCTGAAATGAGAGTCCGAACCAGGAGCATACTCATTTTTGTATGCTCTTACCTGGAAGTTTTTGTTTGCAGCAGCAGCACCAGTTATAACTTCTGTGGCATTTCCCAATGAAAGTGTATATTCCTTTACATCAGGGTCAAATTCAGGAGCAAGAGTTCCTGCAGAGAAATCAAGGGCTTTCAGAGCTGTATTGTTATTAGAAAAATCTCCGCCCAGATCAGACCAGGTCTCAGTATATTGAACATCTATAACATCACCGTCAGCAAGTGTCTTGTCTGCTGCTTTGAATGACCCCATCGTATCTGTCGCAAACCAATCGTTGACTGTGAATGTCCATCCGGCAAACATTTCTGGAGACTTTGTTTTATCACCTACTCCGGAAATATCAATTACCCAGTCGCCTGATGCCGAAAGGCTCTTTTCAGAGGCTTTAAGAGCTGCTTCAAAAGCAGTGAATGCTGTCGAGCTCTCGTCAATGGCGACAGTGCTGTCAATCAGCAGCCCATCCCATTCAGCGCCCTCCTCTTTTGAGAACGTAGTGTTTTCGACGATGACTCTTACTGTCATCTGTTTGGATTCTGCGGCAGCAAACGCAGTTGTCGGAACGGACGCCAGCGCGAGCATCAATGCTGCCGAGACCGAAATGATCTTTCTTGTCTTCATGTTTCTTCCTCCGTTTTGATAGAATTTCTCAGCTCTTTTCTCCGCAGCGCGGCACGTTTGCGTTTCAGCTTGCTTTTAAGAGCCGCAGAAGGCTTTACAGCCTGCTTTAAACCTGCCTGCTCCAAGGCTCTCGGAAAAGGTCCCAGCTTCTGTTTTATGAAGCATACTTCTTCCGGTGCAAAATCGCTCTTTTTCGGGAGCCTTCCAAGCTGATCGCTCATATCCGTCAGGAGCCGCACCGCACGCTCGCGCTTGTCATCACTGTTCATACGGACGCCTCCTTTTATATTGCTGCAATAAAAAAGCCTTCTCCGCATCGGCAGAGAAAGCACAGCAAACAAAACCGTATCACACTCAGCTTTTTCAAGCACAGCAAAGCTGGCCTGAGCTAGGCGAAACAGTTTCTTTGGCTGCGCTTCTTCTTGTCCAAGACGGCGATACCGGGCCCGATGATATCGGGCAGACTGCGGGAGTATTCTGACTATACAGTAATGACAGTTGTGACGGGATCGCACCGTTCTTCCCAATTACGGACCCTCTCGGGACGACCGCAGCCTTATATTCGGTTGTAGTTTCATTATATTGCATTTCAGGCAGATTGTCAAGAGCAAAAACGGCATATCCCGTCTTGCTGGGATATGCCGTCTGAAAGATCATTCTTCGCCCAATGTCTCATTGAGTTTGTCGATCATCGATTTCATGTATTCGCGGGTAAAACGAGGGTCTGCACTGAAGCTGACTACCGCTCTGAGCGGCAGTTCGTTGGTCATCATTTCGCTGACACGTTTCATATTCTCGTCGTCATCGTCATGCCCTCCTGTAGCATCTGTGCTGCTAAAAAGATCGGCCAGCATCCTTGCTCCCTCCGGCAACTGCCTTATATCACCGAGGTTGCTGTTGAGATCAAAATGCACCGGGAGGCGTTTACCTGAATTTACATACACAGTATCTTTAAGACGGATATCAGCGGAGGATGCTCCGACAAGTATATCATAAGCACCGTATTCGATGAACCAATCCTCAATGGCGGGCTCATAATAAGCGAAAGCACGGCTGTCAAGGCGGAATACCACCTTCTTGCTCTCACCTGCTTTAAGGAACACCTTTTCAAATCCCTTGAGCTCCTTTACAGGTCTGGCTACAGAGCTTTCTCTGTCTGAAACATAAAGCTCCACTATCTCTTTGCCGTCATATTTGCCGGTATTGGTAACAGTAACTTCAACGCTAAGTGTCTTTGATTCATCCAGTTCCGAATGAGAAAGACGAAGATCAGAGTATTCAAAGGTTGTATAGCTCAGGCCGTACCCAAAAGGATAGAGAGGCTCAATATCTTTTGCTTCATAGTAACGATAGCCAACAAAGATCCCCTCCGAATAGCTGACCTTATCTCCAAAGCCAGGGAAATTAAGGTAGGAAGGGTTGTCCGAAAGCTTCTTCGGGAAGGTCTCAGCCAGTTTTCCGCAGGGATTCTGCTTACCGAAAAGAACGTCGCATACAGCTTTACCTGTTCCGTCTCCGCAGAGATAAGCCTCAACGATACCGCTGACCTTATCGTTAAACGGCATCTCTATAGGTGCGCCGTTATGAAGAACGACTACTGTATTTTTATTAACGGCAGCGATCTCGTCGATAAGCCTGAGCTGACACTCAGGCATTTTCATATGTCTGCGGTCAAATCCTTCTGATTCAAAAGCATCAGGTAGGCCGGCAAAGATCACAGCAACATCGGCTGCTTTCGCATTCTCTACAGCTTCTGACAGCAAGGCTTCGTCTGTTCTGTCAGAATCGGTTACATACCCCTGAGCATAGGTGACCTTAACATAGTCGGAAGAACAATCCAGAGCAGAATCGATATACTTTGAATTGATATGCGAGCTTCCGCCGCCCTGATATCTGGGCTCCTTAGCAAAGAGTCCGATAAACGCAATCTTTTTGTTCTTATCCAGCGGAAGAACATCCCCCTCGTTTTTCAGCAGAACTATACACTCTGATGCGATACGGGCAGCAAGCTCGTGATCCTTTTTCTTATCCCAGACCATATCCGGTCTTGCACCTTCCTGTGCTCTGGCAATAAGCTCCAGAACACGCCTTGTGCAGCGGTCAAGCTCATCAACAGAAAGCTCGCCGCGCTCGACAGCTTCGACTATGAGCCTATCGTTCTTGCCCATGCTTGAAGGCATTTCCAGATCAAGACCGGCTCTGATGCCTTCGACTCTGTCATCTACAGCACCCCAGTCGCTCATCACCAGGCCCTCAAAACCCCATTCGTCACGGAGGACATCAGTAAGCAGCCATTTGTTCTGTGAAGAATGTACTCCGTTGATCCTGTTGTAGGAGCACATTACTGTCCAGGGCTTGCTCTCCTTGATAACAGCCTCAAAAGGCGCAAGATATATCTCCCTCAGAGCCCTTTCGCTGACCTCGGCAGATACCGAGAAGCGTCTTGTTTCCTGATTATTTGCAGCGAAATGCTTTATGCAGGCACCGACTCCCTGGCTCTGTACACCTTTAATATGCGCAGCGGCAAGCTGACCTGCAAGATAAGGATCCTCTGAAAAATACTCGAAATTTCTTCCACAGAGAGGCGAGCGCTTGATATTGCAGCCGGGGCCAAGTATAACAGCCAGCTTTTCGGTCTGGCACTCCTTGCCTATGGCCTTTCCCAGCTCTTCAAGAAGACCTCTGTCAAAAGAACAGGCAGAAGCGCAGGCTGCCGGGAAGCAGACGGCTTCGATAGCCTGGTTCGGATTATCGGCCAGATCAACATTCTTGCGCAGTCCATGAGGACCGTCAGAAACCATTATAGGATCAATATCCATACGCTCGATCGTTTTGGTGTGCCAGAAATCAGCACCTGAACATAGCGAAGCCTTTTCCTCAATGGTCAGCTCATTCATTATGCTTTCAATATTCATAAAAACCAGATCTCCTTCCGGGATATTTTGTATAAAATCATTATAACACATATTTTTCAAAAAAGCTATAGCATTTAAAATAATTTATTTATCCTAAAATCGCTTATTTTTTCTGTTTAACCCTTGCAAATCAATGATTCTTTTGGTATAATATAATGTTGTATGCGGTAAAACGCAGTCTTAAACTCATGGAGGTATGATATAAATGAAGCTGAAACTCTCAAAACATTTAGCCGTTCTGGCGACAGCGATCATCGTCAGCTCGACAGCCAGCGCCTGCGGCTCGTCGATCTCCGGTACGGACAAGCCTGATCTGAACGACAGCGGCACCGGAACCTGGCAGACAGTTGACAGCTCACCGATGCAGACAGATAACAATACCGTTACAGAAGCTCCCGTCAATCCCCAACCGCAGGACAGTACTCCTTCAGTGCCTCAGGCCGGTAAGCTCAAAGCACATCTTGTCTGCGCAGGAGACAATCTGATCCACGACAATATCTATGTTGATGCTCAGAACGATGACGGGACCTATGATTTTGCCAAATGCTATGAGCCTTGCAAAAAACTGATGGAGGGCGTCGATATCGGTATCCTTAATCAGGAAACATTAGTCAACGATCTCTACGGGCCGAAGACATACCCGACTTTCTCAACGCCGACAGAAGTCGGTGATTGTATGATCGACTTCGGCTTCAATGTTTTTTCAATGAGCAACAACCATGTCCTGGATATGGGTATAGACGGACTTATGAATTCCCTCGATTACTGGGACAGTAAGGGCGTTGTTCACTACGGAGCTTACCGCGACAAAGAAGATTCCGAAAACATCAAGACTGCTGAATTCAACGGCATCAAATTTGCTTTCCTGGGATATATGGAACACACCAACGGCATCGAAGTCCCCCCGCAGAACGAGGGAGTAGTCGTTTATATTCACGACGAAGACACCTTAAAAAGGCAGATACAGGAAGCCGATAAAATGGCTGATGTAGTTGTTGTTTCCTGCCATATGGGAACAGAGATCGAAAACGAACTCAACGATATGCAGATAAACCTTCCCCCGAAGCTGGTTGAATGGGGCGCCGATCTTATCATCGGAACACAGGCGCATGCACTCTCGACCTGCGAATACCTCGACAAGCCCGACGGCGGCCAGGCATTCGTTTTCTACGGATTGGGCAACTTTTTCTCTACTATGTACGACTGCGATAACCCCGACGGCCGTATCGCAAAGTCTCTCGTAGGCATCTTCGGTATGATGGATGTCATTAAGGATTGCGACAACGGCGGCAAGATATCATTCGAAAATGTCAAGGCTATACCTGTAGTTTCCCACTTTGAAGCTGAGAGCTATGACAGTATGTGGTATAATTGCCGCGTCTATCCTTACAGCGATTATACCGATGAGCTGCTCAGCAAGCATCTTATGCATCAGCGGGACGGCATGAGCAGAAGAGATCTGGAGCAAAACATCGCATTCATCCCCGATGAATTCCTTTGCATGGATCCTTAAAGGTTCTTATCCCGGCAGTATATACCTGCCGGGTGTTTTTTTGTCTGAAAAAGCTGTAAGCAGTTGACATTACGCGGCGCTGATAGTATAATAGAAACAAGGCGCGAACTGCCTTGAATAATGCCGTTTCGGAGGGAAACACAATGATAAAGGATATTCAGCAGAAAATAATTGCATTAAAGAAAAAGAACGATGTCTGCATCCTCGCGCACAGCTATCAGGCGCACGAGATCCTTGAGATAGCAGACTTTACCGGCGACAGCTACAAGCTCAGTGCCGATGCTGCCAAGGTCACCAATAAGAACATCCTCTTCTGCGGCGTTCATTTTATGGCAGAGACTGCTAAAATGCTGTCTCCCGAAAAGAGAGTCTATCTTGCTAACAGCGGCGCAGGCTGCCCTATGGCGGAACAGATGGAGCCTGAGATGATCCGTAAGATACGAGATGCCGAGCCTGACCGCAAGGTAGTCGCATATATAAATACTACTGCGGCTCTCAAGACAGTATGCGATGTCTGTGTTACCTCTGCTTCGGCTGTAAAGATAGTCAGCGCTATGCCGGATAAAAAGCTCCTGTTTATTCCGGACTGCAACCTGGGCTCTTTCGTTCAGAAGGCCTGCCCTGACAAGGATATCATGCTCCTCAACGGAGGATGCCCTGTTCATGCCTCTGTTACCGAAGAAGAAGCCAAAGCAGCAAAAGCTATGCATCCGGATGCCCTCTTGCTGGTACACCCTGAATGCCGACCGGCAGTTGCCGCGCTTGCTGACTATGTGGGTTCCACCAGCGGGATAACCAAGTTTGCAAAGTCCTCCGATGCAAAGGAGTTCATTATCGGAACAGAGATCAGTATCGCGGAGCACTTGCAGTATGAGTGCCCCGAAAAGAGATTCTACATCCTCTCCAAGAAGATCATCTGCCCGAATATGAAACTGACGACTCTTATGGATGTTTATAACTCCCTTAGCTCCATTGAAAAAGATGACGGTGAGGCCTTTGAGATCCATATGTCTGAAGATCTGATCTCTAAAGCGAGACTTTGTATAGACGAAATGCTGAGGCTCGGAGGCTGAATGCGCTAATATATCAACATACAGGTAAATAATTTATATTGAAATTCTCCGCAAAATAGGTTATTATTATATCAACGGCTATTATTCGGTTTGAATTCTTACGTTAATATTTTCGTATAGGAGGTATATTATGAAATTTGCCGACGGTTTCTGGCTCAATCAGAGAGGCTATGAAGTCAACTACGCCAACCAGGCCTACGAGATCAAGGAGATCGAGAACGGTTTTCTTGTAGTTGCCACCCCTTTTTTCGGAAGAGAAAGATACAAACTGCTTGGAAGCGCCAATCTCGAGATCGCTTACACTTCCACTATCGAGAACTGCATAAAGGTAAACATCACCCACCACAAGGGCTATAAAGACAACGGACCTCACTTCCCGCTCAATGAAGGCTCATTCAAGCCCGAAATAACTATAACCGAGAATGAGGCTATACTCCGCTCCGGGAATACTAAAGTTGTAGTTTCCAAGCACAGTTGGAACGTTACATACTATTATAACGACAAGAAGCTCACCAGCGGCGGCTGGCGTTCAACAGGAGTTATAATGGAAAGCGCCTTCAAACAGCAGGCAAGGCTGGCAGTCCAGTCTGATGACACATTCTGGAGCTATCCTGCTGATCCGCACCGTACATATATCCGTGAGCAGTTGGATACAACTGTCGGTGAATACTTCTACGGCTTCGGTGAAAAGTTCACAACTTTCACCAAGAACGGCCAGAACGTCGAGATCTGGAATGCCGACGGCGGTACCTGCTCGGATCAGAGCTATAAATCCGTCCCGTTCTATGTTTCTTCTAGAGGCTACGGCATCTTCGTAAACAGCACCGACAAGGTCAGCTTTGAAGTGTGCTCAGATACCGTTTCAAAGGTCAGCTTTACCCTTCCCGGAGAATGCCTTGAATATTACCTCTTCGGAGGCGAAAACCTTACCGAAGTCCTCAAGGGCTACACCGACCTCACAGGAAAGCCCTCGCTTCCGCCTGCTTTCTCCTTCGGTCTCTGGCTCACATCCTCCTTTACCACCAGCTACGACGAGCAGACCATTTCCGGCTTTATCGACGGAATGGCTGAAAGAGATATTCCTCTCCAGGTCTTCCATTTCGACTGCTTCTGGATGAAGGGTCTTGAATGGTGCAACTTTGAGTGGGACACCGAACAGTTCCCTGACCCTGAGGGCCTGCTGAAAAGGCTCCATGAAACTAAGGGCCTGAAGACCTGTGTATGGATCAACCCCTACGTCGGCCAGCGTTCCAGACTATTTGACGAGGGCATGGCAGGAGGCTACTTCATCAAGCGCACAGACGGTTCGGTATTCCAGTGTGATGAGTGGCAACCCGGTATGGCCATCGTTGACTTTACCAACCCCGAAGCCTGCAAGTGGTATTCCGGCTATCTCCGCAAGCTCTGCGAGATGGGTGTCGATACCTTCAAGACAGATTTCGGCGAGCGTATCCCAACAAGAGATGTTGTCTACTTCGACGGCTCCGACCCGATCAAGATGCACAACTATTATACCTATCTTTATAATGAAACAGTATTCAATGTGCTCAAGGATTTCTATGGTGAGAACAAGGCTTGCCTGTTTGCACGCTCGGCTACAGCCGGCGGTCAGAAATTCCCTGTTCACTGGGGCGGCGACTGCTCAGGCAACTACAACTCCATGGCTGAAGTCGTAAGAGGCTGCCTGAGTCTCTGTATATCCGGCTTTGGCTATACGTCCCACGATATGGCCGGCTTTGAAGCTACCGCTACTCCTGATATCTACAAGCGCTGGGCAGCTTTCGGACTTCTCTCCACCCATTCCAGACTCCACGGCAATCAGAGCTACCGCGTGCCCTGGCTGTTTGATGAAGAAAGCTGCGATGTTCTCCGATTCTTTACTAACCTTAAGGGCAAACTGATGCCTTATCTCTGGGCGCAGGCAATAAAGACCCATACTGTCGGAGTCACCATGATGAGAGCTATGGTCATCGACTTTGCTAATGATCCTGCCTGCCTGACTCTTGACAGACAGTATATGCTGGGCGACAATCTTCTGGTCGCTCCTATACTCAACGAAGAAGGTATCGCACAGTATTATGTTCCAGAGGGCAAGTGGACGGATATCATTACCGGAAAGGTATTTGATGGCGGTAAATGGTATACTCATAAATGCTCTTACTTTGAGATCCCGGCGCTGGCCAGACCCAACAGCATCATAGCCTTCGGCGGCTTCAAGAGAGACTTTGAGTATGATTACCTCAGCGGCACGACCTTCAGGATCTTTGAGCTGGAAGACGGCAAGAGTGCTGTTTGCCCGATCTATGATACAGAGGCCAACAAAGTATTCGAGCTCAAGGCTGTCAGAAAGGGAGACATCATCGAATGTGAATATCCCGCTGCAAAGGCTTCCTTCCGTATCGAAGTCGCATCCACAGACAAGGCTGTTGATGTTAATCCTACAACTGCCGGTAAGGTTATAATCAATCTCTGATACCAATTCTGATAAATAAAGATAATATGGCTGACTAACCGCATTAAACGCAAACGGGTATTCTTCAATAAGGAGAATACCCATTTTGCATTTCAGGTTATCATTGTTTTATCAATATGATACTGCCTGCCAAACGGACGAATTACAAGCAGCCTTCCTTACAGGACAAGCTGGATCAAAACTGCTGCCTCGATAACCTGGCGGCGGGTATCATATCAAAAGAGCTAAGAGAATTTCATTATGGAATAATAAGAGAGGAGCATCAATATGACAATCAGAGAAGCCAGGCTTGATGAGTCCGAGATAATCAGAAAAATATCACACGATACGATCAGAAGTATATACCCTAAATATTATCCCGGCGGAGCTGTCAGTTTCTTTCTAGAGCATCATAGCATTGAGCGGATAGAAAAAGACATTTCTGCCGGACAGGTCTTTATCTGCCTTGACGATGAAAATGGACCTGTCGGAACTGTGACTGTAATGGGCAACATAATAAAAAGGCTCTTTGTCCTGCCGGAACATCAGAACAAAGGCTTCAGCAGAGCACTACTCAATTACGCTGAGAAGCTGGCAGCAAAAGACAGCGGATACATCATTATTGACTCTTCCCTGCCCGCAAAAGGGATCTATCTGAAAAGAGGCTACAAGGAGACCGAGTATCATCAGCTCGAGACCGCAAACGGAGACTATTTGTGCTATGATGTTATGAACAAAATAATATTATCAGAAAGATAATACTTGACCTTTGCCTCGAGATGTTGTATAATATAGAAAAGGAGGTATGTGCCTATGTATAAATTCAATGTAAAACAAACCGCCAAGGACGTTGTCGCCTGGGTAAAAGAGCAGTTCGAGACCACAGCTTCTCCGGAGACAAAAGCTGTTATCGGTATCTCCGGAGGAAAAGACAGTTCCGTTGCGGCAGCCGTCTGTGTTGCAGCACTGGGCAAGGACAGAGTCATCGGAGTGCTGATGCCGCAGGGAGAGCAGGCAGATATAAGCTGCTCTTATCAGCTTGTCAACCATCTCGGTATCAAGTATTATGAGATAAATGTCGGCGAGACTATCTCAGCAGAAATGAAAGCCGTCGGTTCGGTGCTCGATATTACCGACCAGGCAAAAATAAATACTCCCGCAAGGATCAGAATGACAACACTTTACGCTGTCGCTGCTTGCGTAGGAGGCAGAGTCATCAATACTTGCAACGCTTCTGAAGATTATGTCGGCTACTCCACCAAGTACGGTGATTCCGCAGGCGACATATCTCCCCTCTCCGATCTTACAGTTACCGAAGTCATAGCTATCGGAGACGAGCTTGGTGTGCCTTATGAATTGACCCATAAGACACCTATCGACGGTCTCTGCGGCAAAACAGACGAAGAGAATCTTGGCTTTACATACGCTACACTGGATAAATACATCCGCGGCGAGATAACTCTGGACGACCAGCCCGAACTGAAAGAACGTATCGAGCGCCTGCACAGAGCAAATCTGCATAAGCTGCGACTTATGCCCAAGTTCGTTTTCCAACCCGAAAAATAACTGTATAAAAAAGACGCTTTAGCCTCAAAAGCTAAAGCGTCAATTTTTTTGTTCAAAAGCGGAAGATCAGTCCTTCTTTTCCTCCTCTGGAAGATCGATAGGAGCACCGGCAGCGTTCTTCTTAACACTCTCAACGCCATTCTTGCAGGCTGCTTTGGTTGTATAGCCTTCAGATGCGCAGATGACCTGGCCGTTAGTAGCCTTCAGACGGAAACGGAATTCGCCCTTCTTGTCATTGTAGATCTCAAACTTCGGGCACTTCTCTGTGGTATACCCTTCAACAGTCTGGTCTTCAACATTAGCTACGGGAGCATTTTTGGAAACGCTCTCACAACCGTTCTTGCAGCTTGCGAGGGCGTTATAGACCTCTCCGCCGATAGCAACGATCTCACCGTTTCCAGCCTTTAAACTGAACGTATAACCTGTTTTAGTCTGCTTGATAACAAATTTGCCCATTGATAAAACCTACCTTTCAAAAAAATTAGTGTATAAATCGTCTGATATCATTATAATATGAATTCTCCGATTTGTCAAGAATTTTTAAAAAAACCCAGAAAAATTATTAAACTCTGACAATCCTATCTTCAGATCAGCTCATATTCGGGGGGATATCTGAACTTTAGTTCATTAACAAAGATGTTTTCAAGCTTGGCGCCGTCATTAACAGCTCCGTTAACAGCTTCAAATAGTGAGCTCATCGCCAGAATATTCAAAGAGAAATCCCGGGGAGGATCATTTTCGCTGAGATAGCGCCGCACTCCTTGCTCAACATATCCGAATATCCTGAGCTGTGTTCTTTTTAGTTCGATCTCGGCATCTCCCAGCATCAGCCTGAGCCTGTCCCCCTGTTTAAGATCAAGGAGAATACAGGTGTAAAGCTCAGGAATCATAGCCCTTAGCTCACTGCTGAGGATCTTTGTTCCCTGACATAGGAGCCCGAGACGTATCATCGCATCATCATGTGACCTTTTATCTCGTACCCGCCCCAGAATATCGACTGCTCGCTTAGTCATTATAATGACATTCTCCGGACGAATAAAAGCACCGCGTTTTTCAGATTTTTTATCCACCAGCAGCAAAAACTGCTTCTCTGAATGGTAGCCGGATCTCATATCCCACATACGGGCGTAGGCGGTCAGTTTTTTGGTAAGTTCGTGTAGGGTAGCTCCGTTGAGCCTTGCCTCACACTCTATTTCGCCGTTATAGCAGACACAGAAGAGCTTGAGCCAGTAAGCATTTTTTGTACCAAGATAGTCACGAAGCTCATCCTTTACCAGACTGAACATATCAAGCTGCTGATGATCAAAGCTGCCTATAGAATAAGTCGGAGCATTCCTGACACAGGATAGATGCCTCTCCATGCCGGCAAACTCATACTCAAAATCAACGACATCTCCTCCGATGATAACATTGAGCACAGAGCTCAGGACTACTGCACAAAACTGTTCCGCACTATTGATCACTGCTTCGGAAGCTGTATGCCCCATGCCGGAGGAATACTCACAAAGGGGTTCATCAAAAAGATCGTGTGTAAGGATAAATAACATTTCTGCAACAAATCTTCCGTTAGTATCACTGATACGTTGTATAGTACAGGAGATCGTGAGCTTTTGATCTTCAAGAAGCAGGCAATGCTCAAATTCTCTGACAGCGATCTGATCTGAAAGGCAAGATGCCACAGCCCTGTATGCTGTTCTTGCAAGATCGTCACCGAAATCGCCGTTTATACAGGGTTCTCCGTCATATCTGGCAGCAGAGAGGTCAAGGATCATGTCGTTCATTTGATTCTCCTTAATAGTGTTAAAGAAGTGTGTTAACTATGTAAGAGCGCAGCGGATTCGGGATCGAGAAAAAGAGGACAAATATAAGAAGGAGCAAATACAGAATCCGCTTTGCCAGTGAAATCTTCGGTGTATTCTCTGTCTCGGAATTATGCAGACCGTAGGCAATGAATGCTGTAACAGCAAAAGCTATGATCAAGGCGGGCTTTTTAACAATAGCGACAAAGTTCTCAAACATCCGGGCTGTAACAGGCGATATCAGCGGTAGCAGAACACCCGTTACAGCCATAAGCACAAGCAGCGGAAAGAAATAGTATCTTAACTTGTACCCACATTCCTTCCAGCGAGGGATAAGGTGTATGCTGACTATTATCAGCCAGGCCAGAAGGCCGTTGATTGCAATGAAAGCCATCGGAGTTGTGACCAGCAGGAACGCAAGCTCTGCAACAAAAAGGAATCTGTAATAAAGGCTGCGCAGTTCCATGCGGGCCTTCTCGATATCAAAAGCAGTAGTAAGATACAGCTCAAGGAGACGAAGATGTTTAATCATATTGCTCTCCAAAGTGATCGGTCTTCTGTTATTTTAAGGATATTATATCACATTTTCTCAAATAAGTGTATACTATCAAATAAATTGGCAGATAAAAATCGTGGCGTGTTTTTTGTGCAATATAACAATGCTAAGGCCTTCAAAGATATTTCTTTATAATACTCCATGATCCCAGCAGACGATCAAGGCTCCAGGCTGCATTAGCAGGGCTGGTAGAAGGCAGCTTTACAGCTTTTAGTCCTGTGAGAGGAAACTGATATTTATCATATATCGCAGATGCCTTGCCCCCGTTTACGAAAACAGCTTTGATATCGGTTTTTGAGAGCAATGAAGCTATATCCGCAGGGATAACATTCCTTATGGACGAGTCGTCCGAGCCAATGATATCACACTCTGAGATAACATCCCAGAGAGCTATTCCCTGCTCCAGAAGCATACTCCGCTTGTGCTCGACATCGACCGGAAAAGGGCATTCGCAAAGCAGAGAGATCACCTTCCAGAAACGGTTTTGACGATGTCCGTAATAGAAGCCCTCCTCTCTGCTTTTTGCGCTAGGCAGGCTTCCCAGTATCAGGACACGGCTTTTGCTGTCATATACAGGCTCAAAACAATGCCTTATATGCTGATATTCCAAAGAGGCACCTCTCTTTCAATGAAATAACAAAGCCCGAAAACGGTTCTCCGAATTCGGGCTTCATGTCAATACAGGTGTTTGTTTACGACAGGTTCGGCTGATCGTTCTGCGGCCAACTCGAAGCATTCAGCAAAGTACCGATCGTAGTCGTAGCTTCATCCGGATCCTCAGCAGGGTTAGGATACTGCCCGACAATAGAGTTGTTCGCATTGGTCTCGCACCACTGGGCACAGGTTATCTTCTTTGCAGAATTGATATCCCAGCAGACATAACCGGAATTGATACCATTATTACCGAGGAACTCCTTAACAGCGTGTTCAAGAACGATACTGTCATCAAGATCCTCAACTGCGACGGGAGAATGTCTGGCGATATTGCTGACATTACCGTCATAGAGCTCGCCTAGGGCAGCGCTGATTGCCGTAAACGTATTTTTGGCGTGCAGATTTGCTGTTTTGAGCTTAGCGTTCCTGATATATCCCATAAGCGAAGGTATCAGGATAGCGGCAAGGACACCGATAATCGCGATAACGACGATCAGCTCCACAAGTGTAAAACCTTTTTGCTTTGATTTCATAGTTATAACCTCCTCACTTCCCGAGAACATTATAACAGTTTTTGTACTTTCTGTCAACATAAATCATCTTTGCATAATCGTTCATTCAAAAATTTTACATTTTGTTCACACTTCTAAGGCATAAAAAGACCCGGAAGTCCTTATCCTTCCGGGTCAGTTCAAACTATCAGATAACGATCGTTCCGGAATATACCGTTACTGCATCACCTGTCATATAGACTGCATCATCGGTATATCGTACTACAAGGTCTCCGCCTTTGAGGCGGACGATTATATTCTGATCCTTTTTACAGAAGCCGTTCTGAACAGCCGCAACAGCTGCTGCGCAGGCACCGGTCCCGCAAGCCCAGGTCTCGCCGGAGCCGCGTTCCCAAACTCTCATCTTAAGAGTATTCTCATCAATGACCTTGATGAACTCGGTATTGATTCTCTCAGGGAAGCTCTTATCGAACTCGAACTTAGGCCCTATGTCCTCTATGTCAAGGTCGTCGATATTCTTCATAAAGACTACAGCGTGAGGATTGCCCATAGATACGCAGGTAATGTTATACTTAGCTCCGCCTATCTCGACTTCCCTGTCAACAACAGCGCCGTCCTTGTTAGGTTCAAGAGCAACGGGGATCTGTTTCGGATCGAGTACAGCCTTGCCCATATTGACAGTTGCACCGTTAACCTCGCCGTAATGACGTGTAAGAGTTATCTTCATGATACCGCTGAGAGTCTCAATGGTGAAATCGTCGCTGTCAACGAGACCGTTGTCTCTCATGAACTTAGCAACACAGCGGATACCGTTACCGCACATTCTTCCCTCGGAGCCGTCAAGATTGAACATACGCATCTTTCCGGCAGCAACATCTGAGCGCTCGATGAGGATGACACCGTCTCCGCCGATACCGAAGTGTCTGTCAGAGAGCTTGAGGGCAAGGCCCTCGGGGTTGTCGATCTTCTGATCGAAGCAGTTGAAGTAGATGTAGTCGTTTCCGCAGCCCTGCATCTTGGTGAATTCAAGGCGCTTCTTCTCGGTGCGCATATTGTTTATGTCAACGATCTCGGTATTATCCTCGGTGAACTTGCTTCTGATAGAGGAAGCGATAGCGTTGGCAGTATCAATAGAAGTCAGGCAGGGGATGTTTCTCTCGACTGTCTTTCTTCTGATCTTAACCGAATCTCTTGTGGGGATACGCCCCTTAGAGCTTGTGGAGATAACATAAGCGATCTTTCCGCTCTCTATAAGCGTCAGAGTATTCTCCTCGGCCTCATGGATCTTGGCAACAGCCTCGCAGGGAACTCCGTGTTCGGAGAGCACCTGAGCTGTACCCTTCGTAGCATAGATCTTGAACCCGAGATCATAGAAAGCCTTAGCTGTCTGAGGTATCTCCCCCTTATCGGAATCTCTTACAGTGATAAGGACGCCGCCCTTATTGCCCAGCTTATATCCGGCAGCAGTAAGGCCTTTATAGAGAGATTCCTCAAGGCTGGAAGCTACTGCGAGAACTTCTCCGGTAGACTTCATCTCAGGGCCAAGGTGGTTATCAACGTCGATCAGCTTCTCAAAGGAGAATACCGGGACCTTGACAGCCACATAAGGCGAATTGGGATAGAGCCCGGTACCGAAGCCCATATCAGCCAGCTTCTCGCCCAGCATAGCTCTTGTAGCAAGATCGACCATAGGAACTCCTGTAACCTTCGAGATATAAGGAATTGTTCTCGAAGAACGCGGGTTGACTTCGATAACATAGAGCTCATCATGGTAGATGAGGTACTGAATGTTTACAAGTCCCTTGGTATTGAGAGAAACAGCCAGCTTCTTGGAGCAGTCAATGATACGTTCGATCATTTTATCGGAAACGTTCCATGCAGGGTATACAGCGATAGAGTCACCGGAATGGATACCGGCTCTCTCTATATGCTCCATGATACCGGGGATAAGGATATCTTCGCCGTCACAAATCGCATCGACTTCCAGCTCGGGACCCATAAGGTACTTATCAATAAGTACAGGATTCTCGATGCCCTGAGCAAGGATTATGGCCATATACTCCTTGATATCTGCATCGTTGAAGGCGATAATCATATTCTGTCCGCCGAGAACATAGGAAGGACGCATAAGAACAGGATACTCGATCTTGTTGGCGACTTCCAGAGCCTCTTCGGTGGTCATAACGGTAAAGCCCTGAGGCCTCTTGATCTTGTGCAGCTCAAGCAGCTCGTCAAAACGCTCTCTGTCCTCAGCAGCATCGATGGAATCGGGAGGAGTTCCGAGGATATTGACACCCTGTTCTGCCAGATGCTTGGTGAGCTTGATTGCTGTCTGTCCGCCGAAGGCTACGACAACACCGTAAGGCTTCTCAATCCGGATGATGTTCATTACATCCTCATTGGTAAGCGGCTCGAAGTAAAGTCTGTCGGCTGTATCGAAGTC
Source organism: uncultured Clostridia bacterium (assembly GCA_946545645.1). GTDB lineage: Bacteria > Bacillota > Clostridia > Oscillospirales > Ruminococcaceae > FB2012. The sequence goes on along the minus strand of CAMNNQ010000051.1, from coordinate 53,330 downwards.
GGTTGAAACAGTCTCGGGATTGTTGTTAACGATAACAACATCGAAGCCTTTTTCTTTGAGAGCCCATACGCAGTGTACGGATGCGTAATCGAACTCGATGCCCTGACCGATACGGATAGGGCCGGAACCGAATACGATAACTGTCTTATTGCCTGTATGAACAGATTTGATAAATTCTTCAGCTTCGTCCTCGCTGTCGTAGGTCGAATAGAAGTAAGGAGTCTGAGCAGCAAACTCTGCTGCACAGGTATCGACCATTTTATATACAGCGTGCAGCGGCTTTTCGATCTTCTGACCGGTGAGCCTTTCGATGACCTTATCCGGGAAGCCCAGCTTCTTGGCCTGATGATAGGTCTCATAGGAGATATCGCCTTTTTCAAGCTCATTCTCCATAGCGACAAGGTTCAGCATCTTATATGTGAACCATTTATCGATCTTGGTGACATCAAAGATTTCCTCAGGAGTAACGCCTCTGCGGAGAGCTTCATAAACTACGAACAAACGCTCATCGTTGCAATCGTGCAGCTTCTGACGGATCTCGTCATCAGAAAATGAGGCTAGCTTCGGAGAGCGGAGACTGTCGTGACCGATCTCTGCACCGCGGACAGCCTTCATTATAGCCTGCTCGAATGATGTACCGATAGACATTACCTCACCGGTAGCCTTCATCTGAGTGCCAAGCTCACGCTTAGCATATACGAACTTATCAAAGGGCCACTTGGGGAGCTTTACAACGAGATAGTCAATAGAAGGCTCAAAGCAAGCGTAGGTCTTGCCTGTAACGGCGTTGATGATCTCGTCAAGGCGGTAACCGATGGCGATCTTTGTAGCTACCTTAGCGATAGGATATCCTGTCGCTTTGGAGGCCAGAGCCGAAGAACGGGATACACGGGGATTAACCTCGATAACAGCATACTCAAAACTATCCGGATTAAGTGCGAACTGGCAGTTGCAGCCGCCCTCTACCTCAAGAGTATCAACTATCTTCAGAGCCGCAGAGCGCAGCATCTGGAACTCTTTATCAGCAAGTGTAACACAGGGAGCAACAACAATGGAGTCTCCGGTATGAACGCCGACAGGGTCAACATTCTCCATAGAGCAGATAGTAATGACATTTCCTGCGGAATCGCGCATTACCTCAAACTCTATCTCCTTCCAACCGGAAACACACTTCTCGACAAGGACCTGAGTGATAGGCGAAAGATAAAGGCCGTTTCTTGTGATCTCACGGAGCTCATCCTCGTTATGAACGATACCGCCGCCTGTTCCGCCGAGGGTGAAAGCAGGGCGGATGATGAGCGGATAGCCGACATCTTCCCTTTTAGCAAAATCGACAGCGTCTTCAACTGTGTTTACAACAATAGAGGGTATGCAGGGCTGACCGATGGACTCCATAGTTTCCTTGAACATGAGTCTGTCTTCGGCCTTGTCTATAGTAAGCGGCTTAGCTCCAAGGAGCTTTACGCCGTATTCATCAAGGAAGCCGGATTTTGCCAGCTGCATAGAAAGCGTAAGGCCGGTCTGACCGCCGAGAGTTGAAAGGACGCTGTCGGGGCGCTCTTTCTTGATTACTCTTTTTACAGTTTCAAGAGTCAGCGGCTCGATATAGATCTTATCGGCCATAGCCTTATCTGTCATAATTGTAGCAGGGTTGGAATTGATGAGGATGACCTCAAGCCCTTCCTCCTTCAAAGCGCGGCAAGCCTGAGTACCAGCGTAATCGAACTCAGCGGCCTGTCCGATAACGATAGGGCCGGAGCCGATGACCAGTACACGCTTGATATCTTTATTCAAAGGCATATTCTTTCACTCCCTTACTTGTTATCGTCGATCAGGACCATGAATCTGTCGAAGAGGAAGCCCGGGTCCTTCGGGCCGCCGCAAGCCTCGGGGTGGAACTGCACCGAGAAAGCCTTTTCATTTACATAGCGGACACCTTCGCAGGTACCGTCGTTGGTATTTACAAAGGAGACTTTGGCATAATCGCCGACAGAATCATTGACAACTGCGTAGCCATGGTTCTGGCTGGTGATATATACTCTTCCGGTCTCGGTATCGGTAACAGGCTGGTTAGCACCTCTGTGTCCGTATTTGAGCTTGGAGGTAGAAGCGCCGTGAGCCAGAGCATATAACTGATGTCCGAGGCAGATAGCGAAGGTCGGGATATCCAGATCAATGAGTTTTTTGAGCTCAGCGATAATCTCTGTATTCTCGGCAGGGTCTCCGGGGCCGTTGGAAAGCATGATCCCGTCGGGAGCCAGCTCCTTTATCCTTTCGATCTTTGTATAAGCGGGAACAACAGTTACCTCGCAGCCGCGAAGAGTAAGCTGCTTTATTATGCTGCGCTTTGTTCCGAAATCGTAGAGAACGATCCTGCGTTTTGTCTCTCCGTCTGCGGGGCAGACATATTCCTTATCACAAGTCGTATTCTTGACAGCGTCTCTGATAACATAGTTTTTGAGGTCATCGAAACTGAAGCCGGAACCCTCGCAGACTATCTTGCCGTTCATAACGCCTGATTCGCGGACGATCTTTGTGAGCTGCCTGGTGTCTATGCCGCAGAGGCCGACTATATTATTCTCCTTTAAAAAAGTGTCAAGATTACCCTCACAACGGAAGTTGCTGGGCTCCTGACACCATTCTCGAACAATATATGCCTTTACCTGCGGGCGAGCTGACTGGAAATCGTCTTTCATAACACCGTAATTACCAATGAGCGGGAATGTCTGAACAACGATCTGGCCATAATAGCTGGGATCGGTAATTGTCTCAACATATCCTGTCATCGAAGTGGTAAAAACGATCTCACCGACCGCTTCTCCGGAAGCGCCGAAGCTCTTTCCTTCAAATATCGTGCCGTTTTCCAAAATCAAGTACGCTTTCTGCACTTATAACTCCTCCTTTGACACAATTTTATCTTATTTATTATAGCACGCCTCCTTGATTTTGTAAAGTGAAAATAATGTTAATTTTTCTTAACAGACACAACATCTTGTAACTATATCCGCCAAACTGCGTATATTCGCGGTTTGAATGATCAACTGTCCAAAAAGCAAGAAGCCTTCGCCCGATCGAAAGCGAAAGCCCCTTTTATATGTAAAGATTTATATCACCTGAGCCCGGTCAATCTGCCGCGTCCGGCAAAACGAGCTCAAGAGTATCGCGGTCAAGCTCTGCCTGTCCCTCATAGACAGAGCCTCCGCTTATGCTGTCGGAAACTGTGAGCCTTATATCATAGCCTCCGAGGTATTCGATCTCCGGTTTAAGCGAAGCAGGCTCAGGAACATCATTGAACGAGAGCTTGTTTCTCTCGCTGAAAACTATCTTAGCGCCTTCAGCATCCTTATCAAAGGATACGGAGCAGACCGCCAGCGACGGTCCGATCTTATCGGATCCGGTAACGATGACCAGCCTACCGTCCTCAAGAGACACAGAAGCGCTGGAGCCGTAGACTATCATAGCCTTTTCGTCCTCAGTCCACGAAAGGCCGCCGTCAAGTGTATAATATGTATCCATTATGGCGTGCCCAGCAGCGACATCAGAAAACATTACAGCATAGCCTACACCTTCTTCAGTAACATTTGCATATCCGCTCTCAAGCAGCTCTGCAAATGTCTTCTGCCCACCCATAGGATTAGTAAACAAACTTTCCGGGTCAACAGTTTTCAGAAGATCAGTACGGGTAGATGCTTCAGGCTCCGGCTCAGGAGGGATTTCTGACTCGGGTGCGGTCTCTGATCCGGGAGCCGCCTCAGTTTCTGTTACGGCAGTGGTCTCTGTAACAGCCGCGGCGTCGGTATTCATCTCCTGGGCTGCCTGAGAGACGGTTGCAGGAGGCTGTGTTGTATTTTCCACATCGGCAGCTTTGCTGCTGTCAGTTTTTCCGCAGGATGCAAGTACCAGAGCGGCACAGGCCGCCGCAGCGAGCAGTTTTCTATTAGAAATACACATATATCAGCATTTCCTTTCGGTATTTTGCTTTTCTGCTTAAATGATAGCACGACTTTCCCGCAAAATCAATATATAAATAATGACAATTACTCAGGCAGGATTACACTTTAATTACAATCAATACCAATTATAACAAAAACAGAGCCGCATCGTGAAAGATGCAGCTCCGGCGTAACCGTTATGTAAGCAGGCGCTTTATGCAGGTAACGTGGCTCCAGCGGATATAATTATAAAAATCAGAGATAACGATACCCGTATCTGTGCTCTGGGCATGGACCATTTTTCCGTTTCCGACATAAATGCCAACATGGTAGATCGAGGCATAATCATAGTTCCCGAAGAACACAAGGTCTCCCGCCCTGATATCTGAAAGGGCTACTGTACGGCCGTATTCAGCCTGATATGCGGCATAATGGGGAAGATCTATCCCTACCTTTTTATAACAGATCTTGACAAGTCCGGAACAATCGCAGGCTCTGAAGCTCTCCCCTGCCCAGACATAAGCTCCGCCCTGATTTGCTCTTGCATAGTCGCAGACTATCTTTATCTTCTGCTCAACAGCAGAGCTCGGGGATGTCGGCTGCGGCGCAGCAGTCTGCTTAGAAGTCTCCGGAGGTGCGATAACAGTTACTTTTGAAGTTTTCTCCGTCTGAGTTTCGTTAACCTCGGGGGGCGGCTCAGGAGTCTCTGTTACTGCGGAAGTGGGAGTCTCGGGAGGCAGTTCTTCGGTGACCGGTGCAGCAGTAACGGACGGCTGGATCGGTGATGTCTCCGGCGGCAGTTCTGTTGTCTCGCTGGAATAGGAAGAAGTTTCGGGCGGTAATGTCTCGGTCAGAGCATCCAGAGACGACTGTTCAGCCTTAGACCTCACCTCGGCGCGTTCACTCTCGATCTCCGAAACGCGCTGAGAAAGCTCATACTGGGTGTTTTCAAGCTGCGACAGCTCCGCTTCATATTCCGCCGATGCAGACTCCAATTCTGCAAAGCTGCTGATATAGCGCTCCCATTGCTCTCCGCACTGGGCAGAACGCTCTTTGAGAGCCTTGCTCTCTTCTTCCAGGACGGCTTTATCATGTTTAATCTGCTCAAGCATTCCTAAAAGGCTCTTAAGAGTATCGTTATCGTGCTTTGCAACACGCTCTATAAGCTCACTGCGCATAAGAACATCGTAAAAGTTTTCTGATGAGAGCAGAACATCGGCATAGGTTGAAGAGCCTGCCACATACAGAGCACGCATCCTGCCGAGAAATCCGTTGACCTCTTTTTTGATCTCGTTCTCTTTCTCACGGAGCTGACGGTCAGTTTCTCTGAGCTTCGTGTCCAGCTCCATGACTTCATCTTCCAGCTTGAGAGAATAAGCCTCGGTCTCATCCAGCTCTTTTCTCAGGCTTTCGATCTTTTCAGATAGGGCACTGAGTTTTTCACGCTTAGAATCCGCATCAGCCCCCGCTGAAGCTATGCGCCTGTCAAGCTCTTCCTGTTCACGGTCGAGTTCGGAAAGACGTACATCATACTGGTTTTCGTCTTCTGCGGCATAGGAAAGCGCGCCCTCGTCTGAAACACTGCCTTTAACAGCAAAGCAGCAGCACAAAGCAGCAATAAGGCAAAGTATTCTCTTTATACTTTCGACCTTATTCATCAAGGCTCACCTTTTCTTTCTGAAAAGTTTGGTTTGATCCTTTTGCTCCACAGAAAACAGCTTTTTAATAATAAATACAGATAGAATGGTAACAACGATACCTATCGGCAGACAAATGACCCAGCTCTTGACAAATCCCGCCAACAGATACATTACAAACGAGATGATCGCAACCGTTACAGCATACGGCAACTGCGAAGAGACATGAGATACGTGTTCACATTTTGCTCCGGCAGAAGACATTATAGTAGTATCGGAGATCGGTGAACAATGGTCTCCGCATACAGATCCGGCCATGCAGGCAGAGACACCGATCACTATCATAGTCTTGTCGCTGGTCGGGAAAGCGCTGACAACTATCGGGATCAAGATGCCAAATGTGCCCCAGGAAGTACCTGTCGCAAAAGACAGGCCTGCTGCAATAACGAAAATGATGGCGGGGAGAAAATTCTCCAGCGAAGCGGCACTGCCCTGGATAAGATCGGCAACAAATTTCTTGGCTTCAAGGCTGCCGGTCATTGAATTGAGTGTCCATGCAAAGGTCAGAATAAGGATAGCCGGCACCATTGCTACAAAGCCCTCAGGCAGACAGGACATACAAGACTTGAATCTGACAAGGCCGCGTAATCTATAATAAACTATTGTAAGGAAAAGTGTCAGCGACGAGCCTATAACAAGGCCCTTTGGTGCAGAGCAGTCGGCAAAGGCATCTATGAAGCCAACTCCGTCGAAAAAGCCGCCGGTATAGATCATACCGATGATACAGGAGATTATCAGAACAGCAACCGGGAGGATAAGATCTATGACACTGGCTTTGGTTTTTATAGACTCGCTCTTTGAAACCATCTCTTCCGCCTTTTCAGCCATAGCTTCATAAGAACGCATCGGGCCGAAATCAGTATTCAGAAGAACGATGGAAAGCATGAACACGATAGTCAGCAAAGCATAGAAATTATAAGGTATAGCGCGTATAAACAGTGAGAAGCCGTCATTCGTATCTACAGAAGAGGTAACTGCTGCAGCCCAGGAAGACACAGGAGCTATAATGCAGACAGGAGCCGCCGTAGCGTCGATAAGATAAGAGAGCTTCTGACGGGAAACCTTATGGCGGGCAGCAATAGGCTCCATAACGCTGCCGACGGTGAGGCAGTTAAAATAATCGTCAATGAAGATCATAATCCCGAGGCAGATGGTAGCGATCTCAGCGCCTATCTTGGTCTTGATATGTATCATCGCCCATTCTCCGAAAGCTGCAGAGCCTCCGGATTTGTTCATCAAAGCTACTAAAGAACCCAGAAGCACAAGGAAGATCAGTATCCCCACATGGTCTGAATCTGTAAGCGAAGCGATAAAACCATTGTCAATGATATGATTCATCGCTTTGATAGGTGAAAATTCTGTAAAGAAAAGCCCTCCGGCGATTATGCCGACGAGCAGCGAACTGTAGACTTCTTTAGTCAGCAGAGCGAGCAGGATCGCAATAATGGGCGGAACGAGCGACCAAAAAGTGCCAATCATAGCAACACTTCCTTGTAACAATTTCAGCGAAAAACCAATATATCCCGTTGCTATAAATCTAACACAAAAATGGGATTATGTCAATAATAATATATTTACCAAACAAATTCGGCATAATACAAAACGAAGCGTCCTGATATACAGCTACCAGGCAATAATGTTTCATTTTCTTGTAAGCCTGTTGACGGCAGCCTGTGCCATTATACCTGTAAACAGACCGGCAGCGCAGCCGGCAACAATAAGGAACGGCAGATATGAAAACACCGCAGAGGTCTGCATTACTGCCGAAGCCGCAGCGGTCTGGCCGAGATTATGCAGCGCAGCGCCGAGGATACTGCATACCCAGATATGCCGCCTGTCGATGACCTTCGAGAGCAGCAGCATCCCGATCAAACAAAACAGGCCGCCGGAAAGGCTCATAGCAAGTGCCATCGGATTCCCGGCGATAATTGTCCCCAGCAGGATTCGGGCTATAACGATCAATGCGCAGTCGGCAGGCCTAAGAACATAGACTGCATAGACCGTAACGATATTAGCAAGTCCGAGCTTGAACCCGGGAAGAGGAAGAAAAGGCGGGATCTGCAATTCAATTACAAAGATAATAAGGGCAAAGGAAGTCAGCAGAGCCATTCGCGTCAGTCTTTTAGTGTCCATAGGCTCACCTCGCAACTGCATCGGTGTCCGAAGCAGTAAACTCGATGACCAGCCTGTTTGGGAGACAGATCAGAGGAAGACTTCCCTTACCGCACCATCCGGAGCGCTCGCAGAGCTTGTCAGGACAATCAGCCGATCTCATACGAAGTCTGCCGTCCTTGATCTCGACAATGTTCTTCCTGCCCTCATACTCAAATACCAGCTCTTCATCAGGATGGCCTTCAAGCTCAAAAGCGGTGACAACCTTTCCGTCCTGTATGATCCTGACAGTGCTCTCGGACCGGGAAAAATACAATATAATCGAAGCAGCCACAGCAGACAGGAAAACAAATGCTGCTACAGCGACCCAAAATCTTTGGTTCCTTATCATTCTATAACCGTCACACTCCAATCACAACCATCCTGAAGAAAAAAGCTCTCCTTCAGTGGCTCAGAGATCAGCACCTCACGGCTGTCGGTAACAAGGATAAGATCAAAATCTCTGCGGGAGCGCCAGAATTCTATGGCTTTGTCCTTGCCCATAACAAACATAGATGTTGAGAGAGCATCACAATAGCGCCCTTCAGCTCCGACAGCAGTCGCAGAAACGATACCGCTCTCTGCAGGGCGGCCGGTCTCAGGATCGAGTATATGCCAGTAACGTTTACCGTCAAGCTCAAAATAGCGCTCATAGCCGCCGGAAGTGACAATATTGGTCTCACCGACAAGCAGAACGCCGAAAATGCCGTCCCCGAAAGGATCCCGGATGCCGACTTTCCATTCTGAACCGTCCGGTTTGACTCCGACAGTACGAATGTTACCGCCGAGATCAAGGATAGCAGACTCCACGCCCTGTCTTTTCAGTTCTTCGGCAGCAATGTCCCCCGCTGCACCCTTTGCAACAGAGCCAAGGCCTATCGTCATTCCCTCCGGGATCGTGACAGAATCATCTTTGATCTCAATGCGATCTGCGCCGGTGTTTTTCAGCAGCGAGGCCAATCTTGCATCATCGGGGATATGGTGTTCCAGGCTTGTAAAGCCCCATTCCTTTACGACGCTTTGGAGCGATATATCAAGAGCTCCGTCCGTGATGATATACATATCTTTTGCAAAAGCGGTCAGAGAAGCTGTATCGGTGCTCACCTTTACAGCCTGCCCGGGATGGATATTTACAACATTTATTTCACTGTTCTCGTTCTCCGCTGACCATTTACCATCCAGTTCCGAGATAACATCAGCGGCTGCGGAAAGCCCTTTATCGGCATTTTCACCGTAGGCTGTAAAGGTCATATATGTATCCATAGAATAGAGAACACGCTGTTTCTGAGCGTCGGAGCTCCCACAGGATACAAGCAGAGATGCTGCTGCAAGCATAATTAGCGGTCTCAGTCTCATGTCTGCTCCTCCTCACAGTTTACTCAGTACAGTATATCACTAATAGTCTGAAATGTCAAAAGCCGACTCGTTGAGCCGGCTTTCGGTCAATACTTTTCGATACTGTCCTTTAGCTTCTTTTCATCTGAGAGCTGTTTATCAGCCTCTGAAGCAACTGAACACAGGCAAATCGCTGCAACGCCGACAGCGCCACCGAGAAATGCCCCGGCTAAAAATCCCATCATGATTGCCCCTCCTCCCGGGTAGTATGTCCGGGGATAAAGGCATTATACTGTCAGGTTATAGAGATAAAGAACTCGACCTCACCGAATGCAAAAGCAACAGGGATGCAGAATGCTTTGTTACCGTACTTGACAGATCCGTTGTGGATATAGGTCTGAGGGTCAAGGGAGAGCTCTATACCGAGCTGATTGGATTCATTAACTACGAACAATCCGTTATTTACATTCAAAAACTCACCGACGATCTCATTGGTATATTCATCGACCTCACTTAGTTCTTCCTTAGCGAATCGCTCTGCGAAAGCGATATATTCTGCTGACGGACAGGCAAGACAGATCTCGGCATTATACTTGCCGTGGATAGTCTGGCAAACTATGTATTCTGCCTCAGCTTCGCTGACCATGCAGGATTCCAGCGGAGTGAAATCATCACCGATAAAGCGGATGATATTCTTGAAGAGCAAGGTAACGTACTCTGTATAGATCCTTGCATTCTCGGCTGTATTGAAATGGAAGAAATCTTTTACGATAGCAGAGAGCTTATCGTTCTGGTTATTCGAGATATCGTCGTCCGAAAGCTGATACTTGGCTTTATAAGCCGAGATAGCGGACTCAAAGTCAGCGTTTGAGAGAGAACCGTTGTTGACAAGAGTCTGCCCGAGGAGCAGATAGTCTGTGGGCTGCTCGGAGAGGAGCCTGTCAACGTCCGCGGATGTAAGATAGCCCAGATCTACGCAGAGATCGCCAAAACGCTTATCTACACTCTGCTGGGCAACATTAACGTGCTCGACCTGATCGGCTGTCATAAGGCCGGCATTGATAGCAAGAACGCCGAGCCTCATACGTGTATTTTTCTTATCGTCTATTGCCTGTGCCAGCGTTTCAGGTGAAACAAGCTGATTATTGAGCAGGAACGCTCCAAAGAATTGAGCAAACATAAATTGAACTCCTTTCGGTCACTTCATGGCATTTCTGATTATCTTTTCGACCTGAGCGTCATCTATAGGCTTCTGGACAAAGTCATAAGCGCCGAGGACGATAGCCTGCTTGAGGTGGCTCTGAGTCCCGACAGAAGATGCCATAACGACCTTGGCATCCTTATCGAACTCCTTGATCGCTTTTAAGGCATCGATCCCTGTCAGCTTTGGCATAACGATATCCATAAAAACAAGATCGGGCTTATTTTCTTTATATTTTTCAACTGCTTCTTCGCCGTCAGCCGCCTCGAATATATTTACTATACCGAGAGAAGAAAAAAACATTCTGAGCTTTTTTCTAGCGAACATAGAGTCATCGCAGAGCAGTATCCTGATATCCTTGAATTCCATTTTGATTCCTCCCATATAAGAAAAACTAAACAGGAAATAGATGCACTTTCCCATTTTCACACTATTAAGCACTTATATTCTACCACAAAAACAATAAAAAATCAAGAGGTTGTGCGCGTAATTTTGTTGTAAATGTGCATAAATTTATCAACGCTTTTTTTTGCGCTTTGCCCTTGACTTTGGATAGATGATATGATATAATATTTTTTGTCAAAATCAAGCCGGTGTGATGGAATTGGCAGACGTGACGGACTCAAAATCCGTTGGTAGCAATACCGTGCGGGTTCGACCCCCGCCACCGGCACCATGACAATCGCAGGTTCTTGTTTCAGGAGCCTGCGGTTTTCTTTTTGCCCTCGTTCTCATCGTCCTCGTCACCGAGAGCGTTGGAAATAACCTCAGCAGATGAGACCCCGACCGTGGAGAGCCTGGACAAAAAATAAACGCCCTCATACAAGAGCGTTCATTGAAAGATCAGCAGTTTCGTGAAGCGGACAAGCGGGCGCGTGACCTTGCCGACGCACAGCGTACAATTGAAGAGTTTCTCCGTCATGAACGCAGCGAACAACAGCAAGACCGCAAACGTAAGAAGAATGGGGATTTGGAGTAAGCATACTCTTAAAGGTATACGTTTTGATAAGTAACATTCTTTTCAGGAATGATCTCCACAGCGATGCCGTCGTCAAGGTCTTCTGCATCATCGCAAAGCAATGCACATTTTCCATTAACCTTGAATAAAAGTGTACGAGGAGAAAAACGGGATTCAGCATAATCACAAAATTCTAACATCATATTTTCAATGCTTTTGAGATACTCCTTTTCATTCTCCGTATATTCCCGACACGCCTGTTCTTGAACTTCCGGTATGGAATCTGTTTGTTCATATGCTTGAATTTTAATTGTAATCGTGTAATCATTCCCAAACAATTTAATATCTCGCTTGGTCTTCCACCCCATAGAATATGATAACTCACCAAAGTACTTATTCATCATGGTCATAATTCTCCTTTTCGGCATGATTAGCTTGGTATTCTTCGAGAGCTGTGAGCAAGAGCTTATTCACGCTCATACCCTGAGACTCAGCATAAGCCTTGATCTTCTCACGCTCTCCTTTCGGGACGTTGACACGGATATGATAGTAATGCCATATACGCACTATTGCTGCTCACCGAGTTTTTTCAGCGTCTCAGCCAATATAGTTTCCCTGAGTTCTGTCAGCCATTCGGAGAAAGCGACGGTATCAAAAGCGTAACGTTTGTTGAGCTCATATTCGTTCTCAGACCAGCTTTCCAGTGGGGACTCATTATGCTGGATCAGTGCTTCCAGCTTGTCAAGAGCCTTGCAAAGCCGGGATTCCGGGGTCTGCTGCCCTTTCAGCTCGGCATAAAGAGAGGAAAGTTCTTCAGACAACTCTCCCGGCAAACCGGCTACCCAACGATCCAGTAGATCGTCTTCTGTTTTCCTGTCGCTGTCAGTCTTAACAAATGTAGGTATATCGCCTGTAAAACTCTCGCCGAGATCATGAATGATGCTCATAGCGACGACCCTGTCGATATCCAGCTCCGGGAACTCCCTCCTCAACAAGAGCGCCATCAGCGAAACTCTCCAGCTATGTTCTGCGACACTCTCGATTCTGCCCTGCGATGTCTCACAGTGTCTCGGAGTGTCCTTCAGTATTTCTGCTGTGTGGATAACATAAAGATATTCTACCGGGTTCATAAGTCCTCCTTCATCGGGTAATTCCAGACTCTGGTCTCTGTCGGTTTTGTAATACCGACCTGCTTATCAAAGAGATCGAAACGTTTAGTATGCTGCCCGAAACCTCATTTTCCAGCCGAAAGAGAGAACAAATGCAGCTATCCTCTTATCTGTATAGTTTAAAAACTTTACAGCAAAGCCATCATCAATCGCCTCCGGTAACAATTCTCTCCCCTGCTTTCCTGGCCTGCGCCAGCTTTTCGGGGAATACCGACTCATGTCTCGCCTTCTTGGCCTTCGGATCGAAGATAGTCCAGTCATAGCGGGAATAATCATCGACCTGCAAGGTATCTCCTGCAAACAGAGTATCGGTCGGGCCGATGAAACGCTCAAAATTGCGGCGGTAATTATCTATAAGCCCGAAATAGAAACCTTCCTCACGATAGGCGCTGTCCGGAGCATTACTGGTCATTATGAACAGGACTGGTATCCTTCGGAGATTGGAGCTGAACCTCTCTCCGTTATATGTGATATACTGAAAGATCAGCCGTTCATAGAGCGCTCTGAATCCGGAAGATGCATCTCCAAGGTAATTTGGTGTCCCGATGATAAGGCCGTCGGCATCGCGGATCTTATCCAGCAGCGGAAGGAGATCATCCCGACACACACATCTGCCAAAGTTCTTACCGTTCTTGCATCCGAAGCAGGATATACAGCCGGTATATTTCCCGATTGTATAAAGATCAACGACCTCTGCCTCTGCGCCGGCGCTCTTGGCTCCCTCTGCTGCCTCCCGGATCAGACGTGATGTGTTCCAGGCTCTTCTGGGGCTTGCATTTACTGCTATTATCTTTTTCATATATGATCACCTGCTTTCTTAATTTTCATAACTGCGGAATGCGGTCTGTTCCGCAGAACATCTCTTACCATTATAACATAATCCGGATATTATATCAACCCTGCCGGATTATTCAGGCTGTGCCAAAAAGTCCTCCCCGCTTTCGCAGAGAGGACTTCCCTTTCATAATTCCGATAAAAAGCTTATGAATTTATCTTATGTATATTATATCACAAGAGCATTGGCTTGTCAAGAGTTTTTGTGAATAATGTCTAAACATTATTACCGCTGTTCTGCTTGTTTCTCTTAACAAAACATACGCAGCATATCAGCATCAGCACTGGGAAGATGACAGCGGATAATATACCTTTTTTCATATCTCCGTCTGCGATACCTGTAACAAATCCTACAAGTGCCGGGCCTCCTGAGCAGCCGACATCGCCTGCAAGAGCAAGCATGGAGAACAAAGCTGTTCCTCCGCCGCGCAGTGATGCTGCGGCCTTGCTGAACGTGCCCGGCCACATGATCCCGACTGAAAGGCCGCATATTCCGCAGCCTATGAGATTTACAACAGCATTTGGTATCAGCGATATCATAAAGTATGACGCTGCACAAAGTGCTGCGCAGCTCCCCATAAACCGCTCTGTATCGAAATGCTCTCCGAACTTTCCGTAGAAAGCTCTGGCGGCTCCCATAAGAACGGCAAAAGCCATAGGCCCTGCCAGATCGCCAACTGACTTTGAAACAGACAGCCCTTTTTCAGCAAAGAACGAAGCCCATTGGCTTACCGCAAGCTCACTGGCTCCGGCGCAGATCATCATCAGCGCCAGCACCCAGAAAAGCTTGCTCCGGAAAAGCTCTGATAAAGAGAAGCCTTTCTCTCCCTCAGCAACAAGTTTCCCGATCGGAGCACCGAGGAAAGCGATCCCGTTTGCAATAGGAATGATCGCCCAGATCACAGAAAGGATACGCCAATTATTTGTCCCGAAAGCCGCAAAGAATAATGTTGACAGAAGCACGACCCCGACCTGCCCCCAGCAGTAAAAGGAATGGAGCAGGCTCATAGCCTTCTCTTTATTCTTCGTCGGGCAAACCTCCATTATAGGGCTTACCAATACTTCCAGCAGCCCTCCGCCGACAGCATACAGCACAACGGCGATAAGTATTCCCGCAAACGGATCCATTACCGAAGGCAAAAGAGGCAGCAGAACGAGTCCAAGCGCTGCAAAAAGATGCGCAATGACTACGGAAGCACGGTAGCCGATCCTGTCCACGAAAAGAACTGAAACAGCATCGACACAGAGCTGCACTACGAAATTAACTGTTATGAGTACTGTTATCTTTCCCACTGGGATATCGAATGAACGCTGAAAGGTCAGAAACAGCAGCGGGATATAATTATTAACAATAGCCTGAACAATGTAGCCGACAAAGCAGCATTTTATTGTCCGTTCAGTTCTCACAATCTGCTCCTATCAGGAACGCAGCGGAGGCATGAGGCATCAGGGTGCAGGATACGGTATCTGCAAGGCAGACCTTTCTGCCTGTCCAGAGATCGGTGCAGAGCTCGCAGCCGGATATCCCCAGTTCGGAAAGAGGAATATTGAGCTCCAGCGGCTGCTCTCCGAGATTGAAGAACGCTGCATAGCTGCCGCCTTCGGCACACTCTGCTGTCCATACGCAAAGTTCGCTGCCGGCCTGTTCACGTCTGAAAAGCTGCTTTGCACCCCGGGAGAGCTTGCTCATTCCGAGGATGTTTTTATTTGTCAGCAAAGAGAGCGTAAAGCTATCGCAGCTTGTAAGGTCAGCTCCGATCAGCAGCGGAGAACGGAAGATGCACCAGAGAGTCATCATCGTCTTCTGTTCGTCTTCGGTAAACTTCGTTCTGTCGTCTTTATTATAATCCTGTCTCAGCGCACCGACAGGAAGCATATCAGCGTCCGGCCAGCCGGCTCTTCCGACATAAGGCGCCCATTTTTCGCAGCGCTCGAACATCGCATAGAGCAGACGCCACTCATCCCAGAAATCATCAGTTATACGCCACATATCCGCTGTCTTTTCATAAAGCTCGGCTTTTTCCAGGAGAGCCGGTCCGGGAGAGAGGCTCAGAACAATATCCCTTCCGCAGGAGCGGAGAGCTTCGCTGATGAGGATAAGCTCAGTCTCTTCATGAGGCAGCTCACGGCAGATATCGTCACACTTGATAAGATCAACGCCCCAATCGGCGTATAGCTTGAAGATGCTCTCATAGTATTCACGGGCGCCTTCCTTTTCGGGATCGACTCCGTACATATCAGTATTCCATGCACAGATGCTTGCAGTCTTGGCGATCTGTCTTGCAGTGGCATCTGTCCCGAGAAGGCCTGTGTTCCTGTGAACTGCCTGTCTCGGAATACCACGCATTATATGAAGTCCGAATTTAAGTCCGAGAGAGTGGATATACTCGGCCAAAGGCGCAAAGCCTTTTCCTCCTGCCGCAGATGGGAACCGGTTCTCGGCAGGGATAAGGCGGGAAAACTCATCCATACAAAGCTCGGTAAACGGGTGGTATTCATGATTCGCGGCTGTCGGTTCAGACCACTGTATATCAACAGTAATATACTCCCAGCCGTATTCCTTAAGATATTTTGCTACAAACTCGGCGTTTTTTCTTACAGTCTCTTCACTTACTGCTGCACCCCAGCAATCCCAACTGTTCCAGCCCATTACAGGTCGATCTGTTCTCATATCATTTACTCTCCTTGAAAATCGTCCATATCGCGTAAAAACGCTATCTTGATTATATCACCGGGTCAATACAAAGTCAATTGGCGTAAAATAGAAATGCCTCCAAAAGGAGGCATCGCTTTTGTATAATAATCCCATTTTCGATGTCATCTCAGAGATCTGCTGGCAGCAGACATATCCCCGGCGGCAAAGAGATAAGACCCGGAGACAAGCACATTGGCACCCGCATCACGCACCAGCTTTGCAGTTTCGGCATTTATGCCCCCATCGACCTGTATATCCAACCCGGGGCAGAAGCTGTCTGCCAGTTTGCGGATATCCGAGATCTTCGGAAGGGTCTCCGGCATAAAAGCCTGCCCCCCGAAACCCGGCTCAACTGTCATTACCAGCACCATATCGACCAGAGGAATATACTCCTCTATCTCGAAAACTGAAGTCGCAGGTTTAAGAGCTATGCCCGTCCTTAGACCCAGCGCCTTGATCTCAGCCAGCGTTGCAGCCACATCCTTGCAAGCTTCAACATGGACAGTTATCCCGGATGCACCAAGCTCAGCATAGCGCTTGACATAGCGAACAGGCTCTGTCACCATCATATGTACGTCCACAGGGAGCTTTGAAACATCTGTAACCGCTTTGAGAACAGGGCCTCCAAAACTGATGGCGGGAACAAAAGATCCGTCCATGATATCAAAATGCAGCCAATCGCATCCGCCGTCGGCGGCACGGGCACACTCCTTCCCCAGCTCGATGAAATCAGCCGAGAGCAGTGAAGCCGCAACTATTGTTTTCCTATCCACAAGATCACCCTTCTGTAAATTATCCTGATAAAACAAGATCAGCACTGTTCGTCCAGTGTCAGATCGTAGCTTGGCATAAAATCGGTAAGAAACATTTCCGCCTCCGGACACTCCAGTGCTTTTACTGCGGCGAGAGTGCTCTTCTCAGCAGAGGCAAAATCCTCATTGCCCATACGCCTCTCCTCGACACACTTTATCAGCGCCGAGAGCTTGTCCGCAGCCTTAACCAGCTTCCAGAGCCCGGCGTCATCCTCAGTATGTGAGAACAGCGGTGCATATTCATCCCGAAGATCATCCGGAAGATAAGAAAGAAGCTGCCTTTCAGCATTCTCCTCGATCTCGTTATAAACAGATTTTATCTGTTTGTTGTAATACTTTATAGGGGTCGGAAGATCACCGGTAATGATCTCGGTCGCATCGTGATACATCGCCAGCAAAGCAGCACGCTCAGGAGAGTAGCTCTTCCCGAGACGCTTGTTGCCCATAAGCGCCAGAGCGTGAGCGATAAAGGCGACTTCAAGGGAATGCTCGCTGATATTCTCATTTATCGTATTGCGCATAAGCGACCAGCGGTCGATATATTTCATACGCGAGATCATAGCAAAAAATTTATAGCTCATAAGATCACCTTAAAAAATACATTGGGCAGTATCCCGCCTACTTACCAATTATAGCGCAAAGGCAGACGGTTGTCAACTTCATTATTGCTGACAAACAAGAAAGACCCGCCATACATGACGAGCCTTCGATGTTTGCCGCCAGGCCTGCCGATCAGCGGTATTACCGCAAGGCTTGGACGGACTGTGTCAGCCGAGCACTTTTGCACCCGGCCGCTTCCCTGCCCTTTCGGGCCTGCACTCAGCGGGTCTTGCGCAGCGCCGCAGGATCCTCTCCTATGTCCTGACCGGCTGCCCCGCTTCTATATCAGCCGCCTTTCGGTCGGCTAAGTGCCGTATGATATGTAACCGCAGTTTAAGTTAATTCTTTTATCTCTTTATTATATCTGCTGTGACGATTGTCTGGTTACATATAAGTTACATTTGCATTGTAATTATAACGAATTGGAAACAGCTTGTCAAGAGGGGTAAATGAGTGATATACTATGAAAAAGCGCTTGATATTCCAGATCATTTAGATCTTGTCGTATATATAGGACTGTCCGTTTTATTGAACACTATATCTTGCTGTAATCAAATTGTAACTAACTGAATTTGTCCGAAAATTCGGACTTTGTAAATTTTTTGTGAATAGTGGTGTTCTGATCTGTCCGACTTATCGGACAGTATCAAATGTTCTGCGCAAAAGCTCATATACACTTGAATTTTGTCTCAAAACCTGTTATAATAATAGTAGTATTAAGCCGACCGCCGCAAAACAACAAAGGAGATAAGACTATGCTCTTTTTCAGAAAGAAACAAGACAGCGAAAACAGCGCTCTAAAAAAGAAGCTCTCTGACATGAAGTGCAGACAGATAAGCTATGTCGATACTGATTTTGCAGAGCTTATCTCCGATATGAAGCGGGACAGCGCCTCGATCCTGAAACTGAAGCCGGTCAACTACTACGCTGTCAAGGAAATGTATATCATGGCTCATATTTATACAAACAGCGATCTCAGCGAGAACCTTGTTTTTTTCACCCGCGTCGAACATGAACGCAGGACCGATAAGAGCGACATCTTTCCTCTTGAGACCGAGACGCTGAAAAAGGCTCTGGCCAAAGTCGGGATAATCCTTTGAAAGAAGGGGTGAGATGAATGTCAAAAAAGGTCTATGATAACCGCGAGCTCTCCTGGCTCAAATTCAATATGCGTGTTCTGGAAGAAGCCCAGGACAGCTCAGTGCCTATAATGGAAAGGCTCAAATTTGCCTCGATCTATTCCAGCAATCTTGATGAATTCTTTATGGTGCGAGTCGGAGCGCTGATAGATCAGAAGTTATTTGATGATAATGAGAAAGACTCCAAGACCCGTCTTAAACCTTCAGAGCAGCTTACCGAGATCTATTCGAGAGTCGGAAAGCTTGCAGAGAAGAAAGACAAGACCTTTGAAACTATTTGCCGCGAACTGGAGCTCAAAGGAGTCTCCCGCCGAAGTTTCAAGAGCCTCAATAAATCCGAGCTGGATTATATCGAGAGATATTATTCCTATGAGATAGAACCGATGCTCAATGCTGTTATCGTTGACAGAAAACATCCCTTTCCGTTTCTCGGGGACAAGGAGCTTTTCGTATGCGCTAAGCTAGCCTCTAAGACAGGTCTGCTGATAGGGCTCATAAGCTGCTCCGGCAAATTTGACAGAGTAGTATTCCTTCCCAACGAGAACGGCCTGACCCATTATATGCTCATAGAGGATATCATTTCAGCTTTTGCTGAAAGAGCGTTTTCAAGCTATAAGATCGAAGAAAGAGCTGTCCTCAGGATAACCCGCAGCGCCGATATCAGCCTTGACGACGATTTCGATATGGAGCTTGATGCCAGACAGAATATGTCCGAACTGATAAGCAAGCGCAAAAGACTGAGACCCGTCCGTATGCAGCTAAGCCGTGATCTGCCTCCGGAGCTGCTAAACGAACTCTGTTCGAGACTGGAGCTCTCGCCCAAGCAGATATTCGTTGAAAAAGCCCCTCTTGATCTCGGATATGTTTTCTCGCTCTTTCCAAAATGCTCGCAGCGCTCGGAAATGTTCTACTCCAAACGCGAGCCGCAGCCGTCACGCATGATAGATGAGAGCCTGCCTATGCTCGCCCAGATCGAAAAAAACGACCTACTGCTCTCATACCCCTATGAGTCAATGAAGCCGTTTCTCCGCTTGCTGGATGAAGCTGCCGCAGACCCTGAAGTCATTTCCCTGAAGATGACATTATACAGAGTCGCAAAAAACTCCAGAGTTATCAAGGCGCTCTGCGCTGCCGCTGAGAATGGCAAGGAAGTCTTTGTTCTGATCGAACTGAGGGCAAGATTTGACGAGGAAAACAATATCGAGCAGTCAAGGCAGTTGGAAGAAGCAGGCTGTAAGGTGGTATACGGACCGGCAGGATTCAAGGTACATTCCAAGCTCTGTCTCATAACCAAGCGCAACGGCGATGGTATAAAGCATTTCACACAGGTCGGAACAGGCAATTATAACGAAAAAACAGCAGAACTCTATACCGACTTCTCGCTGATGACCTGCAATCCGGATATAGGACAGGATGCCGAGGATGTCTTCAAGGCACTCTCTCTCGGCGAGACCGTTGAGAGTATGCGCCTGCTGTGGGCGGCTCCGCATTGCCTGCAGAACAGAGCTGTTGAAATGATGGATAACGAGATCAGGATAGCCCGCGCAGGCGGAGAAGGATATGTCGGCCTGAAGCTGAATTCGCTGACTGACAAGGTCCTAATCGACAAGCTGATAGAATGCTCTCAGGCTGGAGTCAGGGTCGAGCTGGTGATAAGAGGAATAAGCTGCCTTGTAGCAGGGATCAAGGGAGTAACGGAGAACATACGGCTCGTATCCATTGTCGGGCGATACCTTGAGCACGGAAGGATATACATCTTCGGAGAAGGCGTAAGACGAAACATCTACATCTCCTCGGCTGACTTTATGACCAGAAACACTACCCGAAGGGTCGAGATAGCAGCACCGGTCCTGGATGAGGCACTGAAAGAGCGTCTCATCGACTATTTCAAAGTGCAGTTCTCTGACAATGTCAAAGCCAGAGAGCAGCTCTCCGACCGTTCTTATATCCATGTCAGCAACGACAGTATGCCTCTTGATGCACAGAAACACTTTACTGCCGAGGCTTACGCAAATGTCCCGAAGCCTAAGCCTCCTGAGCCGCCGGCTCCTAGAAAGAAAAAGGGCATTCTGGCCAGGATCTTCGGAAGATTCAGAAGAAAATGATATGATCGAAATCATATAGATCCGGCCAGCCGTACAGCACCGGATAAGGACGAAAAACCGTATATCCACTCAGCACTTTGAGTTGGATATACGGTTTTAAAAATTATCTCCGCGCTGCAAAACAACGCGGAGACAATATTTGCAGTTATTCTGTTTAAGCGCAGCAGCTCGCCTGTATTATCCTAAAGATCACTCGATCTTATTGTTTGCGATAACTGTTGCAACGAGGTTTCCGGGAAGCTGATCGTATCTTTCACGCTTCATTGAGAATGTGCCTCTGCCCTGTGTCATCTGGCGGAGGATCATAGTGAAGTCTACCATTTCAGCCTCAGGGACTTCTGCAACGACTTCTGTAAGCCCCTTTTTGCCGGAAGGATTCATTCCGAGAACTCTGCCGCGTCTCTTATTGAGCTCACCGATAATATCGCCCGTATTCTCATCGGGAACGATAACGGAGAGATTGGAGATCGGTTCAAGGAGCATAGGCTCAGCCTTAGGGATACCGTCCTTGAAAGCAATGGAAGCAGCGATCTTGAAAGCCATTTCGGAGGAGTCAACAGGGTGATAAGAGCCGTCTACAAGGATAGCCTTGAGGCCGACTACCGGGAATCCGGCGAGTACGCCCTTCTTTACACACTCCTGGAGGCCCTTTTCAACTGCGGGGAAGAAGTTTTTGGGAACAGCTCCGCCGAAGACTCTCTCTTCAAATACCAGTTCGTCAGAGATGCAGGGCTCAAATTCGATCCAAACATCACCGAACTGACCGTGGCCGCCGGACTGCTTCTTATGTCTTCCCTGGACTTTGACCTTTTTGCGGATAGTCTCCTTATAAGCGATCTTTGGAGCAGCGGTATCAATATCAACGCCGAAGGTATCATGAAGCCTTCCTGCAACGGAATCCAGATGCAGACCGCCGAGGGTGTAAAGCACCATTTCAAGTGTATCGGGATTCTGCTCATATTTGAGAGTCTTGTCCTCTTCCAGAAGCCTTGCGATAGCGCCTGAGATCTTTGCTTCGTCGCCGGAGCCCTTGGCCTTGACAGCCTGAGCATAAGTCGGAACGGGGAACTTGATAGTCTCGAACTTGACTACTCTGCCAGCATCGCAGATTGTATCGTTGGTATTAACGTTCATTTTAGTAGCAACGACGATATCTCCGCAGGGAGCCTCTGTTACTTCTATCTGCTTCTTGCCTACAAGAGTAATGAGCTTGCCGACCTTTTCAGTAGAGCCGGTAGTCGCGTTTATAACATCCTTATTGGTCTTCAGGACACCGGATACGACCTTGATAAAGCTCATCTTTCCTACGAAGGGGTCTGCAACAGTCTTGAATACGAAAGCAGACATCGGGTCGCTCTGAACGCACTTGATATCTACAACGTTACCGCTGTTATCCTCTGCAGAAACTTTATCGTTCTCACCGTATACGGGGAGCATCAGGGATATCTCCTTTAGCAGCATATCAACGCCGGAAAGATCGGTAGAGGATACGCAGACAACGGGAGCGATAACTCCGGCCTTCATGCCGTTATGGATACCGTCGATGAGCTCCTTCTGTGTGAACTGCTCACCGCCGATAAACTTCTCAAGCAGCTCTTCATCGGTCTCGGCAACAGCCTCTGAGATAGCTTCTTTAAGTCCGTCGATACGATACTCCATATTGGCGGCCACATCGGCTGTCGGCATATCTGTCGGAGAAGCCTTGCCGTTTTCATACTTATAAGCCTGCATCTCGATGAGGTTTACATAGCTAACGATCTTTCTGTCTGCGATAACAGGAACGATAACGGGGCAGACAGTAGGACCGAACTCGGTCTTGAGCTGAGTAAGAACATTATTGAAGTTGGCGTTGTCGTCATCCAGCTTGGTAACAACGAACATTCTGGGCTTGTTCAACTCTGCGGCGTAGTCATAAGCCTTATGAGTCCCGACCTTAACGCCGGACTTAGCTGAAACGGTTATCATTACGCAATCAGCAGCGCTGATGCCTTCAACCATACCGGCTTCGTAATCGAACAGGCCGGGAGTATCCAGCAGATTGATCTTGAGACCATCGATCTCGAAGCATTCCAGCGAGGTATATACCGAGCATTTTCTTCTTATCTCTTCTGCGGTGTAATCAGAGATAGTGTTCCCATCAAGGATCTTTCCGAGACGGTCACTGTTTCCGCTCTTATAAAGCAGCGCCTCGACCAGCGAGGTCTTGCCGGAGCCGCCGTGGCCGGCTACTGCGATGTTTCTGATGTGGGTACTGTCATAGGTTTTCAATGCGATTCTCTCCTTGCCTGTTATAATTACCGATTGCAAATTGTCATATATGCACAATATTATACAAACCGATAGAATAATTATATACCATTTTGACACGAATTGCAATAGGATTTTGCACTTTTCTTTTCGTGATTATGAACAAAAAATTACAGCAATTCAAAGCACAATGACCAATACTTCTATCGTCGCCCTAAATCTCATCTTGATTTATCGCTCAGATCGTGATATAATAGTATGGTATGAAATTATTACCCGAAAGGAGAAACGAAATATGTCAGAAGAAAGGATCCCCAAAAGATCTGAAGTCCCTGAAGAATACAAATGGCGCCTGGAGGACATCTACGAAAGCGACGAAGCCTGGAAAAAAGACCTGGATAAGCTATCGGAGATCCCCGGAAAGTTGGAAAGCTACCGCGGCAGGCTGGGAGAAAGCGCCGAGACTCTGCTCTCTTTTTTAAAGCTCTCGGACGATATATCTGTCCTCTGCGACAGCCTGGGGAACTATGCTCAGCGCCGCTCCGACGAAGATACTGCCAATGCCGTTTATCAGGAAATGGTAGGCAAGCTGATGAACGTATACGTCGAGGTCAATTCGGCGGGCAGCTTCGAGACTCCGGAGATCATCGCTGTCCCTGATGAGACCCTTGACAGCTTTTATAATGAATGCCCTGAGCTTCTGCTCTACAAGCACGCTCTTGACAGAGTGCGTCTGAAACGAGGGCATATTCTTTCTGATGCCGAAGAAAAGCTGCTGGCCATGACAGGCGAGATGTCACAGTATCCCGAGAACATTTTTTCGATGTTCTCTGACGCTGATCTTAAATTCCCTGATGCCGCGGATAAAGACGGCAAAGCTCATCAGGTGACACACGGCTCATATATCCCTTTGGTACAGAGCAGCGACAGGGTACTTCGCAAGTCTGCCTTCGAGTCGATGTATCACACCTATGAAAAGTTCCGCAACACCTGCGCCGCCACACTGAACGCTCAGATCAAAGCAGTCAATTTCTATTCAAAGGCCAGGAAGTATTCCTCTTCGCTCGAATCGGCACTTTCCGCCAACGAAGTCCCTGTGGAGGTCTATAAAAACCTTATATCGGCTGTTCATGAGAATATGGGCTATATGTACGACTATCTCGCCCTCCGCAAAAAGCTCATGGGGCTTGAAGAGCTTCATCTTTACGATGTTTATACGCCTATCGTATCAGACCTGGATATGAAGATAACCTTTGAAGAGGCCAAAGAGACTGTCCTTAAAGCGCTGGCACCTCTCGGTGAGGATTATCTTGCTCTTCTGCGAAAGGGCTTTAATGAACACTGGATAGATGTCTATGAAAACGAAGGAAAGACCTCCGGAGCATACTCCGCCGGAGCAAGAGTACACCCATATGTCCTGCTGAACCACAAGGATACTCTCAACTGTATGTTCACCCTTGCTCACGAGATGGGGCACGCCATACACTCCTATCTTTCCAACAAAACTCAGCCCGTAGTATACTCCGATTATGTAATATTCGTAGCTGAAGTAGCCTCCACCTGCAACGAAGCTCTGCTCATGCAGTATCTGCTCAAAAACACCAATGATAAACGGGAAAAGGCTTACCTTATCAACTATTTTCTGGAACAGTTCCGCACAACGCTCTATCGCCAGACTATGTTTGCAGAGTTTGAGCTGAAAATCAACGAGCTTTCCGCCGAGGGTGAGACTCTCAGCGCCGACAAGCTCTGCTCCGTATACCGTGAGCTCAATGAGCTCTATTACGGTGACGGCATCGTTATAGACAAAGAGATAGATATGGAATGGGCTCGCATCCCGCACTTCTATTACGACTACTATGTATACCAGTACGCCACAGGTTATTCCGCAGCCATTGCCCTTTCTCAGAGGATACTGAAAGAAGGCGAGAATGCTGTCAAGGATTATCTCGGTTTCCTTTCCGGCGGCTGCTCCAAGGACCCGATCGCTCTGCTGAGAGGAGCAGGTGTGGATATGGCAACAGAAAAGCCTGTCGCTGACGCACTGAAGCTCTTTGGAGATCTTATCCGTGAAATGAGCGAACTGTGACAGAATTTAACAGGAGGATCGATCATTATGAACAAGACAAGAACGGCTGCTGAGATAGGAATCGCCGGTGTCTCCGTCTACTTTGCATCTGTTGCTTTGTTTATAGCAACTAAGTACGAATGGGCGCTGACTCTATGGGAGATAATGACCGTTGTCGGCGCTGCATTGGAACTGGCCGTCCTGACGATCTTCGCTGATAAGCTGGAGATCAGGGGCCTTTACAGGACATTTATGCTGATCTCTCTTTCGGGGATGGCGATCATAACCTCCGTAGCTCATATAACCAGCATCGGAGCTGTCAGAAAGCTGGCTGCCGACGGAGTCGCTGTTCCGGACTGGCTAAAGATCGGAAAGTTTCCCAGCATAGAGATGTCGATGGACTACACCGCCTGGGGCTTGTTCATGGGTGCCGCTTTCTTGTTTTTCTTCCTTGGGACAAAGGTGAGATCTGTCAAGATAATTTCCTTGATAATCACGGTCCTTTGCTTTACAGGCTTTATCGGCAGCTTCTTTGCTGAATCCTTATGGTATCCTGCCCCCATGGGATATGGCTTTGGCTTCCTTATTCTTTGCATCTGTTTTCTGAAAAAGAATAGGGGTCTCACATCGGCCGATATTTAGTCATTCTGAAAGATCTTCAATAAAAAAGCCCGGGAGCGGTACTGTTGACCGCTTCCGGGATTTGCTATATCTCTATTTATTTGCTGAGAGGGCTCTTGCGATAGATGATATCCTCTCTTCCGGGTCCGTTGGATACCATTGTGATTGGGAAACCGATCTGCTGCTCTACGAACTCGATATACTTGCGGCAGTTCTCAGGGAGATCTTCATAGTTGCGGATGCCTTTGATATCGCAATTCCAGCCGTCCAGAACTTCCAGGACAGGCTTGCAGTGTTCAAGGATAGATGTGGTCGGGAAATCATCGACACGCTTGCCGTCATACTCATAGCCTACGCATACAGGGATCTTCTCCAGATAGCCCAACGCGTCTACTACTGTAAAAGCAACATCAGTAGTACCCTGGATACGGCAGCCGTATCTTGAAGCTACACAGTCGAACCAGCCCATTCTTCTCGGTCTGCCTGTGGTAGCACCGTACTCGCCCTTATCTCCGCCGCGCTTTCTCAGCTCCTCAGCCTCGTCACCGAAGATCTCGGAAACGAAGGCACCAGCACCTACTGCCGAGGAATATGCCTTGCAGACAGTTACGATCTTCTTGATCTCATAGGGCGGGAGTCCTGCGCCGATAGCGCCGTAAGCCGCAAGAGTCGAAGATGATGTTACCATAGGATATATACCGTGATCGGGATCCTTCAGAGAGCCGAGCTGACCTTCAAGAAGGATATCCTTGCCCTCATTTACAGCCTTCCAGAGGAAAGCAGAAACATCGCAGACATAGGGCTCCACCATTTTCTTGTATTCCATAAGAGTATTGAAAAGCTCTTTCTCGTCAATGGCGGGCTTATTATACATATACTTCAGCAGGATGTTCTTCTGTTCGAGGACTCTGTGAATCTTAGCTTTGAGAGCCTCCTCATCAAAGAGCTCCTGAACCTGGAAGCCGATCTTTGCATACTTATCGGAATAGAAAGGTGCGATACCGGATTTTGTAGAACCGAAGCTGGCTTTTCCGAGACGCTCCTCCTCAAATTTATCAAAGTCGATATGGTAAGGCATTATCATTTGGACTCTGTCGGAGATGAGCAGCTTAGGCATCGGAACGCCCTGAGATGTGATCTCATTGAGCTCCTTGAAAAACTTGGGGATATCAAATGCTACGCCGTTGCCGATGATATTCGTTGTATGATCGTAGAATATTCCCGAGGGGAGAGTGTGGAGCGCGAATCTGCCGTAATGGTTGTGAATAGTATGTCCGGCATTCGCACCGCCCTGGAAACGGATGACGATATCCGACTCCTGTGCGAGCATATCAGTTATCTTGCCCTTGCCTTCGTCGCCCCAGTTTGCGCCGACAATAGCTCTTACCATAGATCAATTCCTCCTTCAAACTATGTGTGCCGCAGCGCAGGGATCTCCCTTTTGCTGACACACCGATATTTATTATAACACGCTTTTAAGAGTTTGTAAAGACAAAAAATGCGATTTTTAACAGTGACAGCCGAATATTTGTGAATTTTCGGTAAATACAAAATTAAATTTATAAGAACTCTGCCTTCTGCTAATAGAAACCCTCTATTCAACAAAAACTGTCGAAATACCGGAAATAATTATTGACAAACGATTATTCATAGTGTATAATAGAATTTGGTATGTTATATGAACTATGAAAGGAATGTCTCGATGGAAAAGCAAGAACAGGAAATTAACCTGCAGGAAATATTCTTCCTGCTGCTGAGCAAGTTCAAATTCATTCTCCTGCTGACAGTTCTGTTTGGCGGCGCACTGTTTTGTTATTCAAAATTCTGGCTGCCTGTGCAGTACACTTCTTCGATCTCGATCTATGTAAAGAACTCTTCAGCAGATACGATCAACAACACAGCCACCTCATCCGACCTTACAGCCGCTCAGAAGCTGGCAACAACATATATAGTTATCCTTGATAACGATGTCGTTTACGACGAGGTATCCAAGATGCTGCTGGAAAGTTACGGCTCCGCTCAGCTCAAACGATTCTTTAATATTGAAAAAGATGCCAACGGCAACGAATATATCACCGCCAGTCAGATACGAAAGCTCGTCAAGGCCTCTCCTCTGAATAATACCGAGGTCATCCAGATAACTGCCGTCACAAGAGATCCCGGCCTTTCTGCAGCGATCTGCAATTTTATGGCTGCCGAGGCTAAGACAGTCCTTATCGACGTTACCAAAGCAGGTTCTGTTGAATCTATCGGCAAGGCAAAGCAGCCTACAGGTCCTTCGGGTCCCAGTGTCAAGAGATATACACTTATCGGTGCTGTGATCGGATTCGTTATCGCCTGCGCCTTTGTAATAATCAGAAAGCTGCTGGATAACCGCATCCGCACCACAGAAGACATCAAGCAGAGATTCCAGATCCCGGTACTCGGAGAGATCCCTGATCTTGAAATGAGCGATAAGGAGGGTTCTAAGTATGAGTACTAAGAAGAAAAACACAGACGATTCAACTAAAAAGAAGCGTCTTACGATGCTCGACTCCGAGCTTCCTTTCGCAGTAACAGAAGCATTCAAGGCTCTCAGAACCAACGTACAGTTCGCGCTCTCGACCAGAAACAACAAGATCTTTGCTGTTTCCTCGGCCCTCCCATCAGAAGGAAAATCCACTATCGCTGCAAACCTTGCTATAACCTTCGCGCAGACAGATTCCAAAGTTCTTTTCATCGATGCCGACCTCAGGAAGCCCGTTGCACACAGGACATTCAATCTCCAGAACAAGCTTGGGCTCTCTACCCTTCTCGGAGGGATCGATTCCTTCAGAGAAGTCCTCAATTCTCAGGTCACTACCGGCCTGGATGTCATAACCAGCGGCCCGATACCTCCCAACCCTTCTGAAATGCTGGGCTCGGAGAACATGAAGGTCCTGCTGGAAAAGCTGGTCGAGTTCTATGATTATATCATTATTGACACACCGCCTATAAATATAGTATCCGATACACTTAATCTGCTGCCCTATATCGCAGGAGTCGTACTTGTCGCCAAACAGGGCGAGACACCGATTGATGCTTATGAGGATGCAATAAACGCTATCAAATTTGCCGACGGTCATATCCTCGGCGGAATCCTCGGTCAGGTCCAGACCCTCGGCAAGACCGGATACAAGCGCGGTTACCGTTACAGCAAATACAGCAAGTATTCCGATTACGGCTACTCCTACAGCTACTCTAACGATTCCAAGGATCGCAGCAAAAAAACCAAGTCCTGAAAAAGACCATGCGCCCGCTGTGCAGACCGCACGCAGGCGCATATTTTTAAAATAAGGAGGAAGACTATGAAAAACACTATTTCAAACGGTATCATCACCCTCTCGGCAGACGGGCACGGAGCCGAGCTCAGAAGCCTTATATTTGGCGGGAAGGAATATCTCTGGCAGGCCGGAGATGCTTGGAAACGTACAGCGCCTATTCTCTTCCCGTTTATCTGCTCACCGGAGGGCGGGAAATATCAGATCGACGGAAAAGAATACAAAATGCCCGGTAACCACGGTTTTGCCCGGGATATGGATTTCGAGACGATCTCTGCTCAGGGCTCCCTCTGTTATAAACTGACATCAGACGAAAATACAATGGCTGTCTATCCATTTGATTTTGAACTGTATGTCACCTATGAACTTGACGGCAGTACTGTCAAGGTAAAAAACACTGTCAGGAATACCGGCAGCAGGACTATGTATTTCTATCTCGGAGGACACCCTGCCTTCAACTGCCCGCTTTCTGACGGAACAGAATTTGATGACTGGTATGTTGAATATGAAAGACCAGAGACTATCATTCAGGTTTGGAACGGTACCAGAACGATCATCGAAAACAGCAGCCGTCTCCCGCTGACAAGAGGCCTTTTCGACAATGATGTCGTTATGAAAGACGCACCTGCTTCAAAAAGCATATCTCTGCGCTCGGATAAGTCTGACCGCTTCGTTATACTTGACTATCCTGACAGCAAATGCATCGCAGTATGGTCTCCGACAGGAAACGATGAGGCAAGATTCGTCTGCCTGGAACCCTGGACTTCTGTCCCGGTATACTGCGACGACATTCAGCCTGAGCTTTCCCGCAAGGAACATGCTATATCCCTCGGAGCCGGAGAGAGCTATGACTACACTTACTGCATAACTGTGGGGTGAGGCTATGAAGGCTGTAATACAGAGAGTTACCGAGGCAAAGGTCGAGGTCGCCGGCGAAACAGTAGGCAGAATCGGCAAGGGGTTAATGATACTCCTCGGAGCAGCGGCGGACGATACCGAAGCCGAATGCAGCAAAATGGCCGAAAAGATCACCGCCCTGCGTATCTTTGAGGATGAGAACGGAAAGACTAACCTGTCACTTTCGGATGTAGGCGGAGAGGTACTTGTGGTGTCGCAGTTCACTCTGCTGGCGGATTGCCATAAAGGGAACCGCCCATCATTTATCAATGCAGGAGACCCGGAGAAGGCCGAACAGCTCTACGAACTGTTCGTATCTATGATAAAGGAAAAAGTCACAAATGTCGGTACAGGCCGCTTCGGGGCGGATATGAAAGTATCTCTCGTCAACGACGGACCTTTTACGATAGTTCTCGACTGCAAAGAAGGGAAAATACTCTGAGTTTAAGTGAAATGTGAAAAACTAACAAATTACTATTCAAAAATTTGTGCAGTTTTTTGCAAATAAAACTAAGGAAATTTTTTGAAACCCCTTGATTTTCAGGAATAAATCTGTTATAATACTGTTATGAATTGAAATCAATTCGTAACCATATTTAAAAATGGAGGAGAAAAATTATGAAAATGCGTAGAATTATCGCAGGTATGTCCGCTCTGGCTCTCGCATCTGCAATGGCAATCAGCGCTTCTGCTGATACTAGTCATGTTAAGTGGGATGTTGATTTCTCAAAACTCGAGTTTGAGTATCCGGAAACTGTAGACCAGAACGTTCCTTCAATGGGCGCTCAGGTTAAGGCTGACGGCATGGCCGGCGGCGATGATGGCAAGACCATTCTTTCTGAGACTGGTAGCCTTACCGCAAAGGTTTCTAACATCAAGATCACCTATGATGGCGGTGTAGTTGAGCTTCCCGAAGAGGATCACAGCGGTTCTCTTACTGCTAAGTCTGAGTCTTGGGGTGTATCCGGTACAGATAAAACATCTGAATGGTCCGATGCTATCGCTGCTAAGATGAATTTTGACTTCACCACACTTGAGGGCAAAGAGGCTTATGTTGATTGGCTCAAGACTTTGAAAGCCATCGAGTTTGATGTAGAGGTTACTGATGCTCAGCCTGGTGGCGATTGGTCTGCTCAGGCTTACATCCAGAACAGAGTTTCCGGTTGGGCTTGGTACAACGACACCCGTGAAGGCGATGCTCAGACTGGTTTCGTTTCCGGCAAAATCAGCGCAGATACCCCGACAGATACCCCGACAGATACTCCTACTGATACCCCGACAGATACTCCTGCTCCGGGTACAGACGCTGCTCCTACCGATGGCGGCAGCACAAACCCCGGCGCTGGCGCTGCTGCTGGTATAGCTCTTGCTGGTATAGCAGTTGCAGGTGCAGCTCTGGTAGTTACCAAGAGAAAGTAATTCATAACTGAATTCTTCGCAGAGAGCCGTAAGGCTCTCTGTTTTTTTGTCGTTTTTTGCGCTTGATCGTTCTTTAAAGCTGTTAAGTTCGACCGCCTTTTCCGAATTTTTGTTGTAATTTAACAGATTTGTAACCAATATTTGTGCAAGCTGCTTAAAAGATGATAAAAGAATTGTATAATATGATTATTGAATAAAATGCGCTGTTATGCTATAATAACAATGTAATTTAAGAGCGGAAGGTCCGCTCTGATGATAATGGAGGTTTTTATTATGAAGAGATTTCTCGCAACGGTTGCCGCTGTAGTTGTTTGCGGCGCCGTACTCGCAAGCTGCGGCGACAGCAATTCCAGCTCCAGC
Organism: uncultured Clostridia bacterium; assembly: GCA_946545645.1. GTDB lineage: Bacteria > Bacillota > Clostridia > Oscillospirales > Ruminococcaceae > FB2012. Next base: position 21,791 of record CAMNNQ010000051.1, on the reverse strand, counting down.
TCTGCTGCTGCTACAACTGCTGCTACCGAGACCGCTGCTACAACAGCTTCTGCTGCTGCTACAACTGAGGCTCCCGCTACTACTGCTGCTGCCCCTGAGACAACTGCTGCTCCCGAAACAACCGAGGCTGCTACTGAAGCTCCCTCTTCGGAGATCAAGTATGATGCTGCTGCTAAAGAGTCCGTTTTCGAGTTCGCTACCGATACTCAGGACTCTTCCGCTTGGTCCGATCCTATCGGCACCAGCTTCGATGCTCGTACCTTTACAAGAGATCAGGATCTGACTATCAGCATCGACCTCACTCTTACCGATAACTTCGTTGACATGGTTGCTGCTGAGGCACAGCCTGCTGACGCTCAGATCGGTCTTGCTCCTAACACCCTCGGCGGCACCGGCACAAAGAACGGTGATGCTGCTTGGGAGCACTTCATCGAGAATCCCGGCGTTATTACCGCTGAGTTCCCGATCGGTGCTGAGCTTGCTGAGATGGAAAACTACAACGACGGTACTTACTGCGTAATCCCTGACACCAAGGATGACGGTTCTATCAAGATCAGCAAGAACACCGGTAAGCCTTCCTATGCTACACATCAGGACGTTTACCTCGTTGCTGACAATGAGAAGACTGCTGACTTCTATGCTAAGCCCGACGGTATCGTTAAGTGGGCTGACGATCAGTGGAAGTCCTGGAAGAAGGGCGAAGTTCACAACATCACCTTCACCATCAAGAAGGAATTTGTAAACCAGATGATCGACAAGGCTAACGAGACAGGTTATGAGGGTCTTATGTTCCAGTCTGCTGGTAACATCTGGATCACCAAGGTTACCTTCTCTACCGGCAACATCCTCACTATGACTCAGTATACTGATTGGCAGGCTGCAGCCGGCGAGGGCGCTGTTTGGGGTCAGGAATGATCTCTGAAATAGCTCAAAGCTAAACTAAAACAAAACCCGGAGGGCAAAACCTCCGGGTTTCTTTTTATCTCTCAACACAAAACAATCGTATGCCCGTCTTTTCCTCGTCGCTGATGATCACATTACCGAAGGCCGGGAGTACTACCATATCTATACCCGCTGTCGCCAGATAGCCTCTCGCAATAGCTGCAGCCTTTACAGCCTGATTGACTGCTCCCGCGCCGACAGCCTGAACTTCGACTTCGCCCTTCTCCCTGACTACTGCGGATATCGCTCCGGCAACAGCCGTCGGAACAGATCTTGATGATACCTTTAAAACGTCCATAGCTTACCTCCTGTGTTATCTTACGATCAGGCGCTCGATCTTCTCAGCGCGGCCTGTTCTTTCATTGAATTCAACTGTAACTGCATTCATAAAGCAAGGGCTTGTGCTTTCCTTGAATGTCACAGGGCAATGTGTGCGAAGTTTTTCTATAGCCAGTTCCTTCTGCACACCCAGCACAGAGATCTCAGGGCCTGTCATCCCGACATCGGTGATATAAGCTGTCCCGCCTTCCAGGATAGCCTCATCGGCTGTCTGGACATGGGTATGCGTCCCCAGGACGGCTGTGACTTTCCCTGCGAGGTAAAACCCCAGAGCTTTTTTCTCAGCAGTAGCTTCAGCGTGAAGGTCTACGATAATATTTGGAGTATCCAGCTCTTTCAGAACATTATCCATGACAGTAAAAGGATTATCAAGGCTGTCGAGGTATACTGTCCCCATAAGATTGACTACAGCGATCTGAGCTCTTCCGAGATCAAGGATCGTGACTCCCCTGCCGACTGTCCCATCAGGAAAATTAGCCGGACGCAGAAGGGTATCGTTTTTATCATAAAGCGGGATGACTTCTTTCCTTCGGAAACAATGGTTTCCAGTCGTTACGACATCTGCACCGACCCTTATAAGCGATTCAAAACTATCAGGTGTTATCCCGTTACCCTGCGCTGAATTCTCGCCATTGATGATAGTAACATCTATGCCGAGTTCTTTTTTGAGTCTCCAAAGGTTCTTTGCGACAAACTCAACACCGGCCTGCCCGACAACATCTCCCAGAAAAATCAGTTTCAATCGCTACACCTCCCATGATGATAGTTAAATTATAACCTATTTTAGTTGCTCTGTCAATAAAATAGCAAATAAAAAGGACGTTTCCGCCGCCCTAAAGCGACAGAAACGTCTTTGTTATGACTTGATCTTTATTCCTCGTCAGTATGGGTGTCAGGATCATCTTTGCTCTCGTCGAAGCTGGGCTCCTCCGGGAGATCATTATAATCCTCAACAGTACTTTCGGTCAAAGCCGGTGAATCCGAAACATCGATAGTCTTTGTTTCCTCAACGGGCTCCTCGAAGTCTCCGAGCTCACCTTTCATCAGTTTATCAAAGGTGATCCCGTCGATCTTCTCGTACTTCATCAGATACTTGGCGATAAGATGGAGCTTGTCGATATGCTCTCTGAGGAGCGACTCACATTTCTCAAAGCAATCCTCGACGATAGAGCGTATCTCGGAATCTATCTCCGCAGCAACATTTTCTGAATAGCTGGGTGTCGAGGAATAATCTCTTCCGAGGAATACCTCATGCTCTCCGCGGCCGTATACTACAGGGCCAAGGTTATCGGAGAAGCCATAGCGGGTAACCATATTTCTGGCTGTCGCTGTTGCTCTTTCCAGATCATTGGAAGCGCCTGTTGAGATATCGTCAAGAATGATCTTCTCAGCGACACGACCGCCAAGGAGAACGATGATATTCTCGATCATCTCGCCCTTGGATACGAATGCCTTATCCTTTTCAGGAAGGCTCATTGTAAAGCCTCCGGCCTGACCTCTGGGTATTATTGTTACCATGTGAACCTTATCCTGCTTTGAACAGAAATAGGTACAGATCGCGTGACCGCCCTCATGATATGCAGTAAGCCTTCTCTCGGCATCGGTAACGACTTTAGACTTCTTCTCCGGACCAGCAACGACTTTGATAGAAGCCTCTTCCATATCGTGCTTGGTAATAGCCTTGCGGTTGTTGCGTGCTGCAAGCAGAGCCGCTTCATTAGCAAGGTTCTCAAGATCGGCTCCTGTAAACCCAACTGTTGATTTAGCGATAGTTGAGAGATCAACATCAGGAGCAAGGGGCTTGCTGCGGGTATGGACTTTGAGTATCTCTTCTCTGCCCTTGACATCCGGATAGCTAACAAGGATCTGCCTGTCAAAACGGCCGGGACGAAGAAGCGCCGGGTCAAGAATATCTCGCCTGTTGGTAGCCGCCATAACAATTACCGAGTCATTAGCCTCAAAGCCATCCATCTCAACAAGGAGCTGGTTAAGGGTCTGCTCACGCTCATCGTGTCCGCCGCCGAGGCCGGTACCTCTCTGTCTGCCGACAGCGTCGATCTCATCGATGAAGATGATAGCGGGAGAGCTTTTCTTAGCCTGCTCAAAGAGGTCTCTTACACGGCTGGCGCCGACGCCGACGAACATTTCGACGAAATCAGAGCCGGAGATAGAGAAGAAAGGAACATTAGCTTCTCCGGCGACTGCTCTTGCGAGCAAGGTCTTACCTGTTCCCGGAGGGCCCAACAGAAGCACACCCTTGGGGATACGCGCTCCGAGCTCATCATATTTCTTATGATCCCTGAGAAAGTCTACTATCTCGCGCAGTTCTTCTTTTTCCTCATCTGCTCCTGCTACATCAGCAAATGTCGCCTTTTTGGATGAAGGCTGCTGACGGGCATTGGTCTTTCCGAAGGAATTGAGCTTTCCGCCTCCTGCGCTTCGCATCATGAACACAAACAGGAAGATCATAACACCCAGCATCAGGAGCGTCGGTATCAGGTTCAGCCAAAAACTGTTATCGCTTACGGGGATAAGGTCATACTTAAGTGTCCCTTCTCCGTATTTGGCGTTATAGAGCTTTCGGTATGTCTCGGCCTTTTCGCCGCCAAGCACCTCCTGGACGAAGATAGAAACATTCGGCACAGTATAGCTGTGCTTGGTATCTGCACTTTCGTCTCTGAGCTTATAGCTCAGCTTGCCCGAGCCAAGATCCAGTGTAAATTCCGAGACCTGCAGCGAATCAAACTTCTGCATTATCTCCGAATAGGAGGCATCTGTTTTGTTCGAGCTCATCGAGGTCAGCATATATACGAGACCTCCCAGCACAAGTGCTGAGATGAGCAGGTATATCAGCAGCGATCTACCACCATTTCTTTTCAATCATTTACCCTCTTTCTTTTTGTATTGGCCTGTTATCGGCGGCCAGCCCGAAGAAAGCAATATAAATATGTTTTACTCAACGATGCCGATGTACGGGAGCTGCCTGTACTTTTCATCGTAATCGAGACCGTAGCCGACAACAAATTCATCGGGGATCTGAAAGCCACAGTAATCCGGAACAAGATCAATAACTCTGCGGGAGGGTTTATCCAGCAAAGTGCAGATCTTAACGCTGGCAGGCTCCTGCTCCAGAATACACTTTTTCAGTGCGGCAAGTGTCCTGCCTGTATCGATGATATCTTCAATAATAAGGACGTGCCTGCCCTTGAAATTGATAACATCATTGTTCATTACCTCGACCTCGCCGGAAGACTGAGTCCCGATATAGCTTTTGGCTCTGATACATCTGATCTCAGTATCCATGAGGGGGACAGCTCTTACAAGATCGGCGGCGAACATGAACGAGCCGTTCAATACTAACAGAAAGAGCAGATTTTTGCCGTAGTATTCAGCTTCAAGCTGTTTGCCCAGCTCAGAGACCTTCTCCCTGATATCAGTTTCGGGAATAAACATACGGATATTATCCATAGAACGACCCTCCGAAAAAGATGATAGCACATATATGTGACAGTTTTATGACGGCCTTCTGACAAGAAACAGCGCGACCTGCTTCGTATTATCATCAACAGCGCAGCGCTGGGCTGTTCCTAGGCCTTCGATCATAATTATGCCTTCGCTGTCACAGAGGATTAGCCTTTTACTGCGCTCTTCCACCGGGACAGACTCAGAGAACAGCTTTTTCACGGTTTTGGTGTCACGCCCCACCAGTTTGACGGAATCAGACGCAGCTCTTGTTCTGAGTAAAAACCCATCTTTAATTTTACCATAATCCGCTAACGAATATGTGAACATTCCGTTAACTTTGCAATTAACATCTTCGATATTGCAAATAACGACTTCGGCCTCCGCCCCGCAATAGCTGACTGTCTCGTTTTCATTCAGCTGCAGCGGTTCGGGAGCAAGCTCGCCGGAAAGCTGAGAGATCCTGAAAACACCTCCGGCAGAAAGCGCATAGACTTTCCCGGAAAGACAAAGCCTCCTGCTCTCGCCTCTCATTACCGAAACAGTATCGGTGACGGCCTGATGATCCACCTCAAGCTCGCCGGCTTTCAGCAGCGAAGCCGCTGCTCTGGTCAAAAGCGGCATCGGAGCATCTTTTAAGACATTGACGCTGTATCCGCCCTTGGTCTTAGCCTTTTCCAGGAGCTGTTCCGAAAGCGAGCAGAGATAATCGTCATCTGCCCGAAGGGAATCGGAAAGCCTGCCAAAGCACAACTCTGCCGATGCGCAGACCTTTTTCAAAGCAGGGACAGCGTGATGGCGTATCCTGTTTCTGGAATAATCGTCGGAGAGATTGGAAGAATCTGTGACAAAGCTCTCGCCCCGCTCACTGAGGAAAGCCTCGACTTCTGCTCTCGTGCATCGTATCAGCGGTCGTATTATCTTTCCTCTGACAGGCGGGATACCGCAGAGACCTTTTGCTGCCGTCCCTCTGGCAAGATTGAAAAGAGCGGTCTCAAGGCTGTCTGAGAGGGTATGGGCAGTGGCGATCCTGTCGACAGGCTGTTTAGCAAAGAGTTCATATCTAAGGCTTCTGGCGCCTGCCTCAACAGACACCCCCCTCTCCTTGCAGTATGCGCTTACATCGGCACGCTCTACCGTAAGCGGGACGCCAAGTCTCTCGCATAGGCTGCGGCAGAAGTTCTCGTCTCTTTCAGATTCTACTCCTCTGAGCTGATGATTGAGATGAAAGGCTCGTACTTCATATCCCAGCTCTATAAGGCACAAAAGGAGGGAAACGCTGTCCGCGCCGCCTGAAAGGCAGCAAAGGACAGCCTCGCCCTCTCCGATCATTTTGTATTCTTTAACTGTTTTTCTAACCTTATCAAGCATATCAGTTTTCCTTATGAATAGTATCAGGGTCTGAAAACAGTGTATATTCGCCTCTCCAGGTAAGATGAACGGTATTTACCTCTCCGTGACGGTTCTTAGCGACGATACACTCAGCAGTAGAAGCGTCCGCGGTATTTTCCTTATCGTAATAAGCGTCGCGGTAAAGGAAGAGGATTATATCGGCATCCTGTTCGATGGAGCCCGATTCACGTAGATCCGAGAGCATCGGGCGCTTATCCGGCCTCTGCTCTGCATTACGAGAAAGCTGCGAAAGAGCGATAACAGGGACTTTTAGATCCTTCGCCATGAGTTTTAGCTGCCTTGTTATCTCGCTGACCTCCGTTACACGGTTAGTATGGTGGTTCGGGCTGCTCATAAGCTGTAAATAGTCAATGACAACGAGCCCGAGATTCTTCATACGGCGTAGCTTTGCTTTCATAGCAGGAACTGTCATTCCTGCGCTGGGGTCTAAATATATCGGCAGCTTTTCCAGCCTCTCGGTACCGATAGCCAGCTTTTCCCATTCCTCACGGGTGATCTGGCCGGTTCTGAGATTCGTATTATTGACGAGAGCTTCGCTGGCCAGCATACGGGAGACAACCTGCTCCGGCGACATTTCCAGCGAAAAGATAACTGTATCCTTCTTGGTAGCTCGGCAGGCGTTGACAGCGATATTCAGTGCAAAAGCGGATTTTCCCATAGCAGGACGCGCAGCCAGGATGATAAGATCGGTATCGTTCAGTCCTGTGGTTATCTTATCGAGCTGTGAAAAGCCTGTCTTTGCGGCAGGTTTACTTTGAGGATCGTTATCTCCCAGCTTCTGGAGCCTGTCATATACCTCCATGATGACAGTATCTATCTTGACAAGGCCCTGAGTATCCTGACCCTGTCTGATACTGTATATTGCCTGTTCAGCAGAATCCAGCAGCATCTGAGCATCAACAGCGCCATCTCCGGCATTGTCGATTATCCCGACAGCAGCGGCTATCAGCGACCTGACATAATACTTATCGCGGATTATACCGACATGGCTGCTGATATTGGCGACAGAGATATAGCTCTCGATAAGCTGCTTCAGATGTGCCCTGGCCATTTCGCGGGTATTGAATACTCCCCTGGCAACACACTCTTCCTCAACAGCAATGATATCTATCTGCCTGGATGCTGTAAAAAGTCCGACCATGGCAGAGAAGATACCGCGGTATATATCATTGAAAAAATACTCGGCCTTCAGCGGTCCTACCACATCGGAAACTATCTCCGGATGTACGAGCACACTGGCGAGGACCGCTGCCTCGGCATCCGGGTTATATGGCAGCTCTTTCCCAAGGACCTCGCTTATCCTCATAAGAGAGGCAGAGGAACCGTTATTTGAGGGCATTACTGCTCAACCACCTTTATCTTGATCGTGCAGCTAACGCCCTGAGTCATCCTAATAACTGCGGAATAATCTCCGAAGCTCTTGATCTCTCCGGAAAGCACGATCTTTTTCTTATCAACGTTCTGGCTGAACTGCTCCTTAAGGGCATCTGCAACAGCCCCGGCGGTTACAGCGCCAAAGAGCTTGCCGCCCTGCCCGGCCTTTGCACCGATAACGACCTCTTTATCTTCGAGCGCTGCTGCTATTTTCTCATTCTCGGCCTTTTCAACATCCAATTTATGCTGAGCCGAGGCTTTTTTACCAGCCAGCTCATTAAGATTCTTTGCATTAGCCTCTACTGCATAGCCTTTGGCAAGCAGGAAATTTCTTGCATATCCGTCTGCTACGTTAAGGGTATCTCCGGCCTTTCCCGAGCCCTTTACATCCTTGATAAGAATTACTTTCATTGTTATATCCTCCTTTAAGAACTGTGCGATCACCCGTTATTACGGATATACTCGTCGATCGCGTTTTTGAGCATTCTTCCGGCTGAGTTCAGGTCTGTCTGTATCTGAGTCGCAGCCATAGTCTGATGACCGCCGCCGCCCAAAGATTCCATAACGATCTGAACATTGAATTCACCCATACTGCGCCCGGAGATGTTTACTATACCGTTCTGCTCATAAAGCACGAAGGAAGCATTGACTCCGACTATACCCAGCAGATCGTCTGCGGCCTGCGAGGATGCGATACGGATGTTATCGAAAACCAGCTCAGCGCAGGCGATAGCGCACTTACGGTAGATCTGAGCGGAATTGATGATCTGGGATTTATACTGATAGGTCTCGATGCTGTTGGCAAACATCTTCTTGACGGTCACTGTATCAGCGCCTAGCTTTTTCAGGAATGCAGCAGCCTCAAAGGTACGGACACCGGTCTTCATGATAAAGTTCTTGGTGTCAAGCATGATACCCGAGAGCATAGCCTCGGCAACGGAAGAAGGTATTTTAGAGCTTATACCGAAATACTCGATAAGCTCTGCTACCATCTCACAGGCGGAGGAAGCCGTCGGCTCCTGATAAAACATGACCGCGTTCTCTATAGATTTTACCATCATTCTGTGGTGGTCGATGACGATTATGCTCCGGGCTCTCGCCAGGACTTCCTTAGACTCAACAAGATCAGGGTTATGTGTATCGACAACGATAAGCATTGTCCGCTCGTTCATTTTCTCGATACCGTCGGCCGGAGTGATGAAATAGTTGTTTATATCATGCTCATCGAGGTAATTGATAAGCAGCTTAGCAAGGCTCTGATCGCGGTTTACGACAACATAGCTCTCCTTGCCCATTTTTCTTGCCGCTGAGCACATTCCGACTGCTGAACCGACAGCATCGAGGTCAGAGAAGCGGTGCCCCATAACAAGGATCTTCTCGGCCTGCTGCATAAGGTCGATCATAGAGCCTGCGATCATTCTGGTCTTGACCTTGGTACTCTTTTCAACACCCTTGGAAACGCCGCCAAAGAACTCATAGTTATTATTATCCTTGCGGACAGCCGCCTGGTCTCCGCCTCGTCCGAGACACATATCCAGAGCCTGTCTCGCATAGTATTCGCTCTCGGCAAGGTTATCGGCATAGCTGCCGACACCAATGGAAAGTGTCAGGTTCTGCCTTTCATCGACTCTGATCGTTCTTGCATATTCAAGGATCTTAAAGCGGTTCTCGATGATAGGTCTGAGGTGCCTGTCTTCCATAACTACATAGAACTTATCTGAACCGACCTTTTTATAGAAAGCGGTTGTGCCCTCGGTGAAATTCTCTATCAGCTTCTCAATCTGGACCAGAGCGTGTGCTTTATCGCTCTCTCTGGCGCCCTCCATGAGATCTTCATAGTTATCAACCGAAATGATGATAACATTCTTATGGCTTTCCTTGTGTTCATACTCCAGCTCGACGAACTCGGTATTATCATTGAAATAGATCATAGACAGCTCGCCGGAGCCCTCGGTATGTATACCTCGGGTCTGGTAGAAGCGGTTTTTCAGGCAGACGATCTCACCCTCCTGGGAAAAGACCTTTCGCAGATCCATCTCGACGATATCGAGAATATTGAGTCCATAAGCTTCGCCGTCAGTAAAGACATTCTGACCGAAGCTGCGGTTATACCAGATGATCGTTCCTCTGTCATCAATGACGATGACCGGTGCCGGAAAATGGAGCAGGCTCTCCCGCTCCGTCTTACTGATCCGTGACGACATCTTTGAGACCTCACGGACAAGTCTTCCGTTGAACAGCAGGATCTCCAGCACAAATACTACTGTAAAGATGACTGCGAGTATCAGCAGCAGCTTCCCTCTGCCGGAGGTCGAGGGATTGTCAAACACAAAGAACGAAGCGATCAGTGCGATCAAAGCGATGATACCCGTAGTGACCTTGATTATTACATCAAAGCCCTTTAATCCTTTCATAGGCTGTTGTACCTCTCTTTTGTCTTATTAAGCGAAATGAGCATATTCAGATCTCCATTATGATCGGGAGTATCATCGGGCTGCGTTTGGTCCTCCGATAGATATAATCTGAAAGATCGTCTTTCATTCTGTTCTTGATCGCGTTCCATTCATGGACACCGTTATCGAGACACTCCTGGAGCGCATCGGTCAGCAAAGTTTTGGCTTCGTCCATTAGCTCCTCGCTCTCGCGGACATATACAAAACCTCTGGAGACCACATCCGGCCCTGCAAGGATGATCCCTTCATCGCGGTCGATAGTCGCTACCGCTATAATAAGGCCGTCCTGTGCCAGACGCTTTCTGTCTCTGAGTACGATAGAACCGACGTCTCCGACTCCGAGGCCGTCTACCATGACCTTCCCTGCCGGGACAGTGCCGGTAATTTTCATATCGACGCCGTCTGTTTCGATGACGCTTCCGATATCGGCGATCATTATCCTGTCTTCGGGGATCCCAACGCTCATCGCAGTGGCCTTATGTTTGATAAGGTGCTTATACTCGCCGTGAACAGGGATGAAAAATCTCGGCTTTATGATAGAGAGCATCAGCTTCTGCTCTTCCTGGCAGGCGTGCCCTGAAACATGGACATCGTACATATCCTCATATACGACCTCAGAGCCAAGCTTCATAAGCTCGTTGACTACTCTGGTAACGAAGATCTCGTTACCAGGGATAGGCTTGGCTGAAATAATGACAAAATCATGCGGGTTTACGCTGACCTGCCTGTGCTCACCCATAGCCATACGGGTAAGAGCGCTCATAGGCTCTCCCTGTGAGCCGGTGGTGACGATACACATCTTTTCGGGAGCATACTGCCCGACCTGATCTATATCCACAAGCAGCCCGTCAGGGACCTTGAGATAACCAAGCTCCATGCCGACATTTATTACATTGACCATGCTTCGTCCGGAAACAGCCAGTTTTCTGCCAGTAGCATCAGCCTGATTGACTATCTGCTGGATCCTATGGATATTTGAAGCAAAAGTTGCGATAATGACACGCTTGCCGTCTGCCTTGGCAAAGAGTTTTTCAAAGCTGTCTCCGACCTTGCGCTCCGACATAGTAAAGCCGGGCCGCTCAGAGTTGGTCGAATCGGACATAAGGGCCAGGACGCCCTTGTTGCCCAGCTCGGCAAATCTGGCAAGATCGATGATGCCCCCTTGGATAGGAGTATAATCTACCTTGAAATCTCCGGTATGGATTATGACCCCGGCAGGAGTATGGATAGCAAGGCCGACGGAATCAGGTATAGAATGGTTCACTCTGATGAACTCTACAGCCATACAGCCAAGTTTGACAGTCTGCCTTGGCGAGACAGTACACAGCTTGCAGCTATCGAGGATCTCATGCTCTCGCAGCTTACCTTCCAGCAATCCGAGAGTAAGCGGAGTTCCGTAAACCGGGACATTAAAACGTTTCAGGAAAAACGGCAGACCGCCGATATGATCCTCGTGCCCATGAGTAATGACAACTCCGCGCAGCTTTTCTATATTCTTCTCGACATAAGAGAAATCCGGGATGACGATGTCGATACCCAGCATCTCGCTGTCCGGGAAAGCAAGGCCGCAGTCGATAACGAACATATCATTTGAGCATTCGATGACTGTAAAATTCTTCCCGATCTCGTTAAGGCCGCCCAAAGGAATGATCTTAACAGGAGTCTTCCTGCGGAGCTCACGCTCCTGGGCGGGCCTTTCCTGTTTCTCAACCTTATCCTGCTTGATAAAAGGTTTTTCCGCCTTTTTATTCTTCGATGAAACGGCGGCGCGGGCTCTGCCCTTCGGGAGCTTCAGGCCTTTTTTCTTGGCTCCGAGCTCAGCAGCAGCCTTATCCAACTGGACACCTCTGCTTCGTATTTCCTTGGTTGAATTCTTTTTTTCTGTCATTAGCTAATACGCACCTTGCCGCAAAAGCGACAGGCGCAGCTACACTCCTTTCGGGATAATTCTCGATTTTTCCGTTACGTTCTAATTGTAAGGCTCAAGGCCCTGATGAAACGCTGTGAGATAGTCATAGAGTAGATAAAGCGCTTCAAATGACTGCGTGCGCAGCTAAACCGAACAAATAAATCTATAACTATTTTACTCTTTTTCGGCTCTGATGTCAAGCGAAAAAGAGGGTTTTTGCAAATTATTATTATCTGTCCGATATTTTGTACTGCTTTGGAAAACAGTATCGCCCCTGGAGAGGGAGATTAAACAATAAAAAGCGCGCACAGGCCACATTCCGGCGCGGTCTGTGCGCTTTTTTCGCTGAATTACCATTAAATCTTCTTGTTCTCGACATAGGCTGCCAGCGAGCTTATAAAGGCTCTGCCCTCGGGAGAGCCGGATATCTTTTCTATATCACAGCCGCAGACAATTACTTTTCCGCTATAAAGCTCATATTCATACAGAAGTGCCAGATCAAGGCAGCGGGAAAAGTTGTCTATCGTCCTTATGATGACATTGATCTTCGGGTCAAGCTCTGCGGACCGCACGATCTCCGAGCGGGAGCTGCTGACTATTTCCCACCATTGAGGAGTAGTCCATTTCTCGCAGGGGAATCCGGAAAGAGCGGGATGCCCGTTGTCGATCAGAAGGCCGCAGGTCCCAACAGGAAGCGGTTTTCCCATAGATTCGGAGATAGACCTGAACATGGGATAGCACCAGAAATCAGTGCAGTATGTCCCTTCAACAGAATTCGATTCATCCAGCTTAGGCAGGAGCAATACATTCTTTCCTGCTTTCAGCAGCTCTTCAGCTTCAGCATCCAGCTCTCTGAACACTTTGATCTCAGGCAGACCGACACTTTCCTTCGACGGAAACAGCATCAGTTCATAGCTGTTTGATATATCCGTCCATTCAACAGAAAGGTTCAGCATCAGCTTTACAGGCCTTTCGACCTCCGGCAGAGAGACTGTTATCCTGCCCAGCAGGCGGTGATCGCCGCTTCCGGAAACAATAAAACCGCCGTTTTCATCTACTCCCTCGCCTTTCAGAGACCAGGAGACATTCCTGCCGTCAAAGCTGTCGGAAGCAAAGCTGACAAGCTGAACATCAGCTTCAAAACAGCTTCCCCCCTCGAGACAATAATCGGCAAACCTCGCGAGGATAACAGTATCAGCGCAGAACTGCCGCCATTTTTCCGGGGCGATAAGGCCCTTGCTCTCCATAAAGGCGTCAAGCATTCCGACAAGCGCTGTTCCCTGCCCGGAGAAGTCCTGTAAATCCAGCAATTGGAAACCGGAAAGCTCTTCTGTTCTGAGAGCAGCCTCCAGCTCTTCCTTATAGCAGGCTGCTGACAGCTTGCCTGAGCAGAGGAAAAGATCCTTAGCAAGATGCTTAAGCCCTGCCTTGTCCAGCTTATCGAAGGCCGCTTCAAGGTTGTAAGGCTTCAATACTCCGACATACTTCTCCAGCTCGTCGATATTCGGATAGGTCTCGTATTGCCCTATCTCATGAGTAATAACGGGAACATCAGGGATTAGCTCCCCGTCAGCGGCGGAGGCTTCAACTGTCTTTACGCCTGTTCCAAACTGTATCTGTACGCTGCCGCCCATTTCTGCATCGTTGTTATGTGCGGAATGCGGTATGATAGCTTCCGAATAATCGTGCATGGTGGATGGTTTATCTTTCTGGATATGTCCCAGCGGAGCATCACACATAGCATAGGAGCCTCGCAGGAGCCTGTCCCTGCCGAGCCTTACGCCAACAAAAAGGTCATCTTCATCAAGAACTCTGGGCATAAACTGGAAATTGTTAGAGCCCTGGGTATAGAGATGCCTCGGATCGTGATCCCGGTATTCTTTTATGATCTCATTCATCATCTTTTCCGAACCCCAGAGCTCATTGCCGAGAGAGAGGATACAGAAAGAGGGATGATTGCCGAAGGCATCAAGGATACGGAGACCTTCCTCCCGGAGAAAAGTCTGCTCCTCGGCATTATACTGAGGATCTTCCCTGTCACGCAGAGTCCCCCAGAAGGAGATCTCAGGCTCCATAATGATGCCGAGCCTGTCCGCGGCCTCGAAAGCAGCTTCCGGCGGGCAGCAGGTATGAAAGCGGTAATGGTTGATACCGTAGCTCTTGGCTACTGTCATAACTCCCAGCCAACTCTCGGTATCAGTCGGAGCAAAACCTGTCAGAGGGAAGATCATACCGTCATGCTTGCCTCTGAGGAAGATCCTTCTGCCGTTGAGAATGAGCTTTCTGCCCTGGTTCTCAAATTTTCTGAAACCGAAAGAACAGGAATAATAGTCCATCCCGGCATAAAGTGAAAGGGTATAGAGACGCGGATCTTCATCGCTCCAGAGTGCGGGAGCGGTCGCCAGTTTGTATTTGAAATCGAACTTCCCGTTTTTTACCGGAAAGACACGCTGCTCAGCAAAAGCGCTCCCTTCTGCTGTTTCGATAGAGCAGCTTACCGTGCTGCACCCACGGTTTAGGATCTCGCCTGTCACCCGGACGATCATAGCATCGGCATCAGGGAAAACTGTGACTTTATCAATGATCTCACGGCCAAAGATACGAAGCTGGATTTTTCCGGTGATGCCGCACCAGTTTGTCTGTGTATCACGGGAGGTAAGATGCCCGCCTCCGGTCTTGTAACCGATATTGCATACAGCGATCATAAGCTCATGCTCTCCTGGAGAGACAGATCTTGTCAGCTCATATATATGAGGCTCAACAAGGCTCTCTCTGGTCCCGATGAGCTTTTTATCGAAATACACAGCGGTTTTTCTGGTCCGCTCAAGGAAAAGTACGAATCGTTTGCCCTCAATGTCAGACAGGGTGATCCTGCGTCTGAACCAGGCTGTTCCTTCAAACTTATAAGGGTCGGTAAGGCATCCGGTCTCATGCGGAGCATTACCGCTGCCTTTTTTTCCGAGAGAAGTTGTCCCGGGAAGATATATAGTATCGTCAAACTCGGGCTTGACATTCGGAAGGAGCTTATCGCTGCCCTCAGCTCCGAAATATTCCCATTCGCCGCCCAGGTCGATGTAATCTATCATAATATACCTCTTTCGTATTCTTTGATTGAAGGCGAATTATTTAACTGCAACATACCGGATACTGCCGAAGCATCGGGCATGAGCTGATATAAGTTAAAATCAGCCGCGTTTTAATTATATCATATATATCTGCTTCATTGGTGAAAAAACTGTAAAATTTGAACATTGACTTATGCCGCATATAAAAAAGCAGGACACCCCTCCCTGTCGGGAGAGATATCCTGCATAACAGCGATCATCTGCATCAATCCTTCATAGCGCTGATCTCCTCGAACTCAGAGACGATCTCCTGATCGGGAGCAGGTGTTAAAAGCGAAACTGCAACATTGACAACGCAGGCTATTATGAACGCGGGTAACAGCTCGTAGATAGCCCAAACGCCGCCCAGCTTGGAAATAAGGAATTTCCAGATGAATACCATAGTACCTCCGGTCACCATTCCGGCGATAGCGCCCCATTTGTTTGAACGCTTCCAGAAGAGAGCCAGCAGCATTACAGGCCCGAATGTCGCACCGAAACCAGCCCAAGCGAAAGACACGATCTTGAATACCGAGCTTTCGGGATCCCAGGCAAGAAAAACACCGATCAGAGCAATAATGACGAGAGTTAACCTAGCGATAATCATCTGTATCTTATCGGAGATCTTAAAGCCGAACACCTTGCTCAGGATATTCTCGGAAACTGACGACGAAGCTGCAAGGAGCTGAGAATCTGCAGTAGACATGGTGCTGGCGAATATACCGGCAAGGATTATGCCGCCTATGGCCGCAAAGGGGATACCGTGTCTGCTGAGCGCCTTAGCGATCTCAATGATAACATTCTCGGAATAACCGTTGCTGAGATCTCCGATCTTGTTTGCTTCTGTCATCCCGAGGCCGATAACACCGATAAAAGTCGCAACTGCCAGAGATATAACGACCCAGATAGAAGCAATCCTTCTTGAAAGGCGGAGCTTTTTGCTGTCTTCAATCGCCATGAATCTCAGCAGGATATGAGGCATACCGAAATAGCCCAGGCCCCATGCCAGAGTCGAGCAGATAGTCAGGAAGCCATAGCTCTTCTCAGCGCCGGAAGCGGCATCATAGGTAGATGTCATGGAAAGGTATCCGGGGAACTTGTTGGCGTTATCCATAACTGCGCCAAATCCTCCGGCGGAACCGATGCCGTAAAAAAGAACGATAATAAGTGCAATTGACATAACGACGCTCTGGATAAGGTCTGTCTTTGAGGCAGCAAGGAAGCCGCCGATAGAAGTATAAGCGATTATTACGATCGCACTGATTATCATTGCAACATGATAATCGATGTTGAAAAGCGATGAAAAGAGCTTTCCGCAGGCAGCAAAACCTGAAGCTGTATACGGGATAAAGAATACTACGATTATAACTGCCGAGATACCCAGCAGGAGCCTGCTCTTATCACGGTAGCGGTTGGAGAAAAAGTCCGGGACTGTGATGGCATTGACTTTTGAGGAATAGTTTCTGAGTTTTCTGGCTACAAGCAGCCAGTTGATATATGTACCGACCGCAAGACCGATAGCTGTCCAACCAGCATCAGCAACACCGGAAAGATAGGCTACGCCTGGAAGACCCATAAGCAGCCATCCACTCATATCCGAAGCCTCGGCACTCATCGCGGTAACGATAGGCCCCAGCCTTCTTCCGCCGAGGTAAAAATCCCCGACATTCTTGTTCATCTTTGAGTTCTTAAAGCCTACAAAAAGCGTAAAAGCCATATAGAGGCCAATAGCGCAAAGCATCGTGATCTCATATTTGTTCATTGGTCTGCTCCTTTTACTTCTCTAATTATATGACCGGTCCGGCTCAGAGTAGTCCGGAAATTATCTCCATCGGGGAGGTAACACAGAAGGCCCCGTTTTTTATCAGCCTGCGGCTTCCGTCAAATTCAGGACCCGCGGCTTCCGGAGGCTGCCAGACATAGACCGGAACACCGATCTCACCTGCTACTCTTGCAGTATTAAGCGTCCCGCTGCGAAGCGATGCCTGAGGAATGAAAAGGACATCCGAAAGAGCTGCGGTTATACGGTTCCGCCGGAGAAAATTCTGCTTTTTCGGGGGCTCGTCAGGAGGATATTCCGAGACAATCGCTCCCCTTGACTCGACCATTTCCCAGATTTCTCTCACGCATCCGGTCAGCGACGGCAATGTTCCCGAAGCAACGACAGCAACAGTCCTGCCGCCGAGAGAATCGACAGCACCGAAATGGGCGGCTAGATCGACACCTCTTGCAAGCCCGCTGATTATACAGGCTCCTTCATCAGCCAGTTCTTCCGAAAATCTCCGTGCGACATCGAGTGCCTCCTCAGAAGCATCTCTCGAACCGACAACAGATACCGCAGGCTCCAGAGAAGGCAACCTTCCGCTGACGAACAGCGCAGGAGGGGGCTCAGCCAATCGCATCAGCCTGACAGGATATTCCCCCGAGCCCCGAAAAATGACAGAGATACCTGCTTCCTCGCAGAGTTCGCTCAGGCGCTTGGCTTCTTCGAGATCGGAATCCTGAAAGATCGTCAGGTCGTGCAGAGAAAGAAGCATTGAGGCCCGCTCTCTGTCGTCATACAGCTCGAAGCTGTCATCATATATCTCTGCTATGGCAGAAACTCCCGCGGGCGAGAGCTTCATCTCGGTAAGTGCACGCCAGAGAGAATAGATATCGGTCTTTTCGCTGCTCAATGGTCGTTCACCTCTCTTGGAGAAATTGTAAGATCCAGGGCTCCTGAAATGTACTCAGATATCCAAAGCGGAGAAAGGTTCGATCAGTTTGTCGGGGATATCCTCAATGGCGCCCTTATCGCAAAGCGCAGCAAAGGTCGGATCTATAGGGAGCTTGGCGAGGACAGGAATACCGTACTGCTCGGCGATCCTGTCAACACGGCTCTCTCCGAAGACCTCTATCCTCTTTCCGCAATCCGGACATTCAAGCCAGCTCATATTCTCGACGATACCGAGTATAGGGATATTCATCATCTTAGCCATACGCAGCGACTTCTCGACGACCATAGAAACAAGAGACTGCGGTGATGTGGCTATTATGATACCGTCAACAGGCAGCGACTGGAAAACTGTCAGCGGGACATCACCTGTTCCGGGAGGCATATCGACAAACATATAATCTACATCGCCCCAGGCAACATCAGACCAGAACTGCGTTACGGCTCCGGCGATAACAGGTCCTCTCCAGACGACGGGATCAGCGGCATTCTCCATAAGGAGATTGATGGACATAATCCTTGTCCCCTCTCTGCTCTCACAGGGGAAGAGAGCGTCTTCAGTATTGAGGGGGCGGGTGTTGATCCCGAAGATACCCGGGATAGAAGGGCCGGTAATATCAGCGTCAAGGACAGCGGTCTGAAAGCCCTTCCGCTGCCTGCTGACAGCAAGAAGCGAAGTAACCAGCGATTTGCCGACTCCTCCCTTTCCGCTTACGACACCGATCATTTTCTTTACATTCGACATATAGTGCGGAGGAGCCTTTTCAATACCGCCCTGTCTCTCAGAACAGTTCGCCCCGCAGCTGCTGCAATCATGGGTACATTCTTCTGACAAAGATATCATTCCTTTCGATTTTTTGCGATAAACTCGCATCCTGTTAATTATATCACAAACGTATTCGTCGGTCAAGCCCCTTTTGTAAGCAGGTCTGTTTCCGGCATAAAAAAATCGGCCGCAGGTTTAATTCAAAAAACCGCATATCCTCCTGCCCGGCAGCAGAAAGGACATACGGTTTTCCAAAATTCATACACTGCTTAAGCAGAACGGTTACAATAGCTTCTATGAGATACCGCCTATTTATCAGCTCTCGGCAGCCGTCTCATCCTTTTCTTCAGCACCTGCCGGCTTGAAATCAAGGCCATTATCCTCTGCGATCTTGACAAGGACATCTGTAGCCTGTTCTTCGTCCATTTCTGCGATCTGCTCGTAGGTGTATCCAGCCTTGGTTACCATCTCTTCGGTTACTCCGTAGATCGCCAGCGCCAGCTTTATCGAGGAGACCTTATCAAGCTGCTGGCTGTCATTCATCTCTGTCCAGCCGGTAAGATCAGGAAGCTCTATGGAAACATCCTCAAATGTAAGGCTGTTGACAGTAACAGTAGTCTCACCCTTGACAGGATCGTTAAGCGAAATCTTCTTCAACTGCTTATCAGCGGAATAATAATACCTTACCTGATAGTAGCTGATCGGAAGATCTATCTCTACATCAGTTTCATTTTTGACAGCTACACCCGGAAATTCATAGACCTCGACGATAAGGCCGTCTTTCATCTCATTACCCACATATCTGGCGTTTTCAGGGAGAGCGTACATCGTTACGCCCTGCTTTTCCAGAGTAGTAGCTTCGCTTACAGAATAGCTTTTCAGGTTCGGCAGCAGATTATAAGCCTTGCCGTCCTTCTGGCAGACCTCGACTTCAACTATGCCCATGCTCATCTTCACATAGAGATCATCACCGTTGACCTTTACGATCATAGGCTTCTCGGGAAGGTGCGCCGAGGAAGTCAGGGCATCAAGCGAATAGGCTTTCTGAGCGATCTTCTCGGAGTATTCCTTAGTATACTCGCCGTTAGTCTCGACAACCGGGACAGAGCTTTCTTCCGGAGCTGAAGAGGTAACAGGCGCCGTTGTCTCCGGGGCGGCTGTGGTCTGGGCAGGCTTGCTCTCCGTTACTGTCCGGCCAGAGGGAGCTATCGACTCGCCCATGCTGCATGAGCCCAGCGCAAGGCCGGCAGCAAGCAGTGCTGCCAGCGCAATATTCTTTTTCATCTGTCTTCTCCTTTCGGTGCGATACCGCACCATATACCGATCATACTTTCCTTCTGCGCCGCGTCCTGACCGCAGCGCACCGTGATATTATAGCACAATACAAAACAAAAGTCAACCCGTATCAGCACCAGCCGCCGTCGCAGCGGATGCTCTGTGCTGTGATATACCCCGCTTTGTCTGAACAGAGAAAGGCTGCTAACTCTGCGATCTCCTCAGGGCTGCCAAGCCTTCCGGCAGGTATACTGTCAATAAGGTCGTCCTTTTCATCCTCTGAGAGACAAGCGTTCATGGGTGTGTCTATAGCTCCTGCCGAGATGCAGTTTACTGTGACTCCGCTGGGAGCAAGCTCTTTTCCGAGAGCCTTGGTAAAACCTATGATCCCGGCTTTTGCCGCGGAATAGACCGTCTCGCAGGAAGCGCCCACCTCTCCCCAGACAGATGAGATATTCACTATCCTTCCGGACCCGCGTTTCACCATCCCGGGGACAGCCAGTCTTGTAAGAAGCATAGCCCCTGTAAGATCTGCTGTCAGCAGAGAGACTATCTCTTCTTCGGACATATCGGTAAAGAGTCCAATATGTGCTCTACCGGCATTATTGACAAGTACAGTTACCGAGCCGAATATGCTCTCCGCTTCTTTGAAGGCTTCACTGATCGACAATGGATCGGTAAGATCTATATGTATAGCCTTTGCTACCGAATCTCCGGACATAAGCTCCTTACATATAGCCTCTGCCTGTTCTTTTCCTTTGCAGTAGCCCACTGCGACCGCATAGCCCTCCTCGGCCAGCCTGCGGCATACCGCAGAGCCGATCCCTCCCGAGCCGCCTGTAACGAATGCAGTTTTCATTCTATCACCTCATGGCTATTCTAGCACATTTTCCGGCAAAAGTAAAGAGACACATCAAAAGAAGCTAAAGCATACAGCCAGATGCTTCTGAACTGAGCACTTATCTGTTACACACAAAAAAGGCAGCCGAAAAGACTGCCCCCTATATATTCTTAATCAAACCTTGCCGAAAAGCCCGACTCCAATGCACAGCAGGCCGATGCCTATCATATAAACGCCTGACATCCGGTATTTATGACCTCTGGCAGCATAGACCGCTCCCAGGAGTACAGATATACCTCCGACGACAAATAGCGCGATCTTCATTGTTTTCCCTCCGTTTCTCCGGTCTTTCTGAGCCTGTCCCTTATGCCCTCCATAATTACATCCTTTGCGTGGGCGGCAAGCTCCCTGCTTGCAGGAGGGACTCCCTTCAGCGGATAAGCTATCCCAAGGCTCTTATATTTTGCCTCGCCCATAGTATGATACGGGAGAACATCCAGAGCTTTGAGATCGTTGAGCCCGCCGAGAAAGTACCCAAGCCTGTGCAGCAGAGCATCGTCGTCGTTTATCCCGGGGACGATAACGTGCCTGACCCAGAGAGGGATGTTTCTGTCTCGGAGAAATTCCGCAAATGCAAGGATATTCCGGTTGGAGCGACCTGTGAGCTTCCGGTGCCCATCATCGTCGATATGTTTTATATCAAGCATGATCAGATCGGTGCAGGAACACAATCGTACAAATTTTTGGACAGTATTTTCGTTATACGGATCAAACAGCGCTCCAGAGGTGTCCAGGCAGGTGTGTATTCCACGACGCCGGGCGGCTTCAAAAAGCTCTGTGACAAATTCTATCTGCAACAGGGGCTCCCCGCCTGTAACGGTGATACCGCCGGTCTTATAGAATTCCCTGCAAGAGGCGTATTCGTTCAGAAGATCCTCGACAGTCCGTACCGTCCCTGCGCCGATCTCCCAGGTGTCGGGATTATGGCAATAGAGGCAGCGCATCGGGCAGCCCTGCATGAATATAACAAATCTTACTCCCGGCCCGTCAACTGTCCCGAAGCTCTCGGTAGAATGGATAAAGCCTGTCAAATCTCCCGCCTCCTAACTATTATGGCAACACCGCACGACCCCTGTGCATCAGATGCGCCGTCCAGATTTTCGTCAGATTGCCTAAATTCGACGCAGGCTTGCTGACGCA
>CAMNNQ010000050.1 GCA_946545645.1 uncultured Clostridia bacterium | reverse complement strand
CGCAAGTCAAGGAGAATTTGGGTAATATGACGGAAAGCTGGCAAGCAGATGATGTGCAGAGGCGTTAGCCGCGGGTCGTGCGGTGTTGCCCTAAGATAAATCAGCCTTATTTTCCAGACAGTCATATCACATACATATCCCAGACGCTTTCTCTGCCCTTACATCCCGCAATAAAGTCTGCAAGAGTAACTGTCTCGGCCAGCTTTCTGAAATTTGTATCAACACGGTTCCAGAAGCAACTGTTGATCTGATCCCGGATGTCGCTCTCGTTTTCCCGGGAGATACTGTCTGCCAGTATCGAATCGTCAAGAGCATTCAGGATCTCGGACATAGTGACCTTTTCGGCGCTGCGGGAAAGAGAGTAGCCGCCCCCCGAGCCCTTGTGCGCCTTGATGAACCCGGCGTGCTTCAAGGTAACGAGTATCTGCTCCAGATACTTCTGCGAGATGCTCTGCCGCTCTGATATATCCGATGCCGGGACGACAGCGCCTTTCTCTGAATAGATCGCTATATCTGCCAGCGCAGCAAGACCGTATTCAACTTTTGTTGAGATCCTCATTTCATCTCCCCCATGTATTATTATCTGTTTTCATCCAGCAGCTTCTCCAGAGTTTTCCAGCCGAGAGTTGCACATCTGACCCGGGCAGGCATCCTGGAGATATTCTGCAAAGCTCCGGCCTCTTCCAGCTCTTCCAGCTCGTCATCGGTTATCTCGCTGCTTATCATCCTGCTGAAAAGCTCCGCCAGATGCTTAGCCTCATCGACAGATCTGCCTATGACAAGGTCAAGCATGATATCTGTCGATGCATGAGAGACAGCGCAGCCTACCCCGGTGTAAGAGCCGTCGGTGATGATGCCGTTTTCTATGGCAAGATTAAGGGTCAGCGAATCTCCGCAGGTCGGGTTGAGGCCGGCGTTGGAGCAGGTCGCGCAGGGCAGCTCGTGAAGATGCAGCGGGTGAAGATTGTGGTCTATAAGGACCTCATTGTAAATGTTATCCGCCATAGCCCATTCGCCTCCTGACTGTTTTAAGCGTTTCGATGAAGCGCTCGATGTCGCGCTCATCATTGTAGAATGCAAGGCTCATCCGGGCCGTTGACTGTACTCCGAGATACTGGTGCAGGGGCTGTGCGCAGTGATGTCCCGCCCTTACTGCGATGTTATCGGCATCGAAAACTGCGGCAACATCATGAGGGTGTACCCCATCAACTGTGAAAGAGATTATGCCATGATGCTCATCAGCTCTGTCCGAGCCGATGATGCTGACACAGGGCAGCTTTTTCATCTCGCTGAAGGCCAGCGCTGTAAGCCTGTCCTCCCGCTTTGTTATCTCATCAAAACCGATAGAGTTTATATAGTCTATCGCCGCGTGCAGACCCACCGCTCCGCCGACATTCACTGTCCCGGCCTCAAACTTGTGCGGGAGCTCTGCGAAGGTCGCACCCTCTCTTGTCACATATTCGATCATCTCCCCTCCGTAAAGGAATGGAGGCATTTTTTCCAGCAGTTCTTCCCTGCCGTAAAGCACACCGATACCCATGGGGGCATAGAGCTTATGGCCGGAAAAGGCGAGAAAATCCACATCCAGCTCACGGACATCCACCTGGATATGCGGCACGCTCTGGGCGCCGTCACAGACTATCAGCGTGCCGTTGGCATGGCAGATCTCTGCGAATTCTTTTATAGGATTGACCCTGCCGAAAATGTTGGAGACCTGCGCTATGGCAAAGAGCCTTGTCCTGGGAGTCAGCGCCGCTTTCAGCGCTTCGGCGGAATACCCTCCCTGAGGATCACATTCGAGATATTTTAGCACAGCCCCCTTTTCCCGGGCAAGCTGCTGCCAGGGCAGAAGATCGGAATGATGCTCTGAGATAGCTGCCAGGATCTCGTCGCCCTCGGAAATACAAGCTCTCCCCCAACTGTATGCGATAAGGTTCAGGCTCTCGGTGGCGTTGCGGGTAAAAACTATCTCGCTGGTTCTTTTTGCACCGATGAAGCTCCTGACCGCTTCTCTGGCATTCTCATAGGCCTCGGTAGCCTTTACGCTAAGATCATACAGTCCGCGAAGAGGGTTGGCGTTCTCACGGCGGTAGTAGCTCCCCACAGCTTCGATAACACAAAGCGGCTTCTGAGTCGTGGCGGCATTATCAAGATAGTCCAAATTTTTGTATAGTTGAAATACAGGGAGATCATCCTTGAAACATCGCTCACTCATCTGTATCACCCCACCCCAAAGAATTGTATATCCTTGCTTTTACCTCTCTGTCTCCGACCCTGCCTATCGCCTGCATCAGCTTGGAGCGGGCCATGAGCTCGTATATTTTATCCTCGCTCATCCCTCTGGATCGCATATAGAAAATGTGCTTCTCATCCAGCCTGCCTATGGTCGCGCCGTGGTTTCCCTCGACATTCTCCTCATCGCAGAGTATGACAGGAACTGTCCGGTTTCTTACCCTGTTACCCAGCAGGAGAGCATTCTCGTGCTCTGAGCCCTTTGCACCGGAAGAACCGTTTTTGAAGTCGATCGTTCCCTTGAAGATCTTGTTCGAGCTGCCGCTCAGCACTGATGCGGCATTTATCTCCGACAGGCTTTTCCTGCCTCTGTGCTCGGCAATAAGATCAATGTCCAGAGAATCATCACCGTCCAGAGCGCAGCCAATAACTGCTTTGAATCTTGACCCGGCGCCGTCAAGTCTGGCAACGATCTCGCTGACTGTGTCTCCTCCTCCGATGTATACCTGAACAAGCTCCAGCTCGGCGCTCTCATCCAAAGAAACATTCAGCCTCGAAACACAGCGGGCAGCTCTGTCAAAGACCTGAACGAGTTTCATTTTCGCCCCCGCACCGAGGGATATATAAAGATTCCTGAAAGGATATGTATCAGCGTCGGCGTAACGGATGACTGTCTGTTCATCGCCTGCGTTCAGAGCTATCGTCTCGGTCTCATACATCTCTACACTGCGCTCGGCCCAGTTCACTCCAAGGCTCGCAAAGGTCGGCACCGGCAGGATATTCAATCTTTCTGTTGCCATATCTTTCCTCCTTATCCGACGCTCCCGTGCATCTCAAGGCCGATGAGATTGTTCATCTCCACCGCATATTCCAGCGGCAGCTCCTTGGAAACATTATCCGCAAACCCGCGGACGATCATCGCTCTCGCATCCTCCTCGGAAAGCCCCCGGGAGGTGAGATAAAATACCGCTTCGTCGCTTATCCTGCCGATCTTCGCTTCATGCCCGACATCGCAATTATCTGTCTTTACGTCGATGACCGGGACCGTATCCGAGCGGGAGATATTGTCCAGCATCAGCGATTCACAGTTTACCGAGCTCTTTGCTCCTGCTGCGTTCTCGCTGACGACCACCGCGCTCCTGAATGTGCTCCTGCCGCCCGACTTGCTTATGGACTTGGTGTTCATATACGACGATGTGTTCGGAGCATTATGGACGATCTTTGCGCCTGTGTCCAGATCCTGCCCTTCTCCGGCAAAGGTTATGCCTGTAAATTCCGCAGAAGCGCCCTCGCCGTTCAGAATACTCATAGGATAGAGATAGGAAACGTGCGAACCGAAGCTGCCCGAGACCCATTCTATCCGTCCGTTTTTCTGGACTAATGCTCTCTTGGTGTTGAGATTATACATATTCTTCGACCAGTTCTCGATGGTCGAATATCTCAGGCTCGCCCCCTCGCCGACAAACAGCTCGACACAGCCTGCGTGAAGCCCTGCCTCATAGTACTTAGGAGCGGAACAGCCCTCTATGAAATGCAGATAGCTGTTCTCTTCAAGGATTATAAGAGTATGCTCAAACTGACCGGCGCCCTTGGCGTTCAGACGGAAATATGATTGCAGCGGGATATCCAGGTGTACGTTTTTCGGGACATATACAAATGAACCTCCGGACCATACTGCGCCGTGCAGAGCAGCAAATTTGTGATCTGTCGGCGGGACAAGCTTCATAAAATGCGAGCGAATGATCCCGGCATATCTCGGGTCGTGCATGGCGCTCTCCAGGTCGGTATATACGACTCCGGACTGTGCCACTTCCTTGCGGACATTGTGGTATACCAGCTCTGAATCGTACTGTGCCCCGACACCTGCCAGACTCTCCCTTTCGGCCTTTGGTATACCCAGGCGCTCAAAGGTCTCCTTGATATTTTCGGGGACATTATCCCAGTCTGTATTCATTCTGGTCTTCGGGCGGATGTATGTTACGATGTTGTCGATATCCAGACCCTCTATGGAAGCGCCCCACTTCACCATAGGGGTCCTGTTGTATATCTCCAGCGAGCGCAGCCTGAACTCTCTCATCCAATCGGGATCGTTCTTTTCGTCGGAGATCTCTCCGATTATCCCGGGGGTTATGCCGCTGTCGAAAAAATCTCTTTCATCCTCTTCATAACGGAAATCGTAGAGCGAGCGGTCAATGTCCCCGACCTTTGTTTTTTCCTTCATATCTTATTCCTCTGCTTGTTTATTTTACCCAAGCCTGCGGGCATCACCTTCCCGGCGAATGCCGTATAGAATATCACTGATGCCGCCAGATTTCCCGCAGCCTGCACAGCGTTGGATGCGACACCGCTCAGAGCAAATGGGACAGAGCCGTAGATGACCGCCTCATAGATGCCATACCCGAGGATCATCACGACCTCGGCTGCCAGTGCAGAAAGGACTGCTGCTGTCTTAAACCTTCCTGTTTTCCGCAATGCGGCGAAGAGCTTAAAAGATACTGCTGCCATCAGCGCCTTGATGATAAATGTCGCCGGAGCGTAAATGCTGTAACCTGCTATGAGGTCCGCCAGAGACGACCCTATCCCGGCGGCGGCCGCACCGTAAGCCGGACCCATCAGCCATGCACCGATATTCACAAAGCTGTCGCCGAGATTGATAAAGCCCTTTGTCGGCGTAGGGATTACTATCAGCAGGGTGGCGGCAGTTGTCATAGCAGCCAGCAGCCCCGCAAAGACCAGATTTCTGATATTAGTTCTCTTTCTCATCGTTGACGCCTCCGATATATTTCTCAAAGCCGTTGGCAAGTACATCGAAAGCCAGCTGACCGTCTCCTTCTCTGATGACCTTTCCTTCTGAGAGAATGTGTGTCCTATCGACCTTCAGCTCCTCGAGTATCTTAGCATTGTGGGTTATGATAAGCAATGTCCCGCCGACACTTTTTCTGTATTCCTCGATGCCTTTGGAGACTGTTCTGACAGCATCCACATCAAGACCTGAATCGGTCTCGTCCAGGATCGCAAGGCGGGGTTTCAGCATCAGGAGCTGGAGTATTTCGGCTTTCTTTTTCTCGCCGCCGGAGAAGCCGACGTTCAGGTCGCGGTCGGCGTAGGAGCTGTCCATTTCCAGGACAGACATGGCCGCCGACAGGTTTTTCTTATGCTCAAAGAGCTTTATCCGTTTCCCTGTCTGCTGCTCCAGAGCGTTTCGCAGAAATTCGGAGAGCGTTATGCCTGGTATCTCCACAGGGTTCTGAAAGGAGAGAAAAATGCCTCTCCCTGCACGTTTATCTGCCGTCTCTTCGGTAATATCTTCTCCGCCGAAATATATCTTTCCTCCCGTTACACTGTATTCCGGGCTTCCCATTACAGCGCAGCCAAGAGTCGATTTCCCGGCTCCGTTATGCCCCATCAGCACGTGGGTCTCTCCTTCGCCGACAGACAGGTCTATCCCGTGCAGAAGCTCCTTATCCTCAGCCGTTACGGTCAGCCCTTCGATCTTTAATAATTCTGACATTGCAAACGTCCTTTCATATATTCATAGCGTCAAGTGCTGTGATGTATTCCAGCGTCGGGGTGAACACTCCCTTGTGCCGGTCTCCCCGGAAGACCTCCCGGCCGTCCTTATAGGCGACAAGCTGCGCCATCGGGATCGGCACCCACTCGCTGTCATCCAGCGGCACTGTCGAGAAAAGCAGACCGCCGTTCATTCTTCTGAAGCTCATGGTGTTCTTCATGTTCTTGTGGACAAACAGCAGTTCTCCGTCCCAGATCATAAGATTCAGCTTATTGCGCGGAGCGTGCTCGGCGACAAAATCATTGACAAAGGAAAAGCGTTCCCTCTCGCCCAGGCTGCCCTTTCCGAGGCGGTCGTTTATCCCGTCTATAAAAGCGAGAAACAGTCGCTCGGAATCGGTGTCTCCCGACTGTCGGCGGTAATAGCGGTATGTACCGCTGCCGGAATAGATCGTCCCGTTGTGTATCATTGTCCACCAACGGCCTGAAATATCCGCTGCATGAAAAGGGTGACAGTTTTCTTTTCTGACCGTTCCGACAGTTGCATAGCGGATATGTGCCAGCAGATATTTCTGAGGCGGGATAGAGGCAAGTATGCCCTCTAGGACTGTGCTCGCACTTGCCTTTCTTGGTTCCCGGACGATGATATCTCCGCCGTTTTTATACATCATGCCCCAGCCGTGAGGGTTCTTATCGCTGTGAGCAAAAAAACGTCTCAGAGCATCTGACAGGTCTGTGTTCCCCGCGCTTGAAAATCCCAGCAGCTCGCACATTTTTCTCACCCCTGTCGTAGTAGTTTTCAAAGCGTTCATCCCTGCTGCCCCGCAGCTTATCAAGCTGGTATGCTATCAGCCTTTCAGCGTATACATCCCCATTAAAATGCTCTGCTATATCCGTAAGCAGCTTTTCCGCCCTCCCGGTCAATCCGGGATCTGTATCGTACAGCGCTGCCGCCTGATGAGTCCTTACCGCCTCGATCTGCTGCTCCTCTGTGAACTCCGTATCCGGGAGGGTCAGCAGGTAAAGCATCAGCAGATGCGCGAATCTCAGGTCATCCGGATCGACCCCGAGAGGCTTTCCGGGAACAAGGTCGAACATCCTCAGCTCGATATGATCCACACCCTTATCCGAAAGGTTCCCGATGCTATTCAGCCCCTTGGGTTTCAGCCGTATCGGGAGATACAGCTCACTGACCGAGAACAATATGCTCTTCTGTATGTATTCCAGTATACTTAAACAGAAGCTGTCAAGGTCGGTATGGTCGAAAGTAGGGATAAAGCTGTTCCAGTAGCCCCGCTCGCTGTTTCGTATAGAAGAATATCTCCCCCGGACAGCTCCGGAGGCACCGTCCCTGTCAAAGGAGCGGTCGTAATATGCGCTGGAGGCTGTCAGCAGCACCAGCAGCCAGCTATGCCGCATGAGCTGTTTATACAGTCTCAGATACAGCTTGTTTTTAAACTCCTGACCGGAGGCTCCCTTACCGTACATCTCTTCCAGCCAATCGTCGGTAAAGGAGAAATTGAAATGCACGCCGGACAACAGCATCAGTCTTTTCCCGTAGCGGTACTGCAAGGCTACACGGTAGTTCTTTTTGGAAGCCTGTATACCTGAAAATTGTGCGATGGGGATATCATCCTCGCTATTTATATGAGGAGGGTTGCTGTAAAGCCAGAGCCTCTCGCCGTTTCGGGATATGGCCTCACAGGTTCGCCGGTCAAGCTCTTCCAGAGCGGCAACGGCCTCTTCGATGCTGCCGCAGACGGGCGTTATCAGCTCGACCTGGTTTTCGCAGAAATCTCTGGTTATGTTTTCGTCATCCGGAAAGGGGTGAGGCGTCTGCGCCAGCCTGCCCCGCTCATCGACCCTGAGAGTCTCACGTTCCAGGCCGAAATTTCCTTCATACAGCGATATGTTTTTCATTCGTTATCCTCGCTAAAGTCTTGAATAATCCTCTATGTATTCTTTGAGGGGTCTCCCTGCGGCGATACCGTTGACCATTTCTCTTGCGGGATTTGTCAGCTTCTCGGCGCGGTCGTAAAGAGGCGAGAGAAAATGCTCCTCACCTTTTCCCCTTTCGCTGATCCCTTCGGCAGCAAGATCAAGTATCCGGACAAGCTGCTCTGTAAGGCTCTTTCTGTTTATAAAATGCGGTATTTCCCGCTTGGAGAGCATATCCTGGAGCTCGGCGGCATTATATCCGTGAGCATAAAGAGAGCGATCTGCCGCTATCAGTTCAGAAAGCTCTCCCAGGCGCCGCGAAAGCCCGGTATGAAAAGCCGCAACGGTCATCACATCTCTAATGGGCTGCGTACAGGAACTGCGGTATTCTATCGTCCCTCTGAATGTCAGATCCTCAAATTTGAAGGTCCGCAGATATTCCAGATCTCTCGCTTCGGGTGCAAATTCAGTCTGTCGGTATGCCCTGCCGTCAAAGTATTCTCCGCACACCTTATCCAGGACAAAATAGTCCCGGACAGGTACTGGCTTGAAATCAATATATCTCCCCTCGCGGACAGTACAGTACACCGACTGGGATTTTATGTACTCTATCAGCTCGTCAACGCTTGCAAGCTGCTTTGAGAACATCCCGACATTATGGGGATTATACCCCTGCATGCTCCGCTCCCACAGCATATTTCTTGCGCAGAGATAATCGGGATATTCCGGAAGATAGGAATTGGCAAAAAGCACCGCCTTGTAGGGCTCAAGCATCGTAAATATGTTAAGGGTGTCTATCAGTTCCTCGTGCCGGACATCTAGCTGTACCTGCGAAGCGCTAGTAAAGGTCCCGAAATCAGGGCGGTCGTGAAAGCGCATACTTATATTATCCTCATACCTGTGATAGCTGTGCAGATAATGGTAGAGCATACGGTAGCGCTCGTTCGGAACAGGCTGATTGTGGTTGATATTGTAATGCGGATTGATCCCCATGCCTGTCAGCGTATAACCCTGGGGCAGCAGCAGAGATTGCAGATAGCTGTAATACTTTTTAAAGCTCTCATGCAGCGCATTGAGATCGTCGCTCTTGCCGAGTGAAAGCTCCAGGTTGGAATAAGAGCAATCAAAGGAAAGATTGTCGCCTGTCTTGCTGTCGGTCATGGAATTGGCATTTCCGTTGTCGTCCCTGCCGGAAACCTCGAAGGAAAAATGCTTCCGGAAGCTGTCAGCGGCATTGATGACGATTTCCTCATCGACAGGCCTGCCGGAAAGGTCTGCGACAGGGAGCTCTATCTCTATTCCTATCGAGCTGCTCCGTTTCCGCTCTGTCGGAGATATGTATTTATTGTACAGCGCTTCGTTTAAGACTTCCGTTTTCATAAGTTCACGCTCCAGACAATTCCTATGGACTTGATATGATTTATTACAATGATATCACATATTACCTACTATGTCAATAGACTTTATAAAATTTATTGTTTCCCACAACCCGGGCAGGAGGGTGTTGATCTTTCTTTGTTGAATATTTCCTATTGACTTGCTATGATTTAAGTGCTATAATCCAGACATAACAGACAGGCAAATGCAAAAGCCTTCCCAAGGCAAGACTTCCGAACAAAGAAAATACCGCACTCTGCAAAAGCAGGGCGCGGTGTTTTGGCATATATCCCCTCCGGAGCGGAGAACTGAACAATGAACGGGCAAAAGACAGGCCGGGTATGATCGGAGATGTAAAGTGATATGATCCAAAGCAGAGTGATAGTCGGGCTTTCCGGCGGAGTTGACAGCGCAGCGGCGGCGTATCTTATGAAAGCGGCCGGATACGAAGTGATCGGGGCAACGCTCCGCACCTGGGTAAATCCCGACGGGCGGGACAGCCGCTGCTGCGAGATAGACGATGCCAGGCAGACCGCAGACATTCTGGGTATCCCCTATTATGTCATCAACTGTATCGCAGATTTCAAGCGGGAGATAACAGGCCCCTTCATCAGCGAATACATAAACGGGCGCACGCCTGACCCCTGTGTTATCTGCAACAGTCAGATCAAATGGACGGGTCTGCTCCGGGCTGCCGACAGGCTGGGAGCAGCCTATGTCGCCACAGGGCATTATGCAAGGATAGTAAGAACGGACAGCGGACGCTTTACCGTTATGCGTGCGGCACACTCCGAAAAGGATCAGACCTATATGCTCTACCGCCTGACTCAGGAGCAGCTTGCGAGGACGATCATGCCTCTGGGAGAGCTTACGAAGGCCGAAGTCAGGAGACTTGCAAAGCAGGTCGGCCTGCCTGTCTATGACAAGCCGGATTCCCAGGAGATCTGCTTTGTGACAGAGGGCAGCCACGCTGATTTTATTGAAGAGCATTACGGCTCAGAGCTCCCGCCCGAGGGTGATATAACAGACCTTTCCGGCAAAGTCATCGGGAGACATAAGGGTATTTACCACTACACTGTCGGGCAGCGCAGGGGGATCGGAGTCTCCACAGGGCATCCGGTTTATGTCAAGGAGATAGACAAGATCGGCAACAAGCTGATCCTGGGAGACGAGCCCTCGCTTTACTCTGAAGAGATAATATGCAGGGATATCTGCTATATGTCTCAGCCGAAACTTTCCTGCGGAGCTTCTATAAACGGGTATGTGAAGATCAGGTATCACCACAAAGCAGTATCCGCCCGGGCAGAAATGCTCCCTGAAGACAGGCTCCGCATAATCTTTGACGAACCTGTAAGAGCTGCGGCAAAGGGGCAGTCGGCAGTAATGTATGATTCACAGGGGCGTATCCTCTGCGGAGGGGTGATAGATGATGTGCGGCAGGGCTAGCCGCACAGCCGGTTTTCCGTGAAGACGGTCTCGCCCCCGCTGTTCCCGGCCATGCTGAAAAAGATCTTCACAAACCAGAGTATAAGAACATACAGCATCGGCTCACAGAGCGCCCTGATACCTATTGTATAGGTGACCTTGCCGTATATCCCGCTGAAATGACCGTTTATCATATCAACTTCAAACAAACCGAGAACATTGAATAAAACCGAGGAGACTGCCAGCGCTGCCATACTGAGATCAAAGCGCTTTATATTCTCCTTTGTGTTTATCCTTCCCTCAGCCGACGATAGCATTATCCTCAGCAGCATTACGACGGTCAGAGCCGATGCAGCAAATACAGGCAGGTCTTTCAGGAGTCTGAACAGCAGTACGTTCCTGTAGGTCTCCGGAGAATCTGCCAGCTCTCGGGGAAAAGGCAGCATCTCATGATAAAAGGGCAAAGCTGCATCATGAGTCCTATAGCATATTATCTCGTATATCCTTGTTAGGGAACGCACCAGAATAAAGCCCGCTGCTCCGAGCCCTGTCAGCCAAGCAGCAGCTTTCAGCGCCTTTGAGCTCCTTCCGGTCTCTTTTGCCTGAGCGCTCAGGCAAGCTCTTTAAGTGTCAGGTCGGCAGAGCCTTTACTGTCTGCTATTTCTGCCGCTTTTTCAATGATCTTTTCCCTGTTAAGTCCCGCTTTCATAAAGCTGCTCCTTTCACCCGCTTGGCTAATCACATTAGCTATTATAACACAGCTCCACGGAGATGCCAATATATCTCCATATCCGGAAGGTCGGAGACAGACTTTTGTATCTCTGTTACAGGCGATCAAGAGAGCGGCAGGTATGAAGGCAAATAATTTATGATCCGGCTTCCGAAGAAAAATTGATATGGCAACACCGCACGGCCCCTGTGCATAAGTATGCGCAGCCTCAATTAACATTGAGGCAAAGATTTTCGTCAGATTGCCTAAATTCGACGCAGGCTTGCAAGCGAAGTTCACTTCGCT
>CAMNNQ010000049.1 GCA_946545645.1 uncultured Clostridia bacterium | reverse complement strand
CTGTGCTATCCCCCGCCGGAGGCGGGGGATAGCACAGCAAGATAAAAAGCCTTAAGGAATATGTGTGGTGTGTCAGCGGGATAGTCAGATAAATATAAATTAAATGGTTGAAATTATAAATCAAATGTGGTACAATATACTTGCGAAATCATCCGCAAACATTTCCGGAGGCTGAAATGATCCTTTACTACCATATAACAGTAATTTTATCGGTGTTTCTTTCGGGAGTTTTCCTTGTCCGATGGAGAAAAGGCATCTCTGTGCATTTCCCGCTGATATTTTTGCTGATACCGATAATCAATCTCGGATATCTCAAGGTCGCTACGGCGCAGAACACCTATGAAGCTCTGCTGGCCAACGGTATTGAATACCTGGACGGCTGCTTCCTGGAGCTGATTTTCCTGCTCTATGTTATGAGCTACTGCAAGATCAGGATACCTAAGATACTGACAGCAGGTATGCTCTGTGTCGGCTCGACTATATTCTTCTTTGCCATAAATCTGGCAAAGAGCGATCTGCTCTACAAGAGCGCCGAGCTCAGGACTCAGGACGGGCTGGCTTATCTTGTCAAGGAATACGGCTTCATCCATACGATATACTACATAACCATAGCGGTCTATCTTATTGCAAATCTCTGCGCGATAATCTACAGCTTTACCAGAAAGAATGTCTCGAAGATCAATTCGCTGCTGCTGCTGATCGTTTATCTGGTCATCATGGTCGCTTTCCTTGTCGGCAAGCCTATCCATCCGGGGATAGAGCTGCTGCCTGCCGCATATACCTTCTCGCAGGTCATCTTCCTTATCGTTATGAGCAAGATAACTCTCTACGATATCTCGGAATCGGCTATGGCGACTATCTCCGAGAGGGGGGACATAGGCTTCGCCTCCTTCGACCTGCGTATGCGATATCTCGGCTGCACAGACCCTATGCTGGAATGTATCCCCGAGCTGGATTCGCTGTATATCGACGAGATACTGAAGCCCTCCAGCGAGGATCTTGCAAATATCCTCGGATGTGTCCGCAAGCTGCGTAAGGGCAGCGACGACCCGTTTTTCTATGTCAGCCGGGGAGGCATCAGCTATAAAGTAACTCTCGGCTATCTCTGCTTCGGAAATAAGATCAGAGGCTATCAGCTCCGTGCGGAGGATAATACGCCCGAATCCCGGCGGCTGGAGGCTCTGCAGCTCAGAGAGCAGCAGAAAGAGATCGAAGCTAAGATGCTGAAGCTGGAAAAATCTGCCGCGGATGCTGCCAATAAAGCGAAGAGCAGCTTCCTTGCAGAGATGTCCCATGAGATCAGGACTCCCATAAACGCTATCATCGGCATGAACGAGATGATAATGCGCACCTCAAAGGAGAAGGATACCCTTGATTATTCCGCAAATATCGATTCCTCCAGCAAGACACTGCTTTCTCTGATAAACACGATCCTCGATTTCTCCAAGATCGAGGACGGAAAAATGGAGATAAACCCCGTTTCCTACAAGACCCGGGATATGCTCGGGAGCCTTGTGGTGTCTGTCCGCGAAAGGCTGAGAGCCAAAGGGCTGAGGTTTGAGCTGGAAATTGATGAGACTCTGCCCTCGCAGCTCTACGGTGACGACCTCAGAGTCCGGCAGATAATACAGAACCTGCTGACAAATGCGGTCAAATATACCGAAAAGGGAAGTGTTACTCTCTCGGTAAAAGACGGAGGCAGAGAGAACGGCGCAGTCTTCCTGGAGGTCACAGTCAGCGATACAGGGATCGGGATCAGGCAGGAGGATATGGATAAGCTGTTTGAATCCTTTGAGCGCCTGGATGAAAAGCGAAACCGCAATATCGAAGGCACAGGCCTCGGTATGTCGATAGTCACAAAGCTGCTGGGGATGATGGGCAGCGAGCTTTCCGTAAAGAGCGAATACGGAAAGGGCTCGGATTTCTCATTCAGGCTCAGACAGGTCATAGATAATGAGGCTCCCATAGGCAGCTTTTCTGCCGATGACGCCGTCTCC
Source organism: uncultured Clostridia bacterium (assembly GCA_946545645.1). Taxonomy (GTDB): domain Bacteria; phylum Bacillota; class Clostridia; order Oscillospirales; family Ruminococcaceae; genus FB2012. Next base: position 14,640 of record CAMNNQ010000049.1, on the reverse strand, counting down.
CGCCGCAGCCTGCATAAATGCGAGCTCTATGCACCGCAGGCAAAGATACTCGTAGTTGATGACAACGATATGAACCTGAAGGTCGCCGGGAGCCTGCTGGGGCTCTTCGGGATAGCTCCGAGGCTTGCTGCTTCCGGAATTGAAGCTATTGACCTCATCAGGCAGGAGAACTTCGATATAGTCCTGCTGGATCACATGATGCCGGATATGGACGGAATCGAGACTCTGAGGAAGCTGGAGGAGGAAGGCCTCAGAAAGGATAGCTGCCGGTATATCGCCCTCTCGGCAAACGCTATAATCGGAGCCAGGGAGAGCTATCTTGCCGCCGGCTTTGACGGATACCTCTCAAAACCCATAGAGGTCGCAGCTCTTGAAGAGACCCTGAACGAATATCTTTCCGGCGACAAAAAGCAGAAGCGCTCCGGCGAAGAGCCTGCCGGGCAGGAAAAGCCCGGGGAGAACCTGCTGTCGGCGCTTCCGGAAGAGCTGGATACGGCGATGGGTATGCACTACTGTATGGATGACGAGGACTTCTATTCCGAGATGCTGGGCGACTATTACACCTCCTCGGAAGAAAAGCTCAGCTCCTTACAGAGCTTCTTCGATACAGAGGACAGCGAGAATTACAGGATACTTATCCACGCAATTAAGAGCAGCTCAAAGACCATTGGCGCCGCAGAGCTGGCTTCTGAAGCTCAGGAGCTGGAAAATGCCGCAAAAAACGGCGAAACGGATTTTGTTGCGGAGCACCATGCGGTTTTCTGCGCGAGGATGAAGTCGCTGGCGGAAGGGATAAAGACCGCGCTGGACAGATCCGGCGGAAAAAACTGATAAGAGACGACAAGCATGGATATGCTGTGTCGGAGAGAATAAAGACGGGCTCCGGAAGGCAGAGGGTGGGAAGCCGCTGCTATCCGGAACTGAAAAGAGGAGAAGAACTATGAGTAAGGTAATGTTTATCGACGATGACGGAATGATACTTAAAATGGCGGGGTTTATCATGAAGAAATGCGGGCAGCAGGCCGTTACCGCTTCAAGCGGCGAAGAAGGGCTCAGGCTCTTCGGCAGCGAGAAGCCCGAGCTGGTATTTGTCGATATGGAGATGCCGGGGATGGACGGACTTGAGACACTGGAAAAGCTCAGGCAGATAACAGATGCTCCGATATATATGATGTCGGGGACAGTTACGGAAGAACTGAAAAAGCGCGCCGCTGAGCTTGGAGCAGGCGGTGTCATAGACAAGCCGCTCAATGCTGCAACAGTATCGGCCATTGTGAAGGAGAGGTGCGGATGATATGCAATACTGGGCAGCAGTTGTAGATGACGACCAGTCGAACCTCAAGGCAGCCGAAAGGATACTCACCACTCATGGCTATAAGGTGAGTTGTATGTCCTCAGGCGAGGAACTGCTGGAGTTCATAAAGCAGAACACCCCTGATGTCATCCTGCTGGATCTTCACATGGAGGGGATCGACGGCTTCGAGACCATGATCCGGCTTCAGCAGTTCAGACACAGCCGGGATATACCCGTAATAGTCCTTACAGCCGACGATGACAGCGAGACAGAGACCAAGGTGCTGGCGGCAGGAGCCAGAGATTTTGTCGCAAAGCCCTTTACTGCTTCGGTGCTTGTCATGCGAGTAAAGAACACCATCGACCTGATGCGCCTCCAGAACGACCTGAAACAGGAGGTCAAGGAAAAGACCGACGAGATACTCAGCGAGCAGAAAAGGATCGAGAGCCTTTCTTTGCAGATCGTCCAGACCCTTGCGGGGACTATCGACGCCAAGGATAATTATACCCGCGGCCATTCGGGAAGAGTTGCGGATTACTCGAGGGAGATCGCAAGGCGCGCCGGCTATTCCGGGCAGGCGCAGGAGGAGGTCTATATGATGGGGCTCCTGCACGATGTCGGAAAGATCGGCGTTCCGGATTCGGTTATAAACAAGCCCTCGCGCCTTACTGAAGAGGAATACGATGTCATCAAGACCCACCCTGTCGTCGGGTTTGAGATACTGAAAAACATCACAGAGATGCCGAAGCTGGCTGTCGGCGCAAGATGGCACCACGAGCGATTTGACGGCACAGGCTATCCCGACGGCCTCTCCGGAAAGAATATCCCGGAGGAAGCCCGTATCATCGCTGTCGCGGATGCTTACGACGCTATGTCCTCAAGGCGAAGCTATCATAGTATCTTTGCGCAGAAGTATATCGTCTCCGAGCTGGAAAAGGGTAAGGGGACACAGTTCGACCCGGATTTTGCCGAGATAATGCTCCAGATAATCCGTGAGGATAAGGACTATATCATGAGAGAGCATGGGGAGGACGAGGTCAGTGAGGACACTGTTGTATCCCTGGAGAGCGAGAGCAACGAGAGAAAATTCAATTTCATCGCTATGCTGGAGGTCGGCGGGCTCAACACCGCTATCGGTCTGAAATACTGTATGAACGATATCGACTTCTACGGTGAGATGTGCGAGGAATTTATCAACAGCGCTCCCGACCGTATCGAGAAGCTGGAGAACGCCAGGCAGGATGCCGATTTCGACCGCTACTGCACCTATGTCCATTCGCTGAAAAGCGCCGCCAAGACTATCGGCGCCGAGAAGCTGTCGGATTCTGCCAAGGCTCTGGAGGAAGCCGCCAAGAGCTTTGATAACGAGTTCATAGAAGGTAACCACGATATGCTCATAGCCAGTCTCCGTACAACAGTTGCAGGAGTCCTTATGGCGACGAGCATGAGATAAAGTCAGAAGGACTGCCTGAAACACAGAAAACCGTATATCCTTACCGCCGCAAGCGGAGAGGATATACGGTTTTTATTTTCTCTGATATCTGCTATTCGTTTACCTGCTTTCCCTCGTTGCGCTCCTTCCAGTAGAGGCGGAAGAATCGCTCTCGGTATTGCTTCGGGGTAAGCCCGGTGTGCTTTTTGAAGCAGGAGATAAAATGGCTGTGGGAGCTGAAATTGAGATAGTTGCCGATATCGACAGAGCTGTAATCCGAGTATTTGAGCATATTCTCGGCAGCCTGAATCCTTCGGGACATGATGTAATCCGAGATCGTCATGCCTGTCTCCTGCTTGAAGAGCTTGGAAAGATACTGCGGGGTCAGCCCGAGGCTCTCGGCTATGCTCTGGACACGCACGCCCTTGTAGATATTATCGTAGATCTTGTCGATACACATCAGGACATTTTTTGAGTAAGCCTCACCGGAATGTATCTGCTGCATACGTTTGGTATAGTCGAATATCATCTCTTTGTGCAGCAGGGCGAGCTGCTCTGTGGTTAGGCACTCGTCTGTGCGGTTGATATAGATATCGCTGATGGTATATGCGGTCTCCGGGTCCATACCGCCCTCGATACAGAAGCGGGTTATCATAGCGATGGTAATGACAAGATGATACTTGACGTTCCGGACATCGTCCTTGCTGAGCCTTCCGTAGCCCTCGACTGCCAGCGGCGTATACAGCTCGTTGACAAGGTCGGTATCACCGGCACGGACGGCGGCGAAGAATCCCAGCTCCTTTTCGTAGGGAGAATGGTGGAGATCGTTTTCCCTCTGGAAAAACTCTCTTGCGGAAAGCTCCTTGTTGATACTCACTCTGTTCACCTCGATCATAAAAAGCCACACTCCGTTATGAGCGCTTTGCGTTCATTTATATTTTAACACATAATCCGCCGGATGTAAAGATGCAATAACTCTCCGGCAGATGCCGATATCACCCCTCAGAAGCACAAACCGCGCCGGACTTTATCAGTCCGGCGCGGCAGCGTGATGATGGATGATGATAAGGAGAAATTATGAGCTTATAATTTAGCTGCTCATCAGGACTTAAATATTCTTCTGAGCCTCTTCGATGAGGTAGTCGAGTGCCTTCTTGTTCTCCTGAACAACGGCTGTCCAGGTCTTCGGATCAGCAGGATGCATCGTGCCCTTGATAACGTTATCAGTCATACTGGAGATATCCTTGTTTATGCCGATAGCGAACTCGAATACAGGGTGCTCGGCAGCCATAGCGTAGATCTCATCGCGCATATCCAGCATTTCCTGAGTCCAGCCGTAGTCTTTTGTGAACTGGTCGATAGTTACCTGCTTAGCCTTGGGGTCAGCCTCGGCGTAACGTGTGCAATCCATCCAGGCTGCAACGCCCTCGGGGTTCTTTGCACCCTTAACGATGCAGAAGCCGTGGATCCTCGAAGGGATATACTGGGCATCGGAATCCTTAGCGCAGGGAACGGGAACAAACATTACTTCGCCGTCAGCGATATTGCCGAAGGGAGCTGTTACAGACGGAGCGTCCTCGATAGCCCAGAAGCCTATGGGGTAGAAGAGGGTGAGACCGGTAGCGAGGCCTGTGCCCCACTTATCCTTACCGCCTCTTACGTTCCAGTTGTTCTCGTTCTTGGGATATACAACGTGGTTAAGCTGGAGGTCATACATCATATTCTGAGCCTTAGCCAGCCTGGGATCGTCAATATTGTTTACGATCTTGCCGTCTTTCATACCGATGAGAGGGAGACCTGTGGACTCGGTAAGAGCGTTCTCGTAATACCAGGCGTCGAGAGCGTACTTATCGTTATCCGGGTCAGCGAACTCCTTGCACATATCGCAGAAGGTATCCCAGTTCCACTGGCCGTTATGCCAGAGCTCTGCCGGGTCGGTAAAGCCGTTCTCTTCGATAACATTCTTGTTGTAGACCCAGATGTAAGCGGGGTCTACTCTGGATATGCCGACATAGTGCTTGCCGTTATACACGAACTGATCGGAGGCTTCCTTGATCCCCTTCCAGAGATCGGAATTGAAGTCGATATAATCGTCGATAGGCTCGATCATATTCTTGATAGCGCCTCTCGGGAACATATCCATATCGTCTGCGCCGCAGAAGTCAGGCGAATCGCCGGCGATAACAGCCGCTGCCAGGTCGTCGAACTTTGTGTCGTAGGTCGTCTGGATATACTTGATAGTTCCGTTATACTTGGACTTGAAGAGGGCGAGATCGACGCCGATATCCTTATCCTCGCTGGATGTGGGGTTGATATCCCAGAAGGAGAACCACTTGATCTCGGTGTTTGTCAGCTTTCTGTCGTCGGGCTTGCTGTCGCTGGCGATGCTGTCGATAACGTCCTGCTGGCTGGAGTCGAGGTCCTTGCCGGAAACCTTGGTCTGAGCGCCGCCGTTATCTGCAGCGGAGCTGCTGGAGCTGGAGCTCCCGCAGGCAGCCATAGAAATTGCCATTGTCAGTGCTGCTGCCGCAGCAGAGAGTCTTTTAATGTTTCTCATTTCCAATTACCTCCGTATTATCTGCGGATCAGATTACTTTCTGCGTCTTACAACTACGGTCGTGCCTGCTGCTGCAAGAAGAACGAGTGCTGCTGCGCCGCCTGCTGCTGCGCCTGTATCAGCGGACTTGTCGCTGCCTGCTGCGGGGTCTTCAGAACCGTCAGAGCCGCCGCCTGCCTCTACGGGAACAGGAGGAGCGTTCTTGAAGTCAACTGTGATCTTGAGTGTTCCGCCGTTGAACTTGCCGGGCTCATCCCAGCCTGCGACCTCAGGGCAAGCCTTTGCTGTAACAGCGCCGGTATCCTTATCTACTGCATCGCCGGGTCTGATGTGGATACGGATGCCGGTCTCAGCATCGTGATAGCCGCCGGGAATGTCAAGAACAGACTGAAGGGTGATAGTCTCGCCGTCCTTGGGAGTAAAGGTAGCTTCTGTAACCTTCATATCATAAGGATAGCTTTCTTCGGGAAGGTTGAGGATCATGATACCCATATCGCCGAGGGTGCCCTGGCCGGACATACTCTTGTCTGCGAGAACGGGGCTGATCTCATACTCAGCGTGGATAGTGCCGTCCTCCTGGATAGCTGCCCAGGTGCCCTCGCACCATTCCCACTGCTGGCTCATGAAGAACGGGAGTGCGCCGACTTTATTGAATTCTTCTGTGCCCGGCTCAAGAACATCATAAATGTTTGTAGCGGATGCGCTGATCGCCATTGCAGCCGCCATAGCTGCTGCTGCCATACCGGCAATGATTCTTCTTAATTTCATAGTGATTTCCTCCGATCATTTAATTTCCGAGGGGTCTATGCCCCCTGACTTCACTTATATAATACAATACTTCAGAATATGTTTATATCAAATACGTAATATAGATATCAAAAACATAAGCAAACTATAAGGTATTTATCATAATACTAAAAATTTATCCCCGGTTTTCCGTATGATGCTGAAAAAGATCTATCCGGCAGAACTGTTGCCCTGCCGGATAGATACTGGATGGAATATTATGAAGATAGATATGTAAGCTGTATCAGAGGTATCTTACCAGTTCGGGAAGAACGCCGTTCATCTTCTCTTCCGTGATACCGAAGTCAACCTTTTTGTAAGCCCAGGCTCCTCTGGCGATGCCGAACTTCACGAAGGCGGCGTTTATGTCCTTATACCAGCGGAGGATATCCTCCGGGGAGGCAAGACCGATAGCGCCGTATTCGCCGCAATAGAGTGCGCACCCTCTTTCTTCGCAGAGCTTGACAGCATTCCTGAATCTGCCCTCAAAATAGGAGGCGTCGAAGCCGCTGTCGGGGATATCCGTATAATCCTGGATGTGGGTAAGATCCAGCTCTTTGACTTTGATGCGGTATTCATTTATATCACCGGGATAGGAGATCCTGAAGCTCTCGTTCATCTGAGGCACCCAGTAGGCAGCCTGATGGGTGAAGAGGAAGGGGTCGTAACAATGGAAGTTGTAGGCGATCCTGTCATCGTAAGGAAGGTCGAGGTCGTGGAGGGCATCGATGGAGTTGTTCCAGTAGCCGCCGACGAGGATGATATTTCCGGGAGCCAGCTTTCTGATACGCTCTATCGCGGTACGGATGATGCGGTTCCAGGTATCGGAGAGCTCCTTATCGTTGACCTCGTTGAGCAGCTCAAAGGCGACGGTATCTCTCTTTGAGCCATAGCGTGCGGCGATACGCTCCCAGAGCTTGAAGAATCTCTCCTGGAGCTTTTCGGACTGGAAGAAGCCCGATTCGCCGTAGAGGACCTCATAGGAATAGCCATAGGTCTTATGCAGGTCTATGATGATATTTACACCGTATTTCTCGCCCCAGGCAGCAGCCTTGTCCAGATACTCGAAGCCCAGGTCGGTGGGAGTCCCTTCTGCATCTTCAAATACATTATAATCAACGGGGATCCTGACATGATCCAGCCCCCAGGCCGAGACGGTCTTGAAATCCTGCTCTGTGATATAGCTGTCGAGGTGATCTCTGTCGTAGCTGTACTGAGAGAGCCAGCCGCCGAAATTTATGCCCTTAACGAAACCTGTAAGCTCTTTCATATTGGTACCTCCTTAGGTCGCTTGATTATCAGAAATATTATTTCCATATTCAGTATATCAGATTTTTAACCTGAAATTATATCAAAATTGTAACATAAATATCATATATAATGACTTTTTAATGCAGCGGCTCCTTGAACGAAGCAAAAGTCCGGGCTCCCGGCATCCCGGCTGCATATCGGGAGGCAGGATCTATCCGACAAAAAAAGGGCTGCACTGGGCAGCCCTTTCAGTATGATCGTATTTATACCATAAGTCCGCAGATCAGGTTGGCGAACTCGACAGGGTCATCAATGCTGAGGCCCTCGATCAGCAGTGCCTGGGAATAGAGCAGCTTGGTGTATTCGGCCAGCTTGTCCTTATCGGAGACATAGAGCTCCTTCAGTTTTGCAAAGATCGGGTGAGAGGCATTGAGCTCCATGACCTTTGTGGCCTTGACATCCTCGTGCTCGTTCTGAGGCATAGCGCTCAGGACTTTCTCCATCTCTATCGTGATGTTCCCCTCGGCAGAGAGGCAGACAGGGTGAGATTTCAGCTTCGAGGAGAGTCTTACCTCCTTGACCTTTCCGTCGAGGCTCTTGGTCATGAATTCAAACATTTCCTTGCTCTCTTCGGCGGTCTTCTTAGCCTGCTCCTTCTCCTCTTCGGATTCAAGGTCGAGGTCTCCGTCGGAGATGGACTTGAAGGGATGATCCTTGTATTTCATCATGACCTTGACGGCAAATTCATCGACATCATGGGTCAGGTAGAGGACTTCATAGCCTTTCTCCTTGACTCTTTCGAGCTGCGGCAGCGCTTCGATGCGGGCGATGCTCTCGCCGCAGGCGTAGTAAATATCCTTCTGGTCTTCCTTCATCCTGGAAACATACTCAGCCAGAGTTACCTGCTTGCCCTCAAAGGAGGAGGGGAACATCAGCAGGTCTTCAAGGGTATCCTTAGCGGAGCCGTAGCTCTGATAGATGCCGAATTTGAACTGGAGCCCGAAGGTCTCATAGAACTTGAGATATTTCTCTCTGTCGTTCTTGAGCATCTTTGTCAGCTCGTTCTTGATGGAGCGTTCCAGGTTCTTGGCGATGACCTTGAGCTGTTTGTCGTGCTGAAGAAGCTCACGGGAGATATTCAGTGAGAGGTCTTCCGAATCGACGAGACCCTTTACGAAGCTGAACCAGTCGGGGAGCAGGTCGGCACATTTCTCCATTATCATAACGCCGCTGGAATAGAGCTGGAGACCCTTCTCGAAGTCCTTGGAATAGTAATCGAAGGGAGCGCGGGCGGGGATATAGAGCAGAGCATCGTATGTGGCCAGGCCCTCATTCTTTGAGTGTATATGCGCGATAGGGGGAGTATAGTCCATAAACTTCTCGGTATAGAAGTTATTGTAATCTTCGTCTGTAAGCTCTGTCTTGCTGCGTTTCCAGATCGGGGTCATGGAATTGAGGGTCTCGTGGACGATCTCCTTGGTGGGCTCGCTCTCCTCATCGGTATAGTTGGTGTGCTCGACATCCATCCTTATCGGGAAGCGGATATAATCTGAATATTTCTTTACCAGCGATTTGAGCTGATACTGGTCGAGGAACTTATCGTAGTTCTCGTCCTCGGTATTATCCTTCAGGGAGAGGATGATAGTTGTCCCGACAGTATCCTTTTCAGCCTCCTCGACGGTATAGCCGTCAACGCCGTTGGACTGCCATTTGTAAGCCTTATCCGAGCCGAAGGCTTTGGTGATGACAGTTACCTCCTTGGCGACCATGAAAGTCGAATAGAAGCCGACACCGAACTGCCCGATGATATCCACATCGTCTCCAAGCTCGTTATCCTTTTTGAACTTGAAGGAGCCCGAGTTGGCGATAGTTCCCAGATTGTCCTCCAGCTCCTGCTCGGTCATACCGATACCGTTATCCGAGACGGTAAGTGTACGGTTTTCCTTATCGGCGGCCAGCTCGATGGAGAGGTCGTCCTTATTGATCCCCATAGAGGTGTCTGTCAGAGACTTGAAATAGAGCTTGTCAATGGCATCGCTGGCATTGGAGATGAGCTCACGGAGAAAGATCTCCTTATGGGTATAGATCGAATTGATCATCATATCCAGCAGGCGTTTCGACTCCGCCTTGAATTCCTTTGTCTGCATAGCTATCCTTCCTTTTGCATAATTTTTAGCACTCTTGATGCCAGAGTGCTAATCTAACTATTATTATACTACCCTGTCCGCAAAAAGCAATAGCTGACATAAAATACAGCATTTTTGTTTACCGTTTATACACATTCGCCCTATTATCCGCTGCGGCACTTGAAAAAAAGCATGAAGTGGTGTATAATAATAATACAGACAATGCCTGACCGTGCATTTTTAACAGGATAAGGAGGAACTGACCATGAGAGCCAGCGGGATACTTATGCATATATCTTCTCTTCCCGGAAGATACGGGATCGGAAAGTTGGGGCGCGAGGCTTATGCTTTTGCGGATTTCCTGAAACGGAGCGGACAGAAATATTGGCAGATACTGCCTGTAACTCCTACCAGCTACGGCGATTCGCCATATCAGAGCTTTTCCGTAAGGGCGGGCAACCCTTATTTCATCGACTTTGAGACGCTGGAGGCTGAGGGGCTGCTCAGAGGGGCAGAATATAAACGCATAAAATGGGGCGAGCCCTCGGCGGTGGATTATGAGCTCCTTTATAAAAAAGTGTTCCCCGTCCTCAGAAAAGCCTATGCCCGGTTTGACTCCTCGGCGGAGGATTACAAGGGCTTCCTCGCCGGGAACGGCTGGCTGAATGATTACGCTCTCTTTATGGCTCTGAAAGACGCTCACGGCGGCAGGGCATGGAACGAATGGGAAAAGCCCCTCAGGATGTTCGAGCAGAAGGCTGTGGCGGAGGCAGAGAAGAAGTATGCGGATGATATAGGCTTCTATAAATTCCTGCAATATGAATACTTCAAGCAATGGAGAGCCCTTAAAGCCTATGTCAATTCCCTCGGGATAGATATGATCGGAGATATTCCTATCTATGTCGCCTACGACAGCGTCGAGGTCTGGACAAAGCCGGAGTATTTCCTGCTGGATGAGAACAAGACCCCGATAGATGTTGCAGGCTGCCCTCCGGATGTCTTTTCCGCAAAGGGTCAGCTCTGGGGCAATCCCCTCTATCGCTGGGACGTTATGGAGAAGGAGAAATTTGCCTGGTGGACAGATCGGATAAAGAGCGCCTGCGAGACCTATGATGTCGTCCGGATCGACCATTTCAGAGGTTTTGAGAGCTACTACACCATCCCCTTCGGCCGGGAAGACGCTGTAATAGGCGAATGGCGCAAGGGGCCGGATATGAAGCTCTTTAAAGAAGTCAAAAAGCAGCTCGGGAGCTGCCGCATAATCGCGGAGGATCTGGGCTTCATAACTCCGAAGGTGGCGAAGATGCTCAAAGCCAGCGGATTCCCCGGGATGAAGGTGCTGGAATTTGCCTTCGATGCTTCCGGCGAGAGCACCTATCTCCCGCATAATTTTCAGAATACCAACAGCGTCTGCTATACCGGCACCCATGATAACGAGACACTGGCAGGCTGGGTGAAAAAAATGTCCCGCAAGGATGCGGCTTTCGCCAGGGATTATCTTAATGTCCGGCGCAACGCCGAGATCCCAAAGGCTGTCATCAGAGCGGCCTGGGCCAGCGTTTCCGAGACAGCGATTGTGCAGATGCAGGATCTTCTTGGCCTCGGAGCAGAGGCGAGGATGAACATTCCCTCGACTCTCGGCGGCAACTGGCAGTGGAGGATGCAGGAAGGCGCTGCTACAGACGCGCTTTCGGAAGAACTGCTGAAGCTCACAAAGCTCTTCGGCAGGCTCCCGGAGAAGCCCGCCGGAGGAGAGAAAAAGAATGACAAGGTTTGATACCGTCGGCCGACCCTGGCAGAGGGTGTTTGAACTGGCTTGGCTTTCGCTCTGCCGGGGCAGCAAGGCGATCGCGGCTGTCATCACCGACAGCGAAGGCAATATAATTTCCGAGGGGCGCAACAGGACCTGCGAACCGGGCCTGCCAAACCCTGCCGCCGCACACGCGGAGACGGAAGCGGTAAGGGAGCTCAACATAAGCAGATACCCCGATGTCCACAGCTATACTCTTTATGCCGGGCTGGAGCCCTGTGTCATGTGTATGGGAACACTGGTCATGGGAGGCATAAGGCGCGTGGTCATCGGAGCCCGGGACAACTACGGCGGAGCTATGAAGCTCATTGATGTGTTCGGGTTTGCAAAGCAGCGCGGGATAGAGACTGTCTGCTCTGACCGTATCATCGGGGAGATGCAGAGGGCGTTCCAGACATTGAGGGAGCTGCTCTTCAATACCGACATGGATAAGCTCTCCGAGATGCTTGAGGATTTTTCTGTTTACGACCGCAAAGGTGTTGAGGCGGCAAAGGCTCTTGTCTCCGAGGGGCTGTTTTCGGACAGGGAGCCGTCAAGCTTTACGGCAGGGGAGATATTCGATCTGCTCGCCGAAAAAATCGACTGGGAGGAATAGTAATGGATAAGCAGTATTTATTTGACGAGATAAACAAGGAGACTATGGGCCGCTTCGGTGTTGAGGCATCCAAAGCCGATGCAGTCGGGCTCCACGAGGCTGTCAGCTCAGTAGTTATGAGGGAGATAGCAGGGCGCTGGAGCAGAAGCCGGGAGAAGCATCTGGCGAACAGGAGAGCCTGCTATCTTTCGATGGAGTTCCTTATGGGCAGAGCGGTATATAACAACCTGCTGGTGCTGGGTATAAAGGACGACGTTGACGAGGCTCTGAAAATGTCCGGGCATTCGCTCTCCGAGCTGGAAGAGATCGAAGATGCCGCTCTCGGCAACGGAGGGCTGGGGAGGTTGGCTGCCTGCTTCCTGGATTCCGCTGCCACCCATGACATCCCTCTGGACGGCTACGGCATACGCTACAAATACGGCCTCTTCCGTCAGGCGATAGAGGACGGCTTCCAGCGGGAGTACCCCGACGACTGGCAGCGGCAGGGCGACCCCTGGAGCAAGCGCTGCGATGCCGATGCAGTCACTGTCGAGTATGCAGATATGAAAGTCAGGGCTGTTCCCTATGATATGCCTGTCATCGGCTACGGCACAGAGAATATCGGGACTCTCCGTCTCTGGCAGTCGGAGGCTCTGGAGGGCTTTGATTTCGATGCTTTCAATTCCGGAGATTACGACGGCGCAGTCAAGTCTGCAACCGATGCCGAGAACATCTGCAAGGTGCTCTATCCCAACGACAATTTCGATAAGGGCAGGGAGCTCAGACTCAGACAGGAGTATTTCTTCTCAGCGGCTTCCATGGCGGATATAACTGCCAAGCATTTTGCCCGCTTCGGCACACTTGACACCCTGGCAGACTATGTTACTGTTCAGCTCAACGACACGCACCCGGTTATCTCCGTTCCCGAACTTATAAGGCTGATGATCGAAAAATACGGTTACGATTTCGAGAGCGCTTTCGGCATCGCACAGAAGGTGTTTAATTACACCAACCATACTGTTATGCAGGAGGCTCTGGAAAAGTGGGATGCAAGGCTGGTGGAGAAGCTGCTGCCGGGAGTTTACAGAGTAATCCTGATGATAAACGAGCGCTTCATCAAGGATATGTATGCGCTGGGCAAGGACAGGAAGTTCATAACATCTATCATGCCTGTCAATGACGGAAAGGTCAGGATGGCAGATATGGCGGTATACGCTTCCTCTCATACCAACGGAGTCGCCCGCATACACACCGAGATACTGAAGGCTGACACTCTGAAGAGCTGGTATGAGCTTTATCCCGAGCGCTTTACCAACAAGACCAACGGCATCACGCAGCGCCGCTGGCTGGCTCTCTGCAACGAAGAGCTCTCGGCTATGATAACAAGGCTGCTGGGCTCCGACGAATGGGTCAGAGATCTGGATAAGCTCGCCGGCCTCAGGAAATACGCTGATGACGAGAGCATCCTCAGAGAGTTCATAGCAGTAAAGAAGGAAAAGAAGCGCCAGCTTGCCGCCTTTGTCAAGGCTCATGACGGCGTTGAGATCGACCCAGAGACAGTTTTCGACATCCAGATCAAGCGTCTCCACGAATACAAGAGACAGCTTCTCAACGCGCTCTCTATCCTTTATATCTACGACGGTGTCAAGGACGGTACGATAAAGGATCTGACCCCGGTCACCTTTATCTTCGGAGCGAAATCCGCGCCGGGATACAGGAGAGCCAAGGCGATAATCAAGCTCATCGGTGAGATCGGAAAAATGATCGAGGCTGACCCTGAAGTAAGAGATCTCATAAAGGTAGTGTTCGTACAGAACTACAATGTCAGCTACGCCGAGAAGCTGGTAGCGGCCTGCGACATCTCCGAGCAGATCTCCACAGCCGGTACCGAGGCTTCCGGAACGGGCAATATGAAGCTGATGCTCAACGGCGCTGTGACTCTCGGAACTCTGGACGGAGCAAACATTGAGATCGCAGAGGAAGCCGGAGAAGAGAACGAATATATCTTCGGAGCAAAGGTCGAAGAGCTGGAAAAGATCATGCCGGAATACGACCCCAGAACTATACTTTACAGCGACAGCCGCATCGACCGCGTTCTTGCAAGGCTGATCGACGGCTCGCTGGATGACGGAGGAGTGCCTTCCAACGAAGAGGGAAGTTTCAAAGAGCTTTACAAGGCGCTGACAGACGGAGCCTCCTGGCACGTTCCCGATCACTACTATCTGCTTGGAGATCTTAAAGATTATGTTGAGACCAAGCTGCGTGCCAACCGTGACTACCGTGACGAACTGGTCTTTGCAAAGAAATGCTGGCTCAATATGTGCTCGGCAGGCAAGTTCTCATCAGACAGGACCATCAAAGACTACGCAAAAGAGATCTGGAAGGTCAATTGAATCCGTGCAGAGTTATTCATAGGGCCGATGCGAAAAAAAGGAGCTCTCCCCCTCAGGGGGGAGAGCTTTTTCTGTGAATTTCGCCGGAGCCGCGCCGGAGGCAAAGCCAAACTGTTGCTATGTGCGGAGCCCGACTCCTGACAACGTCCCGCCCCTCTAAAGGAGATACGCCGCTGAACCTATCGGCAGCGTCGCAGGGCGTACAGACGACAAATAAACGACAGCAAGCAGCCGAAGGGGTTCGGGGGCGACCGGAAAGCCCCCGAATTCAGGCGTGAGCTGATGTGAAGTTTTTGCACTTGGTTTGGGCGGGGCAGCCCCCTTTACACAACGTCCCGCCCCTCTAAAGGAAAGACGCCGCTGAACCTATCGGCATCGTCGCAGGGCGTACAGACGACCCACCACCGACAGCAAGCG
>CAMNNQ010000048.1 GCA_946545645.1 uncultured Clostridia bacterium | reverse complement strand
CTTGCGTCAGCAAGCCTGCGTCGAATTTAGGCAATCTGACGAAAATCTGGACGGCGCATCTGATGCACAGGGGTCGTGCGGTGTTGCCTTCAGCAAAGCCCCGCCTGTTTCCCGGAACGATAAAAGCCTATCTAAAAGGAGGTCGTGTCAATGAAAAGATCAGGAAAGGTATGTGCGGCTTTATTTGCCGCAGTAATGGCGCTCTCTATGGCAGCCTGCGGCAGCAGCGATTCAAGCAGCAAGGCGCAGTCAACAGCCGCTCCACAGGGCTCCGCTCAGGAGACTTCCGGCACCGCAGCCGATACAGCCAAGCCCGCCGAGGGCTCTGACACCGCATCCGCAACAGAAAAGCCGGCGGAGGGTACCGAGGCTCCGGCTACAGAAGATCCCGGCAGGATTGAGACAATGATGCTGCACGGCGGACAGTTGAGATCCGTCCCGGAAGAGGAAGGCGCTGAGCCTGTTATCCGCAAGATAGCCATTACCGGAAACCGTGCAGGCTCAACGGAATATAATTCTGCCGAACCCACGGATGGCGCTACACGATGTGTTTTCGAGCTGAATGAATACCTGGATTTCTATCTTGATTCAGATCAGACCTACGATATGAAGGTATGGTTCTTCTCACACAAGGACGATCAGAGCTATTATTTCAATAACAAGTGTACTGATCTGACTCCCGGATTCGCTCAGGTATCAGATCTCTATAAGGATCCCGACGCCGAGGAGGGCAGCTCCTGGGCTTCGACCTATCTCAATCCCTCCGATTGCGAGGCCGGCCTTTACGACCTGGTATTCACCCACAGCGGCAAGACAGTTGCTGCTATGCTGGTGAAGTTCTATAATGAAGGGGAACTTGATAAAAAGTCTGACGATGAGCTGAGATCTATCTGTAAAGAAGTTTACGCAGAGGTCCCGGTCTATTAAGCTGCTTTGCAGCGCTTTCCCGCAGAGACATAGCTATGAACAAGGAAAAGGGACTGTATGAACAGCCCCTTTTCTTTGTGTTATTTCATTACTGTTACTTGGCCAGCTTTTTCAGCGCTTCGATATCAGGAGCAAAGCCCTCGTCGTTGGGGACGAGCTTCCATTTTTCCTTGATGACAGCCGACTCGCCGGGAGCATATACCTTGTATTCGCCCAGCAGCTCGCACTCAAGGAAGCTGTCATTGGTGTATACCTCAACGTTGCAGGAGTAGTCGGGATATTTTACCCATTCGTATTCGCCGAAGCTCTTGATGAAGATCTGCTTGTTGACGATAACGGATGCGAATTTGTCCTCAACATTGAAACCTGCCTTGAAAGCGCCCTTGCAGAAGCTGTCCTGCCTGATGCGGCAGTATTCATTGGTCAGCTTGAAGCGGGAATCATTTACGCAGGAGTAATCCCAGAGAGAGATGACTCTGTTGGGCAGGAAGCCGCTCTTCCTTGTAGATACCGGGACCATGCAGACACCGCCTGCTGTTGTGCAGGTCAGCGACCAGGGAGCAAACTCCAGAGGCTTCTTCGATACGTTCTTTATCTCGTGTGTCACCTTGACCTCAGGCTTGGTCTTGGCGAGCTCCAGTTTAACGGAGAACTGCTTGCCGAAGGGAGTCGGGTCAGCGGTAAAGGTGAAAGAGTTTTTGCTCTCGTCGATATCGACAGTTACCTTGCTGTTGTCAGGGAAATATGTGTCGGGGACGAGCTCAGGAGAGCTCCAGAGACGATGTCCGCCGTAGTTTATCCATTTCCCGTATTCGCCGACATCCTCACCGAAACGCCTTGTTTCGTCCTCAAACATGATGTTCTCATAGCCTTCCAGAGCGCAGAAGATGATCCTGGGCCCGACATCTGTTGTAACGCCCAGAGTCAGCTTTCCGTTGGTTATGAAAAGACAGTTCCCGAAGTTCTTGTATTCCTTGTATTCGTATTTGATCGCCATAGATACACCTCATTTATAAAATTTTTAACTTTATTATATCCCCGAAAAACCGTACTTTCAAGAGCTATTTTGCTTAAACCTGTTCAAATTTTGCTAAAAACTTTATTAAAACTATTGATTTTGCCGAAAAGCTGTGTTATAATATTTGTTGCAAGCAGGCACGACACAGTATTTGGAATGGAAATGATGAATGGAGATGATGTTTGATGATCGTACATCTCGACGGTGATTATGAAACCGTCGACTTCTCAGGAGACCGCAGCGTCCTTATCTATGACAACGTGGAGAATGAAGAGTACCCGACGCACTGGCACAATGCGATCGAGGTCATAATGCCGCTTGTCAATTCCTTTGAAGCCAACTGCGACGGAAAGGAATTCCTGCTTGAGGAGCGCGATATCCTGATGATCCCCGCCGGGACTCTGCATAAGCTCAGAGCTCAGCCGGGGCGAAGGATCATAATGCTGTTCGATAACCGGTCTATCGCCGACAATCCGTCTCTATCGGCATTGCAGCCCATCCTCGGCGCCCCGCTCCATATCAGCTATCACAACGACAGGGAGCTCTGCGACCAGCTTGGGAACATCTTAAAGGATATATACACCCTTTATTCCGGCTGGAAGGATATGGCCGAGGTGTATATCTACCTGAAGCTGCTGACTATGCTGGTAAGGATTAAGGAATACCGCTTTGCGGGCCTCGGCGAAGAGGAAGAGAACTATGCCGAGAAATTCGGCTCGGTCCTCAGATATATCGAGCAGAATTATATGTATAACATTACTCTGGAAGAGCTGGCCAAAATGGCCGGATACAGCAAGTATCATTTTTCCAGGCTCTTCAAAAAGTACTGTCATACATCCTTTGTCAGCTTTCTGAACCGGCGGAAGATCAAAGCGGCAGAGCTGCTGCTTGTTAACAACGACGTTTCAGTAACGGAGGCCGCTATGCAGGTCGGGTTCTCCAGCCTCACGACCTTCAACCGTGTTTTCCGCGATATCAAAGGCTGTACGCCGACTGAATTCAGAAAACTTTACAGAATAGTGAATTCCTCGGACGAATAGTATTACCGCTCTTTTCCAATTTGTCATAATTGCCATATTTTTTTTACTGTTCTTTTATTTTTGCTTGATTTTATACATAATGAGCAAAAAATGAGAAATACAGCGCAAAAAGTGGGGAGCGGAATAAGCATTTTTAGTTTAAAATTAAATCAGTTTAAAGGCTGATTTAAAAAAATGAAACTGTTTTACAATTTATTTAAGGAGGAAATTTTAATGAGAAACACCAAGAAGATCCTTGCAGCTATGTGCGCACTTTCGTTCTGTGTAAGCGCAGCAGCTTGCGGATCGAGCAGCTCGTCTTCTTCAACTGATGCTGCTCAGACAACAGTCAGCAATGTTGAGAGAGAAGAGTCCGAGAAGGAAGTAATTGAATCCGCTGCCAGCAAGCTCGAAGAAAAAGAGCTGGCTAACAAGGTAGTTAAGTTCCTTTCTCACTGGGATATCAACCCCGCAGAGGGCACTAAGGTTCCCGCTGATATCCAGATGTTCAGAGATAAGTACAAGGGCGAGTTCAAGTACATCTCCTCCACTTGGGAGACCAGATATACCGACCTTGCTACCGCCGTTGTTTCCAACGACGCTCCTGACTTCTTCTCCGCTATGGATATGGATGGTTTCCCGAAGGGTGCTATCAAGGCTATGTTCCAGCCTATCGACGATTACATCAAGCTGGATTCCGAACTCTGGGCTCCTGCTAAGACTGTAAACGACAACTTCATTTACAACGGCAAGCACTATGTTGCTGCTATCCAGGCTGAGCCTGACATCATCTGCATCTACAACCCGAAGACCATCGAGGACAAGGGTTATGAGGATCCTGCAGAGCTCTATTACAAGGGCGAGTGGACTTGGGATAAGTTCGCTGAGATGTGCATCGACTTCACCGATGAGGACAACGACTATCGCGGCCTTGACGGTTGGTGGTATGCAAAGGCTATGGGCCATATCTCCGGTCTGCCTCTGATCGGTATGAAGGACGGTAAGGTTGTTGAGAACTTTGACGATCCTACTGTTGCAAAGGTTCAGGAGAAGATGTATCAGCTCCAGCTCAACCACGTTTGCTTCGATCTGGCTGCTAACAACTGGCAGATCAGAAACAACACAACAGGTTCCGGCTGCGGATCCGGAGAGACTCTGTTCTATCCTTGCGGCCTCTGGGGCATCACCGGCAAGCCTGAGGACACTGTTGCATTCGGTCACGTTGAGGAAGGCGAGATCATGTTCGTTCCGATGCCTAAGCTCGACAAGGACAGCAAGCACTATGTAACTGCTCGTGACGATGGTTACTTCCTCTGCAAGGGCGCTCAGAACCCTGAGGGTTGGGCTGCTTACATGAACTGCCGTATGGTTGCCAAGAACGACCTTGCAGCAGTTGGTGAGGAAGACCTCAGAACTATCAGCAAGTGGAACGAAGACATGATCAAGATGAGAGCAGAGTGCTACAAGCTCGTTAACGAGAATCCTGTATTCGACTTCACAGGCGGTGTATCTGACGATATGTCCAATGCTATGCAGAATGTAACACAGGGTACTGTTCTTACATCCGGCGCTCAGAGCTGGACTCAGATCGTTGAGGCTAACAAGAAGTCCATCGACTTCATCATCGACGGTATCAACCAGAGCATGTCCTAATATAGTTCTTCATTTTTACAGACAGCAAGTGATTTCATCATTTCTAATTTCCAAAGCAAGACAGTCGGTTGTGCCAGGCCGGCTGTTTTGTTTTTTTAGCTCCGAAACGCTTTTTTAGCGCCGAAACGCGGCGCTCCCGATGGTCGCTTGCTGTCGTTGCGGGGTCGTCTTTACGGCGTGCGACGCTGCCGATAGGTTCAGCGTCGTCTTTCATTTAGAGGGGCGGGAGGTTGGTTGAGGCGGGGTCACAGAACAAGTGCTGCGCCGCACAAAGCGGGCAGCATTGCGCCCCTTGTGGGGTGGTTTTATTCTTCCGCTAAGCTCGTTAAAATGCCGGGTTCGTCTTGACCGGAACGATTCTGAGCGCGGCTTTTTCCTTCTTGTGATCTTGGATCATTACCCCCGAAAAGCTCCTGATGTATAAAATGCACAAATTTCAGCTGGAAAATGCGTTATTGTTTTACACATTCTTCTGCAATATAATATTGACAAATAATATTATATGGCGTATAATATGGTTAAAGAAACAATATTGTGCGAAAGGAGTAATATGTATGAGTTTTCCGATAAGCTCGGGGCTGCTTGATGCTTTGGTGCTGGCGGTCATAAGCAACAGCGATACCTACGGCTATGAGATAACACAGCTTCTTCGGACAGCAGTTGATGTCTCAGAGTCAACGCTCTATCCTGTCATGCGGCGTTTGCAGAAAAACGGTATGCTTGAGACTTATGACAAGGAGTTTCAGGGGAGAAACCGGCGCTATTACAAAATTACCGAGATAGGCTTGGAAGCTCTCAGCAATTACAAGCGGGAGTGGACAGAGCATAAGAGAAAGGTAGATCAGATTTTAGGGGAGGGGATCTCGGCATGAAAAGACAGGAATTTATCGACACTTTGAGAGAAAGACTATCAAAGCTGCCGAAAGAAGAGCTGGACAGTGCTCTCGATTACTATAACGAGATTTTTCTTGATGCGGGAGAAGAAAATGAAGAAAAGACCGCAGAAGAGCTGGGCAGCATCGACGTTATTGCAAGGCAGCTCTATGTTGAGAACGGCATTGATCCTGACGGAGACCCGGCATATTTCATTGAGAAGTATAACGGCCCGAAGGCACAACAGGGTCAGCAGTTCGGCCAGACTCAGCAGAATTTCAATAACGGTCCACAGGCCGGTCCTTATATGCAGAACGGCTCCTTTCCGCAGCAGGGTTATCCTTATATGCAGCAGCCCGCTCAGAAGGGCAAGCTGAAAGTCGGTTCTATCATCGCTATGGTGCTGCTTTTCCCGCTGTGGTTCCCGCTGCTTATCGTATCGATGGTCCTGATGTTTGTACTGACGATCGTTCTTTTCTCCATTGAGCTGGTATTTATTGCCGGCGGCATCTCCTGCGCAATAGGCGGATTGATCAGCATCCCTTCGATCCCGCCCGCCGGGCTGGTATTTATGGGCGGCGGTCTGGTTATGATCGGGATCTTCCTGCTTACAGTAAAGTATGTAGCCAAGGCCTGCGGCAGGATATTCCTGGGCTTCTTCGGAGCGCTTACGGATTTCGGCCAGAAGATCTTTATGGAGGTGTGAGCGATGGCAGAGACAACTAAGAAGAGATCGCCCATACTGCTGATCTCGCTCATCCTTATCATCGTCGGGCTGATCATAGCTGTCATCGGCGGCATCCTCTGGGGAACGATCGGTGTTGAAAAGTATATAACCTACAAGACCATAGATGTTTCTCAGCCGCTTACTACCAGCGACGGGACAGAGATCAAGAATATAGACATCGACATCGGAGTGGCTACCGTCAATATCCACAGGGGCGGCGATATGATCGTAGTTCACGGCGAATATCTTCCGGACAGCGACTATACCGTCGGAGTACAGGGCAGCACTTTCACAGTCAAGAGCAGATACGGCTTCAATATTTTCGGCCTGAAAGAGCTTATCTCCGTTTCTATCAATACACCGACCTTAGATATCACACTTCCCGATAAGGTCTATGAGACTGTTAGCTTCAATGTCGGTACAGGAGATATCGAAGCAGACGGCATTACAGCAGAAAAGCTCGATCTTGACATCGGGACAGGCAAGCTCAAAGCAACCAATTTCAAGATCAGCAGCGATATCAAGATCGATCTCGGAACAGGTAATGTCGATATGAAGAACATCGAGGCCAACAGGATAGATGTTGACTGCGGAACAGGCGATATGGATTATACCGGAACGATCACAGGCAGGCTCGATGTTGACTGCGGTGTCGGCAGCGCACAGTTCAATATTCGCGGACATTATTTTGACTACGACATTGACATCGATAAGGGTGTCGGCAACGTAGACATTAACAAGGGAGACATAAACGCGGTCAGCTCAAGAAGCAAAGACGAGCGTCCCATCCCGATAAAAGTTGATGTCGGAGTCGGGAATGTTAGCCTGAACTTTATAGGAGATAAGTGATCGACAGTAAACACAAAGACAGCGCGGGCTTCCCTGCAAAAGGGCAGGGGAGCCATGCGGGGGTAAAAATGATTCTATGTGATCAAAGGAGGAAAAAAGATGGAGTACAAGAGATTATACAAGGTAAAGAAGGATAAAATGCTGGCAGGAGTATGCGGCGGATTTGCCGAATACTTCAACATTGACCCCAGCCTTGTCAGACTGGCGACAGTCGTGCTTGGGTGCATGGGAGTCGGTGTTGTTACCTACATCGTTGCAGCTATCATCCTGCCTTACAAGGAGGATCTTGACGACAAGCTGGACGTTAAGTGATCTTTTCTCGATCTGAAAAGAAAGAATGGGTATCCCCGCAAAGGGGACACCCATTCTTTTTTTGTTTCTTTGCAGACTCCTGCTTTCGTGAGAGCTGCGGGGCGGGATGTTATTCTGTCCTGAGTGCTATAACAGGATCCTTCTTGGCCGCCAGCTTGGAGGGTATGAGTCCTGCAATAAAGGTCAGGAACATCGAGATCAGTATCAAAGCTATCGCTCCGACTATCGGGAGCTTGGAGAGCCCGGAAATATCTGTGATATTCTTGATTATGATGTTGATCGGGATGTTCAGCAGAAGCGTTACGATTATTCCGATAGCACCTGCGCAGAAGCCCACGATAAGGGTCTCGGCATTGAATACACGGCTGATATCGCGCTTCGAGGCTCCGATGCTTCGCAGGATTCCGATCTCTTTTGTTCTTTCCAGAACAGAGATGTAAGTGATGATTCCTATCATTATCGAGGAAACGATCAGCGAGATGGATACAAATGCGATAAGGATGTAGCTGATTGCGTTGATGATCGTCGATACAGAGCTCATCAGCAGGCCGATGTAATCTGTATAGGTTATCTTGTCGGCTTTTTCTGTCCTGCTGTTGTTGTATGCCTCGATCTTTTCGGTGATCTTTTCCTTGGATTCAAAATCCTTGGGGTAGATATTTATGCGGTAAGGATCCGCCAGATCGGAGACACCCATTTTGGTAAGGTTGTCATCATAGGTCGCGTCGGTCTTCAGGAAATTCATCTGCCCGGAGAAGCGCTTTACGATATCGTTGGGAGAAAGGCCTGATTCCTTGAGCTGCTTCAGATATGCGGAGACTGTTGCCTGCTGTTCTGCCGGGAGAGACATAGCATAGGTCTGGAGCATCTCTTCGGTTATCTCCAGTTTTTCGCCCTTGGCTTTGATATCGTCAACATAGGCCTGGACCTTTGCCTTTTCCTCTTCGTCCTTTATAGTTGCGATATAGGCATCGTAGAGCTGCTCGTTGATGTCCTTGTTCTCAAAGGGGAGGCCGGTGAAGACATCAGTTTCGGGATTGTCTTTCTGCTGCTTTACGATCTCGCTTTCGTTGACTTTATCGATAAGGTGTGTCATAAGGTCGCTGCGGTATCCTATAGAGCCGGGACGGATAGAGGTCGTGACCGCATCCGGCGAGGGACGGAGGATACCGACTACGCTGATCTCCTCGCTATCCTTGATCTTGTTCAGGAGGTAAGCGTTGTCATCGGTCATATCCTGCCATGTTCCGTCAGCCTTCTTCTGGAAGTAATCGGAATTTACCAGCAGCTTGAATTTAAGATTCAGGAATGTGTCGTAGGAATAGCTTTCTCCCTCGACCTTGTTCTGTTCTACGGGAATGCCTGCCAGAGCTTTTTTCAGCATTTCCTTGATCTCTTCAGCATCCTTGAGACCGAGAGCATAGAGGGTGTAGTCATGGACATTGTTGTTCTCGTCGATTATCAGCACGACTTCGTTGTATTTTTCCGGGAATCTTCCCTTGACGATCTCGTACTGGCTTTTCAGCATGGATTCGTTGTCGATGAGCTCTGACCAGACATTGTTGCTGGACATACCCAGGTTCATCATAGAGCTGGCCGAGCCAGTAACATTGAAGGAAACGCCCATGCTGGCGTAAAGATCCTCGACGATCGTTGAGGGGTTGGTCTTGACCAGCCCGTTTTCGACATCAGCGCGGTAGATGTTCATCGGGGTCTTGTAGGTATACTTTATGCTGGTAACAAGATCTGACATGCCGTTGCTCTTATCGTCCAGGAAGGCCTTGAAGTCTTTGAGGTTGTTTGTGATGACCTGGCTGACCAGAGTGTTTACAAGGTTATACATCATCCCGTTTGAATAGATCTTATCCTTCGGGTGTTCGACAGTTGATTTCGTATCGTTTCCGGTCATGCTGGTGAGCAGGTCGGTGATATCGAAGGTCTGGTGCTCGATTTGGAGGGGATAGCTGGAAAGCGTATCTTCCTGCACTTTATCGATATAATTCTGAACGCCGTTTGAGAGGGAAAGTATCAGCGCGATACCGATGATACCGATACTTCCGGCAAATGAGGTCAGTATAGTCCTGCCCTTTTTGGTCAGGAGGTTGTTCATTGAAAGGGCGAGGGCAGTGAAGAAGGACATGGAGGTCTTCTGCTTTTTATCCTTCTTTTCTGCGGTCTTGTCCTTGATAGGCTCGATGACACTGGCCTGGTAGGGGTTGGAGTCGTCGGTGACCTGTCCGTCCAGCAGCTTGATTATTCTCGTTGCATACTGGTCAGCAAGCTCAGGATTATGTGTTACCATAATGATGAGCTTATCCTTGGAGATTTCTTTGAGTATCTCCATTATCTGGATACTGGTCTGGGAGTCGAGAGCTCCGGTCGGCTCATCGGCGAGGAGTATATCCGGGTCATTGATGAGGGCTCGGGCAATAGCGACTCTCTGCATCTGTCCGCCGGACATCTGATTGGGCTTTTTGTTCATCTGGTCTTTAAGCCCGACCTGCTCCAGCACCTTGATAGCTCTCTCTCTTCTCTCGGTCTTGGAAACGCCGGAGAGGGTCAGCGCCAGCTCGACGTTGGAGAGGACAGTCTGGTGGGGGATAAGGTTGTAGGACTGGAACACGAAGCCGATGGAATGGTTGCGGTAGGAATCCCAATCCCTGTCTTTGTATTCCTTAGTAGAGCGGCCGTTGATGATAAGGTCTCCGCTGGTGTAGCGGTCAAGTCCGCCGATTATGTTCAGCAGGGTCGTCTTGCCGCAGCCGGACTGCCCGAGTATAGCGACAAATTCGCTCTCACGGAACTCCAGCGAGACGCCTTTCAGCGCCCGGACAGTTTCATCGCCGGTGACATAATTCTTGACGATGTCTTTCAAGTTCAGCATAAATCATTGTCTCCTTCCGTCTGTCTTTTCAGCTTTTATGCCAAAGATATTATGCTCTCCTAATATAAACTCAGTTTAAACTTTTACATCAGTCGAAAAATATCGGCGTTTTTGACTTAATTACCATAGATCGGTGGCAATAATTGTTGAAAATATATAGTTGAAATTGCTTGTAAGCTGTTGTATAATAAAGATGTATGACATAATTCAGGCTGAAAGGGGAAAACTCTATGAGCGATACACCGCAGAACGAACAGCGTCCTTCCTCAAACGAGGATATGGCGCGTAAGATAATGGAAAAAATGCAGCGCGACGAGGAGAGCGAAAGACCTGTCAGGAGACGGCCTCAGGGCAGCAGGCCTTCCGGCTCCCGTGAAAGGCCGGAGGGCGCCAGAAGAAGGCCCGACGGCTCACGCAGCTCCGGAGAGCGCAGCCGGAGCTCTTCTGGCGACGCCCGTCGTAACAGGAGCAGCAGCGGCAAGAAGAGCTCCGGCAGCAGGAAACGCTCCGACTCAGACCGCCGCAGCCGAGAGAGAGCAGCCGAAAGAGGCAGCAGCAAGGGCGTTATCATCGCTGTTCTTGTGACACTTATCATCCTTCTTCTCATAGGCCTCGGTATCTATCTCTTCTGGTTCTTCCACGGGATGCGTGAGGCCCAGGATAAGTTCCTGCCCAACACCTTTATCAACGATATCGAAGTAAGCAATATGAACGAAACCGAAGCCTACCGCGCCCTTACGAGAAAGAGCGACGATACGGCGGACAGCCTCGTGTTCATCAAGCTGGACGGTTCCAAGACAGTCATACCCTTCTCCGATATCGGTTATAAGGATAATATCAAGGCCACGATCACCAAGCTCATGGACGGCCAGAACTATTATAACTGGAACAGCGCCAAGAACAAGCGCACAGACTATACCTTCGATACCGCGTATACCTATGATAAGGTGCTGCTCAAATCAGAGCTCAAGCGCAGGATAATCGACGCTTCCGGTAAGCTGGAGCCCAAGGACGCCTTTGTAAAGTATACCAACGGCAGCTTTGAGATAGTCAAGGAGCAGAAGGGCGACAAGATCGACGAGAGTAAGCTGGATGAGCTCATGACTCATGTTGAAGATTGCTTCAAACACGGAATACTCAATATTGACCTCAGTGAGATGGATCTCTACTATCAGCCAAAGGTGCTGGCTGCCGATCTGGAGGAGGATCTCGAATCCTTCCGCAAGATGGACAGAGTAAGGATAACTTTCGATTTTGTCTATGAAGAAGCAGAGCTGACCGGGACAGAATTCATGAAATGGATCGAGTTCAAGGACAATAATGCTCTCAAGGGCTTTACTGTAAACCGCGACAAGGCTATGAAGTATGTCGAGGGTCTGGCAGCCAAGTATGATACCTATAACACCAAGAGGCATTTCAAGTCAACAACCAGAGGCGATATCATCGTCGATCAGGGAAGAGGAAATTACGGCTGGTGGATAGATCAGGAGAAGATGTGCGATCTCGTCATCAAGCTCATCAAGGAGGGCAAATCCAAGGAGAAAGTCCAGCCTGTATACTATGTAAACCCCAACTGCGGCTATGAGTATTCCTGCGACAGGAAATACCGCACCGCCGAGTCTGATATCGGAAATACCTACTGCGAGGTCGATCTTGCAAAGCAGCATTTCTGGTACTATGAGAACGGTGTCAAGAAATATGAATGTGATATCGTTTCCGGCAAGCCTACCGAAGAGCGCAATACCCCCGCAGGAGTTTACTGCCTCTGGCTCAAGCAGAAGAATAAAGTCCTCACAGGCTCCAATTCCGCCGGCGAGAGCTGGACGACCCCCGTTGCTTTCTGGAACGATATATCAACTATCGGAGTCGGGCTCCACGATGCTAACTGGCACCCCTATTTCGGCGGCGACAGATATAAGTACGACGGCTCCCACGGCTGTATCAATATGCCTTATTCCGCAGCAAAATACGTTTACGAAAATGTACCGCTCGATACACCTGTAATAATGTACTGGTGATACCTGGAGGAATAAAATGATCTCATTAAAAAGTACAGCACTTCTGGTCTCCTGCATCTTCGCGATGCTCTGCACAGGCTGCGGCAATACCATCTCTGAGGCGGATAAGTCTGCATCAGTGACTACCGCTTCTGCGTCTCAGACAGTGACATCCTCTGTTACCGAAGCCCCTGCGGAGACATCTGCTTCCGCATCCCCTGATACTTCGTCTGTCACAGAAGCTGTTACCACTGCCGATACTACTACAGCAGCCACAACCACTACTACTGAGACCACTACTGCTGAGCCGGAGACGACTACTGCCAAGGCGACTGCTACCACAACTGTCACAACGACGCCTAAGCAGACCCAGGCTCCCGTTACTTCTACGACCACTGTGCCGCCAGTCATCACAACTCCTCCGGCGCAGGGCACAACAGAGAAGGAAACGACACCTCCGTCTCCCGTAAACCCCGGCGCTGTTGAGCAGATCCAGATCCCTGCCGGGACGGTGAGCTATGACAGCTTTTACAAGAATCAGAACACCAACTACCTTTATACCAGCTCCGGATTTACTCAGGCAGATATAGAGAAGATCAAGTATCTTACCTTCGTCGGTGATTCCGTGTGCTCAGGGCTGAAGGTCTATAACTGGATGCATCAGAACCAGGTGCTTGCAGCGGGAAGTGCTGCCCCCTGGAATATCTTTAAGCTGCATACTCTTGTAGCCGGCACATGGTTCAATGTAAACGGCGGCAGCTATGATTTTGCAACAGCATATAAACTGGCCAAGCCTGGTATCGTCATCTGCTCTATGGGTATAAACCAGTTGAACATGACTTCGGCAGAGCAGTTCGTAAACGACTATCTCGCCCTCTGCGACTGGATGAAGTCGGTAACTCCCAACGCTAAGATCTATATAGCTACTGTTACCCCGACGGATAATGCGAATTTCAGTATGGCTAAGGTCAACGCTTTTAATGCGGCTCTGAAAAACTCTTCTGCGAGGATCGCCAAGGGTTACGGATTTATCGACATATACAGCGGGCTTCTCGGAGCGACCGGAAGGCTCGATGTCAGAAACTACTGGGCAGGCGGAGACGGTATTCATCTGACTAATACTGCCTACGGCAAGATACTCCGCCAGGTCTGCGATCAGATCGAGCTGGTGAAATAATAAGGATCAGCTCTCACAGCTTCTGGGAAAGCTGAAGGCCCTGCACCTAAACAGAATACTGTAATGCCCATCATGCTGCCCGGAAGGGCGGCAAGGGCATGAAAAACCGTATATCCTCCTGCACGGGGATATACGGTTTTTGGTTTGATGTTTAATGCCCTTGCCGCGGGATCATTTCTTCGCTTCGATTATAGCGTCAAACGCAGGCTTCTTTGTCAGATCCATCTCGAAAAGGAGCGCCCCTTCATTCTGTCTCCAGGACATATCGTCGGTAAGGCCCCAGATGGTAACGCTTGTAACAGGTACGCCTTCGTCGATGGTCTTCTGGAGAGCTGTGAAGAATCTGGTCATAAAGTCGGCCTGCTTCTTCTCCCAATCATCGACCTTTTTCTTGTCGTTGCCCACATCAAGCTCTGTGATATGTATCTCGCAGCCCAGCTCGTCGTGGTATTTCTTTACTGCTTTCATAAAGTCGTTGGGGTTGAGATAGAGCCCGAGGTGGGACTGCATCCCGACGCCGTCAAGATTGCCGGCTTCGGCTATGGGCTTGATGACCTTGAGGATATCTCTCTGCTTGCGGGCCTGGTAAGCATTATAGTCGTTATAGAACAGTTTTACGCCGGGGGCAGCATACTTTCTCGCATACTCAAAAGCCTTTGCAACGAAATCTTCTCCGACGACCTTATACCAGTTGGACTGCTTTCTCATGCCGCTGCCGTCGTCGATAGCCTCATTTACTACATCCCAGGCATAGATGAGCCCGGGATAGTTGGCGTTTGTCCACTCAAGAACATCCTTGATATAGTTCTCCATTCTCTTGAGCATAAGCTCCTTATCACAGAATGCAGAAGTCTTATCGTAGTTTACATGGAAAAACTCCTCCGGGGTCTGGCTGTGCCATACAAGGGTATGTCCTCTGACCTTCATATTATGTGCCTGGGCATAGTCGAGGCAGTTCTTGAAGCGGTTGAAGTTTACAGGGGCGTGTTCCTTATAAAACTCCGGGTTCTTGGCGGCGGTCTTCCAATCCAGGCCGCTGTCAGGCTTCATTGCGTTCTCGGCGGTATAGCTGTTGAACTGTGCAACTGTCAGCTCGGTGTATTCGTTATTGCCCATAACTCTTTCCGATACAGCGCAGCCGAAATAGAACTTGTCTTTATAAGTCTCTTTGAGCTGTGCGTAATCAGCAGTCTCCACAAATCGCTTATCGCGGTGCGAAGGGTCTGTATCGACTTCAAGGATAAGCTCCTGTGTGTTCTTGGCTTCGGGGATAAATTCTGTTGGGGCATTTTCCTCGGAAGCGGGTTTGTCCTCAGCGGAGGCGGTGGTTTCCGTAGCTTCTTTATCTGCGGGAGCAGTTTCGGATGTGCCGGAGGAGCTGTCGGATGATCCGCAGGACCCGAGGATGACCGCTGCTGTCAGCAATGCAGCAAGTAATCTGTTTTTTTTCATCAAATCTACCTCTTTTTAGTTCACGATTATATCTTTCCGGTTTACTTTGTTATTTCCACACTTGCACACTCGCTGCCGGAGAGCTTTACGCTCAGCGCATCTGGGCGGTGTGTTCCGGCGTAAAGGGTGAATCTGCTGCCGTATACTGCACGCTTGCCGTCGGCGGAAACAGAGGTAAAGGCTTTTTCGTCAACAGGGATTACGAACTCTCCGCTCTCGCCCTCGCCCAGGAAGATTCTTGAGAACCCGCAAAGACTCTCGTTGGGTACTGCATTTTCGGAATAGTCCTTGATATAGAGCTCAATGACATCCTCGGTGGCTTTGCCCTTGTTCTCAACTGTGACATACGCCTTGCCGTCTCTGTAATCGACAGAAGTGCAGCGGACGTCTCCGTAAGTAAGGCCGTATCCAAAGGGGAAGAGGATATTGTCCTTGGCATATCTGTATGTTCTGCCCTTCATGGAGTAGTCAGTGAACTCAGGGAGCTTTTCGGTGTCTTCATAGAAGGTGACAGGCAGCTTGCCGGAGGGAGATACATCTCCGAAGAGGATCTCTGCAAGAGCCTTACCGCCCTCTGCGCCGGGATACCAGGCGTGGAGCAGGGCATCGGGGTCAGCTTCGGTATTGATAGCGCTTCCGGCTGCGACTACGATAACTGTCGGCTTGCCGATAGCGGTGACTCTGCGGATAAGCTCCGCCTGAGAAGCGGGGAGCAGGAGACCTTTCTTGTCTCCGGAGGAGAATTCATTTCCGGTGTCGCCCTCTTCGCCCTCGATGGTGGCATCAAGCCCGACACAAAGGATAACTGCATCAGCATTAGCGGCAGCGGCCTCGGCCTCGGCGTATCTGTCGCCCGCCATAGCCAGCCCGGAAACTCTGTCTTTATAAAGGTGGCAGCCTTCGGCAAAAATGACTCTGCCGACAAATCTGTCCTGTATGCCGTTGAGGAAGGTAGTGTAGCGGTCTGAGAGGCCGTTATAGTTGCCCTCAAGAGCGATGCGGCTGTCGGAGTTTGGCCCGATGACTGCAAGAGTCTTGATCTTTTGCTCGTCGATAGGGAGGATGCCGTTGTTTTTCAGCATTACGATAGAGCGTCTTGCACACTCAAGCGAATAAGCCTTATGCTCCTTGGATGCAACTGCGGAATAGGGTATATCGTCATATTCGGTCTTGCTGTCGAACATACCCAGCCTGATGCGTGTTCTCATAAGGTGAACGCAGGCGATCCGGATATCTTCTTCGGTGATGAGTCCCTGCTCCAGGGCTGCCAGCAGATTGACATAAGTGCAGCCGCAGTTTACATCGCAGCCGGCTTTGAGAGCCATAGCCGCCGACTCGACGGGAGAGGATGTGACCTTGTGGTTCTCATGGAAATCTCTGATGGCCCAGCAGTCGGATACGAAATAGCCGTCGAAGCCCCAATCCTTGAGCTTGTTCATAAGGAATTCGGAGGCGCAGGCAGGCTCACCGTTTACTCTGTTATAAGCGCCCATAACGCTTTCAACGCCGGCTTCCTTGACCAGAGCCTCAAAAGCGGGAAGGTAAGTCTCTTCCATGTCTCTGGCATCCGCTTTGGCATCAAAGGAATGTCTCAGCGCCTCGGGGCCGCTGTGCACAGCGAAATGCTTGGCGCAGGCGGCGACTCTGAGAACTTTTCCGTCGCCCTGGAGCCCCTTGACATAAGCCTTGCCGTTCTCGGCTGTGAGGTAGGGATCCTCGCCGTAGGTCTCGTGGCCTCTGCCCCAGCGGGGGTCACGGAAAATATTGATATTGGGAGCCCAGAGGGTCAGCCCCTTGTAGATATCCCGGTCTCCGCGCTTGGAATACTCGTTGTACTTGGCTCTTGCCTCGATACCGGTGATCTCGGCGGCCTTGCCTGTGAGCTCACGGTCAAACATAGCGGCAAGTCCGATAGCCTGCGGGAACATTGTAGCAACGCCGGACCTTGCGAGGCCGTGAACGCCCTCGTTCCACCAGTTGTAAGCGGGGATGCCAAGCCTGTCTACTGCGGGAGCGTCATAGCGAAGCTGGCTCGCCATTTCTTCGATTGTCATTTCTGCGACAAGCGCCTCGGCTCTCTCCTGTGCGGTCAGAGTTTCATCAAGATATTTTTTCATTTGCCTCATCCTCTCGTTATAATATCAGGTTAATATAATTATAGAATATGCTCCCATTCTTTTCTAGCCATTTTTTGCGGATGAGGCGGCAATAATTGTCCTTATGCTTTCTGCTCGATTATAGGATATGTTAATTACTGATGCTTCAGACGTACAGGCTCCGGAGAATTTAACAGTGCTTTCTCCGCTTCCGGTCATTTCTTCTCTCTGCCACAAGTTCAGCCCGCAGAAAGAAATAAGGCATCCTCCGCCCGGAGGCGGAAGATACCTTTTTACGAATAATATGATACCACGCAGCTTCCGAGCTGATGCTTATAGGCAACACCGCACGACCCGCGGCTAACGCCTCTGCACATCATCTGCTTGCCAGATTTCCGTCATATTACCCAAATTCTCCTTGACTTGCGTCAGCAAGCCTGCGTCGAATTTAGGCAATCTGACGAAAATCTGGACGGCGCATC
>CAMNNQ010000047.1 GCA_946545645.1 uncultured Clostridia bacterium | reverse complement strand
ATTTAGGCAATCTGACGAAAATCTGTGCCTCAACGCCAGTTGAGGTTGCGCATACTGATGCACAGGGGTCGTGCGGTGTTGCCTTAAAAAATGAGAAATATCAATCTGCCTGTTTTAGATTTATATTAACTCACTCCCGACACCACCCGCGGTCGTGCCGGGAATTTTTTATGCCTGCACAAAAATCTGCTCACCCCCAGTGATATAATGAAACCAAACTAAGTGCAGGGGTGTGAAAGTATGGCTTGTAAGAACACGAAGTCCGTTCCGGGGCAGATCACGCTTGCGGAGCTGCTGGATATAGTCGGGGGCAGTTCTTCTGAGGAGATCGGTGCGATGATCGAACAGCTGCGGGAGGCAAAGGAACAGGCTCGGAAGCGCGAGGAAGAGGAGCGCAGGCGCAGGGAGATGACTGATATCCTGCGGCAGAGACAGGAGGAAAGAGAGCGCAAGGAGGCGCACGTCTGCGAGGTGACCTGCATGGATCTCCCGCTTGACTGGGAGAACGTTTTTGACTCCGACGAGCGCACACGCGGCGTGCATACGGACAGCATCCCTGATGCCCTCGTTATGTGTCTTAATACACTCGGCAGGGTGGATATCGAGTATATTTCATCAGTCACAGGTGCAGATTATAAGACCGTTATCTGCACACTCAAAGGCTCGATCTATCAGAACCCGGACACATGGGGCGAATGCTTTTACAAGGGCTGGGAGACGGCGGAGGAGTATCTTTCGGGGAACCTTATGCGCAAGCTGAACACCGCAAGAGAGGCTTACAAGGAATATTACGGCTGGTTTTCCGAGAACATAAAGGCGATTGAAAAAGTCCTGCCGCCTGCGGTGACGGCAGAGGATATATATATCACTCTCGGGTCGCCCTGGGTGCCTGCGAGTGTTATCGACGACTTTATCCTTCACCTGTTCGGCAGCCCGTTCAGGCATAAAAACGGTGGTTTCAGCTCCTTCGATGAGGACAGGATTATGGAATCGTGGAGGACCGTTCACGACGGGATAATAGGCACCTGGGAGATACCCGGGAAGTCAAGATATCATCACAGCGTGGGTGTCAGGAAGGTCTACGGAACGGAGAGAATCGAAGCGCTGTATATCCTTGAAAAGACACTGAATATGAAAAGCGTCACGGTGACAGACGAGGTCAGCTGTACGGGCAATTCGTCGGGTAAAAAGCGGGTCATAAACAAGGCCGAGACGGTGGCAGCGCTTGAAAAACAGCAGAAGCTCATAAAAGAATTTCAGAAATGGGTATGGCAGGATGAGGACAGGAAAAAGCGGCTCGAAAATATCTACGAAAACAACTTCGGATGCGTAAGGCGCAGGATATTTGACGGTTCGTTTCTTGAATTTCCGGGGATGTCGCCTTCGGTGCAGCTTTATCCTTATCAGAAGGACGCTGCCGCCCGGATCATCTTTACGCCGAATACTTTGCTGGCTCACGATGTCGGTGCTGGCAAGACTTATGTGATGATAGCCGCAGGGCAGGAGCTGCGGCGAATGGGACTTTCAAAGAAAAATCTGTATGTTGTTCCGAACAATATCGTCGGGCAATGGAGAATCATCTTTTTGGAAATGTACCCCGGTGCAAAGCTGCTGTGTGTCGATCCGAAAGCCTTTGCACCAAAGAAGCGGAATGCGGTTTTAGAGCAGATCAGAGACGAGGACTTTGACGGCATAATCATGGCATACAGCTGCTTTGAGCAGATACCTCTTTCCAAAGATTATTATCTTGAAGAACTGGAGAGCAGAAAAGCCCAGGTGGAGGCTATTGTCAGACAGAAGACTAAGGCCACATCAAGGCTGAAAAAGAAGCAGGAGGCTATAGAAAAAGCCCTCGCGGATATGTCGGCGGCTATGGATGATATGTATGACACCGTCTGCTTTGACGAGCTGGGCATCACAAGGCTGTTTGTCGATGAAGCGCACAATTTCAAGAATGTTCCGCTCGATACCAAGACAGAGAACGTCCTCGGCATCAGCAGTGCGGGCTCGAAGAAGTGCCGCGATATGATGGACAAGGTTCATATGATCCAGAAAAAGAACGACGGCAAGGGCGTCGTCCTCGCCACGGGAACGCCAGTAACGAATTCCGTCACCGATGTGTATATCATGCAGCAGTATCTTCAAAGCGGCGAGCTGGCTATGCTCGATCTCCAGAGCTTTGACAGCTGGATCGGTATGTTTGCCGAAAAGGTCACGGAGTTTGAGATTGATGTGGACACAAGCAGCTACAGACTTGCAACACGGTTTGCAAAGTTCCATAATCTGCCGGAGCTGACCTCGCTGTTGTCATCGGTGGCGGATTTTCACGGAGCAGACGGTGCGACGGGAATCCCTGTGTTTAGCGGGTACAGCGATGCGGTGGTGTCTAAAACTCCTGAATTTTCGGCGTATCTTGACGATATATCATCAAGAGCGGACAGTGTCAGAAAGGGGTTGGTGAACAGGAAAGATGACAATATGCTGAAAATCACCACCGACGGAAGAAAGGCGGCGTTGGATCTCAGGCTTGTTGACCCTCACGCGATGTTTACTTATCAATCAAAGGTTGCCCGCTGTGCCGAGAACGCTGCGGATATATACTTCAAAACAACGGCGGACAGGAGCGCACAGCTTATCTTCTGCGACACATCGACACCGAAAGCAGGGTTCAATATCTATGACGAACTGAAAGTGCGAATGATGCAGCTTGGAGTGCCGGAGAGCAGTATCGCTTATGTTCACGATGCCGAAACGGAGACACAGAGATCACAGCTTTTTGCAAGAGTCAGATGCGGAGATATCCGCATACTTATCGGCTCCACATTCAAGCTGGGGCTTGGTGTGAACATTCAGGAAAGGCTCATAGCACTTCATCACCTTGATGTCCCGTGGAGGCCTGCGGATATGACACAGCGCGAGGGCAGGATACTCCGTCAGGGGAATACCAGCGGCAGGGTGTTCATCTACCGATATATCACCGAGGGCAGTTTTGACGCTTATTCGTGGCAGCTGCTTGAAACAAAGCAGCGTTTTATCTCGAGCCTGCTGTCGGGCTCGCTGACGGAACGAAGCGGGACGGACATTGCGGACACCGTGCTTGATTATGCCGAAGTCAAGGCTCTTGCCGTGGGTGATCCTCTGATAAAGGAGCGTGTTGAGGCCGCTAATGAACTGACAAGATATATGACCCTGCAGCACAAGCTTGTGGAATCGCGGCTGCGGCTTGAAAAGGAGCTGCTTGAGCTTCCCGCAAAGATACAGAATCAGATGAATCTGATTGAAAGCTGCAAAAGGGATATCACGGCTTATGCGGAATGGAAGAAAGCCAACCCTCCCGTCGCAGACAGCAGGCAGAAAAAAGCTGAAGCGGATAACCGCAGACAGCTGCGGGAGCTTATCGGGGATGCTGTCAGAGAGAACGCTTTGGAAACCAAGGAAAGAACGCTTCTGACATACCGGGGATTTGATATAGTTCTTCCTGCGAATATGTCGCCCGAAAGGCCGTATCTGTGGCTCAAACGCAGCGGGAAATACTACGTTGAATTAGGTGATACGGACATTGGAAATCTGATAAGGATAGACAATTTCCTTGACTCGCTTGACGAACACCTTGCCGCGTTGGAGCAGGGGCTTGAAAGCCTTAATGATAAAGAGCGGGATATCCGTTCGGAGCTTTCAAAGGACGAGAGCTATATCGATCGGATAGAGGAATACAAAAAGAAGCTCGAAAAACTTGATAAAAGATTGGGAGTAGACAAAAAATGAATGATGTGAGATCGACCAATATACCGTCGCTGACGGTGGGGAAAACAGTTGACAAGCTGAGCCGGGCATACAGCGCAGTTATAAACAGCGGCCTGCCGATAAAGACGATGCCCTCGGTGATGCTCTGGGGACCTCCGGGAACAGGAAAATCGCAGGCGGTAAGACAGATCGCCGCAGAGATAAAAGAGAGCACAAACAAAGAAGTCCGTGTCACCGATGTAAGGCTGCTGCTGTTTAACCCCATTGACCTGCGGGGAATACCCACAGCCAATGCGGACAAGACCCTTGCGGTGTGGCTGAAACCGCAGATATTTCAAATGGATCCCTCGGACAGCATAGTGAACATTCTGTTTCTTGACGAGATATCCGCAGCGCCCCAGTCGGTGCAGGCGGCGGCTTACCAGATTACTCTTGACCGCGTTGTGGGAGAACACAGACTGCCCGACAACTGTATCATCATCGCGGCGGGCAACAGGGTAACGGATAAGTCGGTGGCCTTCAAAATGCCGAAGGCTCTTGCCAACCGTCTGATGCACATTGAGATAGAGGGCAGCTTCGGCTCGTGGAAGGAATGGGCGATATCGACGGGCATAAACGATAAGGTCATCGGGTTCCTGTCGTTCAGACAGAATTACCTTTTGGGTTTCGATGCGGCGAGCGATGACCTTGCATTTCCCACTCCGCGTTCCTGGGAAATGGTGAGCAATATACTTAACGGGATAAGCGACGATGTTGAGGAGATGTATTCGCTGATCGCGGGAGTAGTGGGCTGCGGTGCGGCGGTGGAATTCAGAACGTGGGCACAGGTCTATAAAGACCTGCCGAAGATAGAGGATATCTTCGACGGAAAGATGCCTCCGCTGCCGAAAAACACCGATGCTATGTATGCCTTGACCACATCAATGACTGCTTATGCAAGGGCGCACAAGGACGATTTGTCCCGCATTGCCAACTCTATCCGCTATGCGGACAGGATGCCTCCGGATTTCAGTGCAGTGCTTTTGAGAGACTATATGTATATCGAAAAGGACTATAAGCAGCGGCTTATGATTGTTCCCGAATTTAACAGGTGGTTACAGACAAAGGGGAGTTTGATGAATGGATCTGTCTGATGAGAAGAAAAGAGAGTATATGAAACGGCTGCTGATGTCGCGGATGAGGCTGCTTATTAACAACGGCTTTTACGGTCTGCTGCTGATGCACATGATATATACCCTTGATGAGAAATGCGAAACTGCCGCCACCGACGGCAAAAGGATATATTTCGATCCTAATTTTCTGGAGAGCCTAAGCGACACGGAGCTGGATTTCATTATGATGCACGAGATACTCCACGTTGCTTTGCAGCACTGTTTCCGCAAGGGAGACCGTGAGGCTGAGCGGTTCAATATCGCCTGCGACATCGTAGTGAATTCCAATATAATGCTGTCCAATAATATGAACGCGAAGGCAATCACGCTGAAAGGATACGGCGAATCAATGCACCTTGCTCCTGACGGGAAAGAGGGGTATGAATACACGGCAGAGCAGGTGTATAATATGCTTGCGGGGAAAATGAAAAAGCCGAAGCAATGCACAAAAAATGCTTCGGCAAAAGGTACAGGCAGGAGCAATGCTGCGGGGAAGTCAAAACAAAAGGGCGGGAACGAAAAATGCACTTCGGGTGCATGGGACGATCATTCACGCTGGGAGGCTGGAACGGAAGAGGACGACGCGCTCAGAGATGCCTGGACAAAGCGGGTTCAAGATGCTGCCGAAGCTATATCGATACGCGATCCTTCCAATCAGTGGGGACTTCTTCCGCTGTTTGCCGAGCGTATGCTCAAAGAACTGCGGCGGCCTCAGACAGACTGGCGCACGATACTCACCGATTTTATTCAAGAAGATGTCGTGGATTATTCATTTACTCCTCCCGACAGGCGCTTTGATGACTGCCCCTTTTTCCTGCCCGACTTCAACGAAAAGGACGACTGTGTCGAGGATATCCTGTTTATGATCGACACCTCTGGAAGTATGTCGGACGATATGATAACAGCGGCCTACTCCGAGGTAAAGGGCGCGATAGATCAGTTCGACGGAAAGCTGAAAGGCCGGCTCGGATTTTTTGATGCGGCGGTCGTTGAGCCGAAGCCATTTAAGTCGGAGGACGAGTTCAGAATAATCAAGCCCGAGGGCGGCGGCGGAACAGATTTTCAGATGATCTTTGAGTATGTTCGGCAGAATATGCAGGACAGCCTCCCCGCAAGCATCATTATCCTGACCGACGGCTATGCGCCTTTCCCTGCGGAACAAATGGCGATGGGCATACCCGTGCTGTGGCTGCTGAACAATGAAGATGTTGAGCCGCCCTGGGGGAAGGCTGCGAGGATAACAGTGTGAACCTATGCTCAAAATACTGCGCCTGAATTGTGATATACTGTAAATACAGACCTGAACCGACCAAAGAAAGGAAAATGTTATATGACGAATGATATGTTCAAAACCGCCGAAACCAAAGACGGATACTCTTTCCCGCCGATAGATCTTCTTGAATATCACTCCGATAACAGCGAAGGCCTGTCTGATGAGGCCGAGCAGGAGATCCGCGAAAACACGGCAGTTATCATCAAAACACTGAGCAATATGGGTTTTGAGGCCGCTGTCAGCTCTGTTACGCGCGGGGCTTCCGTCACGCGCTA
>CAMNNQ010000046.1 GCA_946545645.1 uncultured Clostridia bacterium | reverse complement strand
GACGCCCGGCAAGGAAAATTTGTGTGCTATGACGGAAAATATGCAAGCAGATGACGTGCAGAGGCGCAAGCCGCGGGTTGTGCGGTGTTGTCCTAGAGTATTTCCACCATTTCCGCATCCGCTTTGCGGATAGACAGCTCATAGCCCCGGACAGTGATCTCTATCGGATCTCCCAGAGGAGCGACTTTGCGGACTGTGACTTCTGTGCCCTTGGTCATGCCCATATCCATAATACGGCGGCGGACAGCGCCCTCGCCGTGAACTTTAGCTATCTTTACGGTCTGACCGACAGCGGTCTCTTTAAGTGTTTTCATTTCCTCACCTCATACCATTATCTTTCTTGCCAGCTCATTGCTGACGGCGATGCGGGACTCTTTGACCTTTACGATGACATTGTCTCCCAGCTTTGAGACGACGCTGACTGTCCCGCCGACATGGAAGCCCAGATCCTCCAGATGCTTCTTGACTTCCGGGTTCCCGCCTATCCTGCGGATAACGAATTCCTTTTCCTGTTCGGCCATACTTAACGGCATCATTTCTTCACTCCTTTGTAACTTGACAGCAGATCTTTCAGCGCGCTGACGCTGGATGAATGCAGATGCCGAACCGGGACTCCCAGGCGCTCCGAATGCTTCTTCACTCCTCCCAGCATCTTATGGGAACAGGTGCCGGTAAATACGATGACAAGGTCGGGAGAGCCGAGCTTGCTCTCAAAATCTGCGGGCATCTGCGTGAACACCTTTGACCTGCAATCATAGGCTCTGCAAATATCCTTATATCTCGTGGCCATACGGTCGTTTCCTCCGACTATAACTACGCTCATTTGTCACTCCGTTTCTATGCTGTCAGGGACAGCTATTTGTTAGCTTTGGCTAACTATTGTGCCGGATCATAGGTTAGCTTTTGCTAACCTATACTTATGATACCACCCTGAAAGTCGGTTGTCAAGAGAGTTCAGGTCAAAATCCCTGCTGTTTTTCAATATTTGTAATGATACACAAAAACAGTTAGCGTATGCTAATATAATTTTGTTAAGAACATAATACCCGCAGAGAGACGGGCTCCCTGCGGGTACAGCTATAAAAAGGCACAGATGAAAGCATTATAAGGACAGATCACTCTCTGTTTTTAAGCACCTCCGCCGGTGTGATGCGGCTGAGCTTTCTTGTGAGCAGGCCGCTGCTGACAAAATACACCGCGAGCACTGCCGCATAGACTATGGCGTAAAGATAGGGCGGGAATGACAGCACCATGGAGCAGGCCACATTGGGGATAAAGCCGGGATAGAGGCGATCTATAATGAACTTTGCAAGAGGGATGCAGATCAGCGCACCTACGGAGACTACGATCAGATTGCCGTTAAGATACAGGCTCCTGACCTCCTTCGGGCGGTAGCCGAAGATCTTGATGAGGGATATACCGAAAGAGCTTCGGTCGATCATAACGCCCATCATAAGATACATAACGACGACGAATATCACTGTCCCCGCGATCAGCAGCATCCATACCAGCGAAGCCATCTGATCTACGAAGACTCCTGCGCTTTTTTCGATGTCGCTCTTTGAGGTGACACTGTAAAGCCGCCCCGGATCTATGTCCAGCTCTCTGTCGGAATAGACGGCGTTGAAATAGTTTTCATTCTCCCCGAAGAGCTCCCGCATAGAGCCTATGTCCATAAATACCGTAAAGCCGGGAGAATACTGCACTGTGTCGGTTACAGTAAAGCTGTGGTCTATATCAGAGGCTCTGTCTGTGAAAGTAACTCTGTCGCCCTTGCCGAAGCCGAAACGCTCCACAAGAGAGTTATTGATCACAGCCTTGTTTTTGCCCTTTTCCGGGCGGGCGTCAAAGTATCTGCTGTTCTCTTCAAGGCCTATGAACATAACATCCAGAGTGTAGCCCGTACTTTCGGTGGAGAGGGTCTTGACGAATGCTCCCTCCCCTCCTGCCGGGACTTCCGCTTCGGGATATTTATAGAGATACATATAGGCATAATCGGTATCGGCAGCATTGTTCTCCTTGACCGCCTGACACATCACCAGGCAATCCAGCCCCAGCATGACCACCATCAGAGAGACCAGCATACCCGCTACGACTGTGACCGCCGAGCGCAGCTCTCTGACCATCTGTCTGATACGGAACATTGTGATAAAGCTCTTCGACCGCACCCTGAAACGGCGGAAGCCGGAAGCATTCTGCTCGTTCCTGAGAAGAGACAGCGCTGTGCGGGACAGCTTTTTGTTTATAGTCAGAGCATTGACCACCGCCGAGATCACAGGCGGCAGCACAAGGCCGTAAACTATCAGGTAGGGTGCATAGTAAATGTCGTACTGCGGCAGGGAGAAATAGCCGTAGCTGTCCTTTACCTGGACTCCGATGCCTATGGGCGAGAAGCCAAGAGCAGTGCCTATGGCACCGCCTATGAAAGCAATTACGGTGGGCAGGGTGATGTAATGGCGGAGCAGATCTTTTTTCTTAACGCCCAGGGAATACAGGGCCCCGATGACGGGAGCCTCGCTCTCTACTCTATGGACAACGAACACAGAGATAACATAGCCGAAAAGGATCAGGATGATGACTCCTGCCACAAGCCCGGCATTTCTGTCCATTATCATATCTCCTGCGGCGGCTTCGATGCGCTCGTTATTGCCTCTCGGCACAAAGGAGATCAGGTTTTCCATATTCAGGTCAAAGACCTTATCGAGCAGCGGGCCGTATTTCTCCTGCCCGCCGGGGATCATATCTATAAAGCTCTCAAGCTCGGTCTTCTGTTTCAGGATATCTTCCGTCTGCTCCCGGAAATATTTGTCATCGACCTTTTCATAGTCCAGCTTTACGGCTTTGATCCTGTCTTTCAGGTCATCGTCGGTGATGCCGCTGCCGAGGCGGTAGGCATATACATATTCCTCCGCCGGGAGGTCTCCCCCGGCTCTGACTTTTTCGTAGAAATCCTCTGTCACGAATATGAGCCCGAAGTATTTTGACTGCACCGCCGTATCGGAAAATTTGGCTTTGGGCTGATCGTAATCAGGGACAGTGCCGATGCCGGTTATCCTGAATTCCTTGCCGCCCGCCCTGACAGTATCTCCCGGAGACAGCTTGTTCTCTTCGGCATAGCGTTTCTCGATGACGCACTCGCCGTCTGCTTCCGCGAGCCTGCCCTCGTCGAGGATCAGCTTGTCGATATTCCGGCGGTTTTTGAACATACGGAGCCTGGTGTCCTCATCGACTTTAAGATCGGTATAGAATTCCGCTTCGATGACTGTGCCGCCCTCAGAGAGCTTTTCCGTCTCGCTGTCGGAAAGAGGCAGGAATACTGAAAAGAAGCCGTCTTCGGTGCAGAATTCATCCCGCTTGGCCTCAGCGCCGTGAATGATCGTCTCTGCCGAGCCTACGATCCCGATGACCAGAAATATACCCATTGCTATGACAAGTATCAGCGCGAGATACCGCCCCAGGCCTGCTCTGAGATCTCTCGGCAGGCGCTTTCTCAATACTCTTTCCATCATAGGTCCTCCAGCTCGGCGGCAGGGACGCGGGTCTCGTTTTCATAGTCCTTGCGTATCATCCCGTCCTTGATGATGATGACCTTATGCACCATATTCTTGATGGAGTTGTTGTGTGTCACGATGAGCATCGTCGTGCCGTATTTCTGATTGATCTTTTCCAGCAGGATCAGTATATCCCTTGAGGTCTTGGAATCGAGGGCACCTGTTGGCTCGTCGCAGAGCAGCAGCTTTGGGTTCTTGATAAGCGCCCTTGCGATAGCGCATCTCTGCTGCTGACCGCCGGAGAGCTGCGCCGGAAATTTGTTCTGATGCTCGGTAAGGCCAAGGACATCCAGCAGCTCATCCATATCCAGCGGCGAATCTGTAAGATAGGCGCAGACCTGTATGTTCTCCCGCACGGTCAGATTGGGCACAAGATTGTAGAACTGAAAAATGAAGCCCAGATTATCCCGCCGGTAGTCCGAAAGCTCCCGGGGTTTCAGGCCGAATATCTCCTTGCCCTCGACCTTCACCGACCCGGAATCCATAGTGTCCAGCCCGCCGATACAGTTGAGCAGCGTGGATTTTCCCGAGCCGCTGGTGCCCTGGATGACACACATCTGCCCCTTTTCGACAGAAGTAGTCACTCCTTTCAGCACCTGGATATAGCTGGTATCCTTTCCGTAGCTTTTCTTTACATCTCTGATCTCTAAATACATTTTGTTACCTCCATAGTAGTTAGCGAAAGCTAACTAAACTGTAAGATCATTTCAATGCGCGTTCTTCAGTACAGGGGGGTATAACGCGCATTGAAAGAGCCGCTTTACTTATCGTCCTCGATCACATATTCAACAAATGAGCTCACCAGCATATCCAGAACAGGTTTGATATGTTCCAGCGCCTTGTCTTTGTCTCGCTCGTGGCTGAGAAGATGAATAAAGGCATCGACCTGGATATGTGTCATCCAATGGAGCATATACCTGTTTACCCGCTTTCCGGGAGCTGCTCCAGCGAGCCGCTCAGCAGTTCCGAGATACCCCTTTTCCAGCAGATCTATCACCTTGTCTGGCAGATCCTCATAGCCGGAGCCCTGCGCCTTGTGGAGCAGTATCGTCATCTCGTCGTAGTATTTGTAGAGCAGCTCCACCAGCTCCGCTGCGAACTCGTCGTGGTCTCCGGGGACATGGATATACCCGGCGGGATCCTCATCCGCTTCCTCTGCGAGGTGACGCATCATCAATGCGTTCAGCTCCTCGATGGGTTTGCTCACCACAGCCG
Organism: uncultured Clostridia bacterium; assembly: GCA_946545645.1. GTDB lineage: Bacteria > Bacillota > Clostridia > Oscillospirales > Ruminococcaceae > FB2012. The sequence goes on along the minus strand of CAMNNQ010000046.1, from coordinate 5,575 downwards.
CAAAGAGCCCCGCCTTATCTTTGAACAGAAAATACACTGCTCCCGTCGTAAGCTCCGCCTCAGCGCAGATGCTCCGCAAAGAGGCCTTTTCATAGCCCTTTTCTAGGAACTCCTTTTTCGCACAGATTATCAGCCTTTCGCGGCTCTCGTTATTTATAGACATCCGTTTGCCTCCTTGACATAACAGCGTTACGTAACAATGTTATGTTAACCTGTTTTCGTCCGTTTGTCAATAGGCGCAGAGCATTTTTGTAGCATCCTACAAATATTTCGATTCAATACGCTGAACTGACGTACAATATGTTTACATTGCAAAACTGATGTGGTATAATAGACTTACAGGCCGCCCTCCGGGTTCGGCTGCAAAGCAGAGAGGAGCAGACTATGATACACATTTACAGCGGGGACGGCAAGGGCAAGACATCCGCTGCCGTCGGACTGGCTGTCCGCGGAGCGGGAGCAGGGCTGCGGGTAGCTTTTTTTCAGTTTCTGAAGGACGGCAGCTCCTCGGAGATAGCTGTCCTCAAAGAGATAAAGGGCATCACTGTGCGCTGCTGCGAGGGATGCCGGAAATTCATCTTTGAGATGAGCGAAGAAGAAAAGGCAGCGGTCATCGAAGAGCATAACAGGATGCTCTCGGAGATATGTTCTGTGATCGAAGGCCATGAAGCTGACATCATAGTACTTGATGAATTCTTCGACGCATACAACACCGGCTTTTTTGACCGGCTCACTGCCGAGGATATAGTTACGCAGCGCTCCGGGAGCATCGAGCTGGTGCTTACGGGCAGAGACCCGGCGGCGCTGTTCTGCGGGATCGCTGACTATCACAGCGAGATACTTTCGGTCAGGCACCCGTATAATAAAGGCGCTCCCGCCCGGAAGGGGATAGAATTCTAACGCACCTGCGCTTTGGGCAAGGACACAGTGCGGGACTCGTTTTATCGGTTTTCAGGCAAAAAAGGCCTCCGGAGCTGCGGATCACCGCTGCTTCGGAGGCTTTGTTATATCTTTCTGCTCAGGAGATCACTTTTTGTGATCCTCGATTATGGAATAGAAAGCGGGCTTTGCCATATTATTGCGGTCAAAGAGCAGGGGCTGGCCGGAGGCTCTCCAGCTCTTATCGTCGGAAAGTCCCCAGAATATAAGGGCAGAGACCTTATCCTTATACTCATAGACAGCGTTCACGATGCCCTTGTAATACTCGGCCTGAGCCTCAAAATACTGCTCGCCGGAATTATCGGGAACTGTGGCATCCAGCTCGGTTATCTGGATATCCAGACCAAGCTCGGAATATCTGCCGAGAGCCTTCTTATACATATCCACTGAGGGGAAGGCATCTGTTCCCTTGCGGACATCGAGGTGAGACTGCATACCGATACCGTCGATGATGCCCTTATCCTTGAGATCCTTGGCCATTTTCAGGATAGCGTTCAGCTTGCCGTCCATATACTCGTTATAGTCGTTATAATAGAGCTTGCAGCCCTCGGGAGCATACTTTCTGGCGAAGGTGAAGGCCAGCTCGATGAAGGAATTGTCGCCATAGACCTTTACCCAGGCAGACTCCCCTTCATGGACTTTGTTATCCCCGGCTTTTCTCGGCTTGCCGTTCTCCATCCAGGCTTCGTTGACTACATCGCAGGCATAGAAGTTGATATCGGGGTAAAGCTCGACCAGCTTCTCGAAATAGGCCTTGATATAATTCTCGAGGCGGGCGGTCATCTTTTCCTTGGACACCCAGTTGCCGGCAGGGTCATAGCCCTCCTTGAAAAACCAGGAAGGAGTCTGCGAATGCCATACGAGGGTATGCACTCTTACGGGGATATTCTTGCTGCGGGCATAATCCAGGACAGGCTTTGCTTTATCAAAGGTGACCTGAGGATGCTCGTCGTCGCCGGTCTCCTTATAGTAGGCTGCGGTAGCGGCCCCATCCAGGACATAATCTGGCTTGAGCTCGTTGCCGACGGTTATGCTGGCGTTGAAATGCTTTTCCAGCAGAGCTACGGTGCTTCTCGACTGGAGATCGGCGGGAGTAATGGCTGTTCCGACCTTGAAATCGTCCTTGAACACCTCGCAGAGAGATTCGATATCTGTCTCGATATTGGCGGAGGGGAGCTCGACTATCGTTACATTGTCGATAAATATATCCGATGAGCCGCCCTCAAAGAAGATGCAGCTATCCTTACTGCCCTCCGGGAGACTGAATGCCAGCAGATTGACATTATGCCATCTGCCGCCCTCTTTGGTGGTGAAAAGTGTCTCGGACTTTGCGGCGCCGTCCTTATCGGTATATTCGAGGCCGATGGTGACAGGCGATCTGTCTCTCTGCATAACGGCGACGCTGAGGCAGTAATCCTTGCCTGCCTCTCCGATGCCCTCCAGCTTCAGCACAGGGCCGCTCTTCTCCCCGCTCCTGCCGGAAGCGCAGAGGCTCTTCTTGCCGCCCTTGGCGAACTCTTCGGAAACTGCGATAGCAGCGGCATCCTCGGAGCTGCGCTTGGAATAGGCGCTGATGTTCCCGTCTTCAAAATCGCCTGAGAAGACTATCTTGATATCGTTGACGGAGATCGTCCCGCCGGTATCTTCATTGATATCCTCCTCCGACTGCTGCCCGCCCTGAGCGCCGGATGAGCTGTCCGACTGCCCGCAGGATGCCAGCATACACGCGGAACAAAGTAGTGAACACAAAACGATCAGGAATTTTTTAATCATAACAGACTCCTTACTTTCCTTTCTGCTGCTGTCTGAAGACACAGCGGCAGGTATATATTTGTCATACGCTCATTTTAATATAGCACAAACCTCCCTTTTTGTCAAATACAAAAGATGCGAAAATATTACCGTGAATTGCCATCAGAGCGGCCTGACGGACGGCAGGAACAAATTGACGATCCGAGCGCTGTATGCTATAATGTTGTCGGTGCAGATACCTGCCAGTTTATGTAAATGCACTGCGGAATGACGCCTCACGCCCGGAGGGATAATAATTTGCTTACGGAGTTGTGCTGATATGGTCTCAAACGACAAAAAGAAGATAGCCCTTGCCTCCAGGCTGTATATCATCTATGAGGCGATGTCGGGCGAATTGATGTTCTACAAAATAAACAGCGCATCAAACTGCGGGATCTTTTCAAGCAGCTTGCTTTCAAGCTCGCAGACACGGTCAAATATCTTTTTGTACTCCGCGCCGAATTTGGATGCCCTTATCGCCGCAGCACGGTCGCTGGCGTACAGGTCATCAATTGATGAACTTCAAGTCCTCTGCTATGATCACTTTGACCCCGTGAGCATCAGCCGCAGATCAGGACATTCCCGTGTCAGCACGACGACCGACTGTTATTCCCATATGTTCAAGGAGGCGGATGATATCAACGCGGAGACTATTGCGGATATTGTGCTGCGAGGCGGGAAGAATAAGGCGGGGTGAGCGATTGACAAGCAGCGAAAATAATGCTATAATCAAATCAGAAAAGAGAGGTGATCGCTATGATGTATCCGTTTATGACACTTGACGATGAAGCCGAGATCGTTCACTCGGAAATGCTGCCTGATGAAAGGGTAAAGGTCTATGTCGAGAAGCCCGATGAAAAGGACTGCTTTCATCACATGACCTGCTATCTGCCCGATTATACGGTCGAGGAGGTCTTTGGATTTACAGAGGAGGAACAGGCGCGGTATATGGATGTCATCCGTTCGACAGCTCACCTTATCATAGAGTTCGCTCAAGAGGGGGGCTTTGACAATGCCTCAGGTCTTTAAGATCGGCTCATATTGGGTCTATTTCTGATCGAACGAGAACGATTCGTTGGAGCCTGTCCACGTTCATATCGCGGAGGGCGAGCCGCAGGCAAATGTCTTGTTGCAAACAACGCCTCACAGATACCCGAAAAGGTGCTGAAGAACATCGTCCGCATCATCGAAGCGCGTTCAGACGAGATCATTGACAAATGGATCAGGCATTTCGGAGAGATCAGATATTTCTGCTGAACAAACAATCATCACACCGTCCAAGGTTCACACAGAGCCCCGGGCGGTGATTTTTACATATTTGCAAAGCAGCCGCACGTCGCTTGAAAACAATATAGCAGTTTATGAAACCCGCAAACGGCCTGTCTGCGTCCTCTGCAAAAGCGGCAAAAAAAATAGTGCCCTAATAGTGCCCTGAGAGCACTTTCAAGCACTATTTGCAGTACAATATAACGGACAGTTAAGCTCCGCACAAACGTCAGCCCCGAGCCAGACAAAATGAAAAAGCCCCCACCCAGTTGCGGGCGAGGGCATTCGGTGGTGCACCGTGTGCACTGGCGCGCTGCAAGGGACTCGAACCCCTGACCTACTGGTTCGTAGTGAACGTGCGTTCTCGTTGCCGCACGCAATTTCGTTAAGCGATTTAAGGTAATGCGCAGTTTGAGCAAACATTACATCGTGTGTCGTGCGGTGGTTTATAGCAGGTTTTTGGGAAATTAGTGCCCTGTTAGTGCCCTGAGGTTTCGGGGGAGAGGGGAAAGTGATAGGAGTTTATGAAAATGTGTGGGAAAGCCTAACATTTTGCCAAACACCTCATAGCAAGAGGAGCTTATTTGTACTTATCAGGATTAACTGCTTTATCTGCAATTTCCCACACTGCAGACTCTATCTGACGTAAAGAGTACTCTTCTATCTTTAGCTCTTTTTGAAGCGCCTCAAAAGCAGAAACATAGGAACGATAATCTCTGTATCTGCATTTAAATCCTAAATAATTCATCAAATCAGAAACCAGATTGTCCCAGAAAGGCGCCTTTTGATTATGACTTCCACAGAATTTTGAAGCAAATGAAGTCAGGTTATATTCTTTTGTAACAATATCATCATTTGTTTCTTTATTCTTTCTTTTTCCGTGAATTCCATGTCCTACTGCAATTTTGTCAATGATCAAATAATACTGATCGGTTAATTCTCCTTTTTTAAGCGCATTGTAGTCGCTTTCAGATAAGCATTTTTCGAGATGATTCTTTAAACCCTCAATATCTATATTCTTTATTTGAGTCGATTCCCGATAATTTATGTACAGTATTTTTGTAAGAATCTCATTAGGATTGCCTTTTAATGACCCATCAAACGGAAAAGCTGGTTCTAAATTTATAGTACACTTATCATTCAAAGCTTTTATAATATCTTTCTTTTCTACATTTTTCTCAGAAAACTTGGAGCGATTGCTCATATTCATACCTCCATTCAACTTCTCATAGTAACGTCACTATCTAAAGGAATTATTCCATACCCTTCCCCATTTGTCAATACAAACTAATCCTCATCAAGCCCCGGAAACCCCTCCGCCAGCTCTTTCCTTAGCAGGGTATCCGTATAGTAAGGCAGCATTTCCCCGAAGTATTCTTTAAGAGGGAGAGTTGCGCCCGAATGCCCACCGCCAGGGATGCGGCGGAAACGTGCGTTGCCGAGGAGCTCTTCCGTGAACTTGTGGTCTCCGAGCAGCTCGTCGTTATCCCCGACGATGCAGCTCACATTGCTGATATCTATCTGCGAGAGACAGCCAAACAGCCCGATCAGCGCCTTGATGTCTTTGTGCGGGCGAACG
>CAMNNQ010000045.1 GCA_946545645.1 uncultured Clostridia bacterium | reverse complement strand
GAGGCCGGAACGATAAAGGCAACACCGCGCCCTTTTCTATCTCGTCATATCATATATGAGCCCGATCATCTCCGGGATCATCAGCTTCTGCGGACATTCATTCATACAGGCCATATCCGTACAGCTCCGGCAGCTTTCATAGACCTCGTCGATATTCATTCTCATCTTTTTCATCGCCCAATAGCGCTTTCCGAGATGGAAGTAATTATACTGCCTCAGCAGGAGATGAATCTCATGCCCCCTGGGGCATATACACCGCTGACATCTGGTGCATTTTATCGGCCGGTAATGCTCTGCGATCCTTTCTGAAACCTGTTCAAAGGTGAAATCACAGGGCGGATATTCTGCTAATGCAGCGTCGGCCTGCTCTCTTGTCCCGATGCCTATCAGCGCAGACGAGAATGGCCAGTGAAGAGTTCCGCCAATCAGCTCTGAGGGTGTAAATACGTTCAGCAGACAGCCTGCCGCATAGACCTTGTTGAGGATGATCCCCTTGTCTGCAAAGATATTGTTGTTTTCGCTGATACGGTCCATAATGCCGCGCTCAAGGATATTGCCGCTGGTCTGAATAACATCTACCCTCTCATCAAGAGCTGCCCGCCGGCAGATGCTGTAATAGTGAGTAGCGATGCCGGTGTATCTTATCATCCCGGCTTTTTTCAGATCGCACAGAGCATCCAGAGCTCCGTATCTGCTGAAGACCTCATCCTCGTTTTTCTCATCGACCTGATGTACAAAATATATATCCGGCTTTGTACCCAGTGTCTCCGCCGAGCGCAGCACTTCGCGGAACATATCGTTGCCGTCCATAAAACGAGCCTTATCTGAGATTATCAGGTTTTCCCTGCCGACCTTTTCGGCAAACACTCCCAGCTTGTATTCCGCATCTCCGTATTCTTCGGGTATTGCAGTATCATAGAGATTGCAGCCCATCCTGTATGCGTGCATCATGATCTCTACAGCTTCGTCAAGATCGGGGCTGAAGTATTCGGGCAGCACAGGGACATTCCCGCTTAGTATCGGTATCGTCCCAAAGCCGATCTCAGATACCTTTAGCCCTGTTTTTCCAAGATCTCTGTATCTCATAGTTTATCACACCACGCAAAGGCATCCTCTGCCATTTTGATTCCGCTCCGATCTTCAAAAACGACCTCTCTGAGCTCCGAGCAGAACGCAAATGCCTGGGGGCCTATTTCCCTGACAGATGCCGGGATGAAGACCCTTTTCAAGCTCTTGCATCTGAAAAATGCTCTTTCGGGTATAGCAGTCAGTTTGTTTGAGATGTGTATCTCCCGGAGCTCGCAGCAATGCTCAAATGCTCTTTTCCCGACCGTTTCAAGAGCATCGGAAAGATCTATGCTCTCAAGGCTGCGGCACCCGCTGAAAGCCTGGGCTCCTATTTTCTTCAAGTCTCCGGCATTTCCGACAGTTCTGAGCCACTTGCTGCTTTTGAATGCAGACCTGCCTATGATCTCTGTCTCTTCTGAAAGGAGGATGCTTTCCAGAAGATTGCACTCAGCATAGACCTGATCGGCGATCTCTCTTATCCCCTTGGGGAATACAAGCTCCCTGATATTTCCTGTGCTTTCTGTCAGAACACCGTCGTCGGTCAGCTTGAAGCAGTTTATACATTCGCTGAATATACGTCTTATAAGCTCCGGGTAATCCTTTTTGGAAAGGTCGTCATATCTTTCAAGAGTATATGCCGGACCGTCGCTGAAACGGACGGTTTTCAGGTTTATGCAGTTGCGGAAAGCAAAATAATCGACAGTAATGCGGTCATTTTCAAATATCAGCTCTTTGAGCTGTGTATTCCCAGCAAACGCCCAACTGCATATTCGCCGGATGCCCTCACCGATAACAGCTTTTTCGCCGCAAGCAGCCGCGTCGATCAGCAGGCCGTTGATAATATTGAACGGCGACTCTCTGCGTTTTCTTTCAAGCCAGCCTGTTCCGGCGAAAGTCAGCCTGCCGCTGTATTTGAAGCCCTCGGGGAAAATGATCTCGCTGACTCTCAGACGATCTCTGAAGGCTTCGTCCTCAGCAGAAACTATATCCTCCGGTATACGGACTTTTACTGCATCGCCTTTATACTTTACAATCCCGTTCTTCCTGTTGACATCAAAGCAGGAAAACACGCTGCCGATGACTTCCTGAACTTTCAGGGGCAGCTCGTTATCCGCAGTATTTTTGCTTTGAGCAAACCCTGAGAATCTGTATTCCGTACCGTCAAGCTCAACTGTATCCGCAGAGGTACACCCGGAAAAGGCGCCGCTTTGCAGACTTGTTGCCGAATCAAGTCTGATGATCCTCAGCTCCGAACAGTCTGCAAAGGCGTGATATCCCACCTCCGCTTGGGTAAGATGTACTTCTGTCAGGCTGTCGCACCGCTCAAAGGCACGTTCACCAATAACCTTTATATTTCTGAGATCAGGTGCAGCAAGGGAGATACACTCGTCGAAGCATCTTCTGCCGAGCTTTGTCAGCTCTTCAGAGAGCGTTACCTTACGGAGCGAAGTGCAGCCCGCAAAGACTTCGTCATCAAGAGCGGTGACACCGCTTATCTCCGCTTCTTCCAGCTCACGGCAGAAGGCGAAGGCACCCTTTTCTATCCTGCCTGCAGATACTCTGATCTTTCTCAGCGAGGAGCATTTTTCAAAGGCATTTTTTTCGATCACACATCCCGGGGCATCTATCATCACCGTTCTGAGAGAGGGGCAGCCGGAGAATGCGTACTTACCTATCACGCAAGGCCTGTCCAGCACGAACTCGGTAATGCTCGCGTCATTACAACGGCTGTACGCTGGTATATCATCCTCGCCGTAAGTATGCTCTTCAATGGCGGCTGCTGCAGGAGTCCCCTTTTCAAAGGCATCATTCTCCAGAGAAACACAGCCTCTGAATGCTGCAAATCCGACACTTTCGAGCCCTGAGGGGACAGTAAAGCGGAGCAGCTTCCTGCAGTTCTCAAAAGCTCCCCTGCCGATCTTCTTAAGGCTTTCAGGCACTGCCACCGACTGCATACAGATACAGTTTCGGAATGCGTTATCGTGTATCTCTCGGACAGTATCAGGCATTATGACGCGATCAAGCCTTTCATTCCCCTCAAAGCAGCTCTCCCCGATCACCTCGACGCCTTCCGGGACTGTTACCCGCTCTTCGCTGCCGGAATATGACATAAGCACCCTTCCGCTGATATAAAAGTCGCTTATGAGCTGGTCGCTGATCTGCCTGATGATAAAGGGGATACTCTCACCGCGGCCTATACCTCCCAGTGTATAAACAGATCCGCCTATCGACACGCTCTTTAGATTGCTGCAACCTCTGAACGCGCCCTCGTCTACTATGATGTCCGGCTTTTTCAGGGTTATCTGTTCAAGATTGATGCAATTCCCGAAGGCATTCGGGGCGATACGCTCAAGGCTCTCAGGGAAGGTAATGGACACTATCCCTTTTTTGTCAAGAAAACACCCTTTTTCGATGACCCTTATCCCCTCAGGCAGTTCAAAGCTCCTGAGATTTACATGGAGCTTCCTGAGCACGCCGTCTTCAAACTCTAAGGATTGGAAAAGGCTCTCGGCTATGGCGCTGACGACCGGATCAACTTCCTTATCTGTGATAAGAGCTGAGATAAGGTTTTCAGTATGATAAGAATATCCCCCTGACAGGCTGATGTCTTTGATCCCGAGGCAGCCTGTGAAAACATCCTTTTTGAAGTTCGAGCAATCGACTCCGCTGTTCAGGCCGATCCGAAAGAGCTGAGTGCAGTTGGCAAAAGTCTGGGTCTCCAGCCTTTTTACACCGTATGCTTCTATCCTTTTCAAGCCGTCGCAATATAAGAACGTCCCTTTGCCGAGGCTCTCAACCGTATCTGGAAGTATGACCGTCTCCAGAGAATGACATCTGTGAAAAGCCAGCTCGCCGATCTTTTTGATCCCCTTCGGGAAATTGATGCTTCTAAGGAGCCTGCACCCCTTAAAGGCACTGTCTCCGATCTCTTCAAGCCCTTCGGGAAGAAGGATATCAGTTATCCAGGCCATTCCGCGAAAAGCCTCGTTACCTATGATCTTTACGCCCTCCGGGACAACAACGCTGTGTTCATTTCCGGTAAACGACAGGAGCACACCGTTCTCTGTTCTGAAATCATCCTGCATTCTTTATTTCTCCGTTTCTCCGAATATCCTGACAAGTATCTCACGAAGCTGCAGCAGATTCCCGCAGGAATACATCTCCTGCTTCAGGCTCTTTGTCCCTGGTAGCCGTTTCATGAAATACGAAGCGATCTTCTTTATATGCTCCATAGCAGACAGCTCATCAAAGCATTTTTCAGCCATATCAGCCTGCCCCATTATCAGCGAGAGCCTGGTCTCTTTTGTGACTTTCCCTGTAAGCTCCGCAAAGATCATCGGGTCTTCCAGCCCGAAGCGGGCGATCATGACTCCGTCTGCCCCGGTATTATCCATCATCCTGATGGCGTCTTCCTCGGAGTGTATCCCGCCGTTGGCTATGACCGGGATATTCACTGACCTTTTTGCCTCCGCGATGTATTCATAGACAGGCTCGCCGTCATACATCATATTTCTGGTCCGCCCGTGGACCGTTATCATATCCGCACCCGAATCTTCACACATCCTTGCAAACTCTGATACGACTATCTTTTCCCTGTTCATCCCGGGGCGGAATTTCACTGTGACCACCTTACCGCTTCTCTTGCAGGCTTCGATTATCCTTGAAGCAAGGCGAAGGTCCTGAGTAAGCGCACAGCCCTCTCCGTTCTTTACAACATTCGGGACAGGGCAGCCCATATTGATATCGATAATATCATAATCGGCCGTATATCCGCCCTTGCAGGCATTTTCAAATGCAGAAGGCACTGAGCCAAGGAGCTGGGCTGCTTTCAGTGTCTCCGCTGCATCGGTATAGAGCAGCCTGGCAGTTGCTTTATCGTTGAATTTCAGCCCGTTGGCGCTGACCATTTCGGTAAATGCCAACCCTGCTCCGAGCTTCCGGCACATGATCCGGAACGGATAGCAGGTATAGCCTGCCAGCGGAGCCATCAGCACATTCGATTCCGTAGTTATATTTCCGATATGCAGTTTTTTCAGATAAGTCTCGCAAAACTTTCTCATTTTCATCTCCGCACGATAGAATGATTCGGATAAAGGAATCCCTTGCTGCTATTATTCTTTATCACGCAAAGTACTGTTCCGGCAAAATGACCGGCCATGTCTGCCTCGAGAACAACATAACAGCAAGCGACTTTATAAAAATAAGTATATCATATCCGGACCGTTCCGTCAATAAGTGTATACCGATAAAAAAGCACCGCTCCGGGCTTTCATACCCAAAGCGGTGCTGCCTGATCTTTCAATTAAACAAAGAGCGTACACTTTCCTGTTTCGCGGTAATATGCTATCAGCTTCTCAATACGCTGACGAGTTGTGCCCAGCTTTCCGGCAAGGCAGTCTATGCAGAAAAACTCATCGGCGTTACGGCTGACCAGCTTTCTGTGGATCGCAATATCGTCTGCCAGCAGAGGAGCGCCGCATTCCTTGCAGGTCTTGTAATTACTCATCAGAGCTTCACGACCTTTGCCTTGAAGACAGCGCAGTCGTGAGACTCAAGCTGTGTAACGTATCTTTCGGTGAATGTCCCGGCGGAGGTGTGAGAATAGCAATCGTAAAACTCCAGAGCTCTTCCCGAGAAAACGGGCAGGCCAATGTCGTAGAACTGGAGAGACATCTCTGCTTTCTTGTCGGAGAGGTTGAACATACCGATAGCATATTCGCCAGTGCTGAGAGGGCGGATCAGAGCAAACACATTTTCCGGATTGTTCCACTGCCTTATACAGTACGGTCCGCGGCATTCGATATCCTGGTTGATCGAGATGATATCTCTGTTCATCAGGATATCTTTTGTAACATCGGTCATCTTTCGTACATCGCATCCGATAATAAGGGGCGAATCCATCATTGCCCAGAAGGCAAAGTGTGTCTTGTATTCAGTATCTGTGCAGCCCCCGACAACTCCGCCGAGCACCTCGGAATTGTCAGAATTTCCGTGCATACCGACAACGAGCATATCCATATCGTTATGGCAGTAGCTGCCGCCGTAGGGGGATTTGTTTATCTGGGAGTCTATGATACCCTTTATGCTCCACCAGTTATCCTGAATATCGCCTGTTGAGCGGAACATCTGAGCGCCCGAGGAGCGGATCCACTCAAAAACATTATCAGCGCCCCAGTTGCAAGCGGAGAAAAGGATATCTCTGCCGCAGTTTCTAAGCGCCATGGACATACGCCTGTAAAGGTTTGCTCCGTCGGCGGCGCCGGGCTTGTAGCAGTAGTCATATTTCAGATAATCGACTCCCCACTCTGCGAAGGTCTCCGCATCAACGAACTCATGCTCAAAGCTGCCGGGATGTCCGGCGCAGGTGTGAGTACCGGCGCAGGAATACATACCGAATTTCAGCCCCTTTGAATGGACATAGTCGGCAACTGCCTTCATCCCGTTAGGAAACTTGTTTTTATCGGGGACGAGCCTGCCCTTAGCATCGCGCTGTTTTTCGCTCCAGCAGTCGTCGATGATGATATATTCGTAGCCTGCATCCTTCAGGCCGCTCTCGCAGAAAAGGTCAGCAGTTGTTCTTATCAGCTCGTCGCTGATATTCCAGCCGAAGCTGTTCCAGGAATTCCAGCCCATAGGCGGCACATTAGCAAGTGGTGTTTTCATAGCAGTTTCCTCCTGTATTATCATATCAGTTCGGCATAGACTGTGTTCACAAGGCTTCTTGAGAGCTGTGTAGTTCCGGCTCCGCATCGCTGCAGGAACAGAGTTACCGAGATCTTGTTCTCTGGGTCTGCGAGAAGGTATGTACCTGTCCAGCCGTCCCAGCCGAATGAGCCTGCAGGAGCTAAAAGCCCAGCAGCATTCGGGTCGTCGAGTATCCTCATGAAATTGGCATAACCGAAGCCCTTGCAGGAATCCCAGGTAAAGGTCTGCTTCTGCTTCGGAGAGAGGCCGTTCTGCTGCATGAACCTGACGGCGCTCCTGCTGATGACTCCCTTGCCTCCGCAGGAAAGCTCCGCCCCCAGCAGAGAGAAGTCCTCAGCGGTAGTGAAAAGCCCTGCTCCGCCGGACTCAAACTTCGGCGGTTCTTCGCGATCGTAGATACAAAGATTTGTCCATTCCGGCTTTTTGGGAGGCTGAGCTGTATTTTCATAAAGGACAGCCAGCCTGCTTTTTTTCTCTTTCGGGACATAGAATGCAGTATCTTTCATACCCAGAGGAGCAAAAATGTTCTCTTCAAGATATTCTCCGAAGCGCTGCCCTGACAGCTTCTCGATGACAGCTCCCATTATGTCCGCAGATGAGCCGTACATCCATTCATTCCCGGCGGGGAACATCAGCGCACACTTCCCTGCTTTAGCAGCGAACTCGGCTGTTGTAAGGCTCTGCCCCTTGCTGATGCTCTGATCCAGCTCTCCCCAGAGGCAGTTCATACCGTCGATGCCTTCGCGGTTTTCCCCGGGATAGGGTATGCCGGAGGTCATATTGAGCAGGTCTCTGAGCTTTATCTTCGGGCTTTCGGTCTTCTTCCCGCCGCAGACATAATATGTGTCTCTGAATTCCGGGATTATACTGTCGAGATCCCAGCTAATGTCGAGGAGACCTCTCTCGATAAGCTGCATTGCCGCAACGGAAGTAACGATCTTTGAGCAGGAAAAGGCCCTGCAAACGGTATCCTCTGCAAAGGGGACTCCGCCCTCAACATCTGCCAGCCCGGCTGAATACGAAAAGACTTTCCTGCCGTCCTTTGTAACTATAGCAGAAGCTCCGTTCTCTCCGTGTTCGGCTATCGTTTTGTCAATAATTCTTTTTGCGTATCCGAACTCCATTATTTTCCCTCCTTGAATAAAATGTTGTTCTTCTATCTCTATTCTATCATATAGCCGGGATTTTGCAATAGTAAAATACGAACAAATCCGGAGCAGACAATGTTAAAATTTCCAAGATACAGTCAAAGGCCTCCGAAAGTCGGCCGAAAAATTAAAAATTTGAACACGCTGCCCGACCTATATGTTAAAAACATCATCTTGAAAATACAGAGGTCTTGTGATATAATCAAAGCAGAAAGATATTATGAATTTAACATCGTTTGATCTTGAATACAAGGAGGGCTTGGCGTGAAAAAAACAAGGATATGTGCTGCTGCGGCAGCAGTAAGTATTCTCATGAGCGGATGCGCAGATAACGGACAGAGCAGCAGCTCATCTTCGCAGACAGACAACGCAGCAGCTACAACAGCGGCAGCAACTGAACCTGTTACCGAAAGAAAGCCGGCAGACCCGGCAAAGATCAAATATGCCGACAGCTATGAGTTTGAGAAGCTGTCCTACGGCAATACAGAAAAGAAAGAAGTATCTATACTTGTCGAAGCCGAGGATGCGGATGACGAAGCAGGAGTATCTGTCAAGAACAGCGGCGAGGGCTTTTCCGGCAGCGGCTATGTTGATATCTCGGACAATAAGGCTTTCAGTATAAAGGTCGATATCCCGGCCAGCCAGTTCTATAAGATCACTGTTCGCCATAAGGCAGGCAACCATAAGGAGAACCCGCTTATCATCGGCGGGAACAAGGCTCTGGATATCGTCTCTGAAAGCGGCGATTGGCAGGAGATATCAGCCGACGGCATCTATCTTGAAAAGGGCGAGAACGAGATCACTCTCGGGGAAGGCTGGAGCTGGTTCTCTATGGACAGCATAAAGATCGAGAACGGCAGCTCAATAGGCGACAGCATTTACAGCAACACTGCCGCAACTCTCTGCAACAGTAATGCCAGCCTGAAAGCACAGAATCTTTACCAGTATCTCAAAGCAGTCTACGGGAAGCGTATTCTTGCCGGGCAGTGCACAGATCACGGCCGCAGCACCGAGACCGATGCGCTTTACAGACAGTTCGGGAAATACCCTGCTATCAGGACTTTTGATTATATCTTCGATTCCATGAATGCCTGCAACGGAAAGCCGCAGGGCAAGGATACTGCTCTTGCGCTGGAATGGAGCAGCCTCGGCGGGATCGTAGCCTTTGACTGGCATTGGCACGCACCTATCGGCAAAGTCAATTTCTATACCGATAAGACGGATTTCAAGCTCTCGGATGCAGTAACAAATGAAGATATCGCCATGCTGCCCCTCGATAAGCTGGAAGAGCTCAAGGATCAGGGGAAGATCAGCAAGGAATGTCTTGCTATCGTTCAGGATATAGATAATATCTCCTCCCTAATGCAGCGCCTGGAGGACGCTGATGTGCCCGTCCTCTGGCGGCCGCTGCATGAAGCTTCGGGAGGTTGGTTCTGGTGGGGCGCTTCCGGGCCGGAAAACTATATCTGGCTCTGGAAACTTATGTATGCACGTATGACCAACTACCACCAGCTTGACAATCTTATCTGGGTCTGGAACGCTCAGGCGGCTGACTGGTATCCCGGAGATGAATACTGCGATATCTGCGCTATCGACATCTACAACTCTCCCCATGACTACGGTGTATCCCCCAGCAAATTCACAGAAGTCGCCGGGTGGGCAAAGAACGGCAAACTGGTAGCTATGAGCGAATGTGCAACTATGCCGGATCCCGATCTTATCATCCGGGATAATGTTTACTGGCTCTGGTTCGCTGTATGGTGCAGAGAATACATCGTCGAGAATTCTGTCCCGCTCCTCACAGAGACATACACATCCCTTGAAATGATGGAAAAGGTGTATAACAGCGATGCTGTCATCACCCTTGATGAGCTCCCCAGCTTTGACTCATAACACCTCTCTTCATATATTACCGAAACGGCATCCTTCCATTTTGCGGAAGGATGCCGTTTTCATTGCATAACCTCTCTCAGCGTATTGACATAAGAGGCAGTTCAGGCTATAATTATCGTGAGGTGAGGCTTATGGAACTGGAAAAGAACATTTATCCTTACGACCCTGAGCTTGCGGGGCTGCCCTTCCGTCTGACAGGTATAGGCGGGAGCCGTTATCAAGGGCACATCGACCGCCCGGAGGGATATATGTGGCATCAGATACTGTTCTGCAATGAGGGCAGAGGTATGCTGAGAACCGACGGAAAAGAATATGAGCCGGAGCCCGGCTGTATAGTCTTTCTGCCGAAGAAAAGCCCTCACGAATATCTCCCTCTGACAGAACGCTGGGGTGTCTGCTGGCTGAGCTTTGACGGCGCGGGCTGTGATGAAACCCTCCGTCTTCTGGGGTTCGATACACCTCTCGTTATCCGAAGCGACAGCCGCGAGGAAGCAGAAAAGCTCTTTCAGAAGATGCTGGATTCACAGACTACCGACATACTTTACAGCGGATACACCTGCTCCGGGCTGGTCTATGAGCTGCTGCTCTGTATGAGAAGGATGATAAACACCGATGAAGACCGATCAAGGAGCCGCCGGATGTCGATGCTCCACCCGGCGATAACCTATATCAATGAGAATTATTCGCAGGATATATCCATGAGCTTTCTCGCAGAGCTTATCGGAATTACGCCGCAGCATTTTTGCAGGCTTTTCCGCAGCACGATGAATATGCGCCCCGGAGATTATCTTCTGGCAAAACGTCTTGAAGCTGCCCAGCGGCTGATCCTGGATGGCGGAAGGCCGATAGCCGAAATAGCGCAGCTTTGCGGCTTTCAGGATGCGGGTTATTTCAGTACGGTCTTCAGAAGGAATATGGGAGTCCCGCCCTCGATGTACGGCAGGAACATCCCTGAATGACCGTTCTCTCCGTGTCTGCCTGGAAATCATAACAAATCAAAACGGTATGTCTAACCCCATCAGCAGAGGGCAAGGCATACCGTTTTTGTTTTTTGTCAGACATTCCGCCAAAGGCAGGATGCTCCTTAACTGTTCTTATACTTTTCAGCCTCGGAATTCAGGAAAGCCATGATCTTCTCAAGACCCTCAGGAGAGAATTCCTCTTCCTTCTCAAAAACGTATTTCTCCGGAGGCACCAGAGCAAAACAATCTGTCCCGTACCAGACGATCGTGCAGAGGACTTTAGTATCATCCTCCTTTTTCCTGCCGAATATCCTGTAATTGAATTCTCCGAAAACGCTCCCTGTCCAGATGTTTCCAAAATCCCAGAAAGCAAATGTCGGGAGATCAAGATAACCGTGAAGCATAGCATATTCCCTTTCTGTCTGTTTCGATGTGCGAAGCATCGTATTTTAGTACAGTATATCACATTTTCCTCGATTTGTCAAAGCAGAAGTGATCATTTTTTTGAATACGCGATATGATATGGGGAATAATCATAGCAGATATCAAAAAGGAGCATAAGCTATGAAAAAAATGATAACTGCCATCGCTGCCGCAGCAGCAATGATACTCAGCGCCTGTGCCGCTGCCGAATCCGGTGAAGAGCCCGATAGCGAAGAAGGCCTCCCGAATATCCTTACCGACATCCTTGCAACAGGGCATGATACCACCGTCTCCGCCGACTATTCATCTCTTTCACGAGAGAAACGCGGCTACGGTCAGGGGGTTCAGCTCGACCGCTTCAACAGACCGGCAGGAGCGCTGGAATTCAACGACGCATACGGGAAATACAATGCAAAAGCCATTGACGATACCACCGACAAGACCCTGACCCTTACATTCGATCAGGGCTACGAGAACGGATATACAGCAAAGATACTAGACACTCTGAGATCCAGAAATGTCAAGGCAACCTTTTTTGTTCTTAAAGATTATGCCGAGCGCAACCCGGAGCTGGTTCGACGAATGATCGAAGAGGGGCACAGGATCGGCAACCACTCTGTCTCGCACAAGTCGATGCCGACCCTCTCCGCTTTGGAATGCCGCGAGGAGATAATGGGGCTCCATAAATATATGAAGGATACCTTCGGCTATGAGATGACAGAATTCCGGCCTCCAATGGGGGAATACTCCGAGCTTTCACTGGCTGTCACCAGAGACTGCGGATACAAAACGATCCTTTGGAGCTACGCCTATGCCGACTGGGATGTAAATGCTCAGCCGGAGCCTCAGGCAGCGCTGAAAAAGCTGACCGGAGCTCTGCACAGCGGAGCTATCTACCTTCTGCACTCTGTATCCTCGACCAATGCAGAGATCTTAGGTGATCTCATCGACAGTGCAAAGGAACAGGGCTACACCTTCCTGTGACTTCTCATGCCCTGCATTCGCAGAGAACGCTCTGTGCTGAAAACAGCGCTGCAAAACAAAACCGTATATCCTTACCGCTGCTGCGGCAGGATATACGGTTTTTCATTATTCAGTATTTGCAGCAGATCCGCTGTCTTTCAGCGGCTCATTAAACATCCTCGGAAACATCATCGAAGAATCCCAGACTGGAGAGAGCCTCCATGAAGCGCGAGATGTAATCCCAGGTGGTAAAGGGCCATGCAAAGCCGAGGCGATAAAGAATGCTCAGTGTCTTGCTGCACTGCCTTGTCAGGGAAAGAGTCTGTCTGCCTCCGGCAGGCTGCATATAGGCCATGATGCTTGTAAGCACCTGAGCCTTGGCAGGGTCATTCTGTGCCGCAGCAAATGCCTTTCCGAATGCATCACGCTCTACATATTCGATGGGATAGCCGCATTCTGTCATCTCTCGGAAGATGTTTTCCATAGATATACGCTGATCGTTGAACACATGGAAAACAGTGCAATCGTCGGGAGTCCCGGAAAGGAGCACTATTGCCTTGGCGACAGCGTCTATCGGCGAGAACTCAATGGTATTGCTCAACTGATCGAAGGCAGCGCAGCCCAGCATAGCGAAAGCTCTCAGCCTTCCCATAGCGGAATTGGTCTCCATATTGATCTGGAACTCACCGTCAGAATGGCGGGCAGCCAGATTTCCGAGACGCATTATCTTTCCTCTCAGGCCTCTCTTTACGCAGGCTTCAAGAACAGCTCTTTCGGCAACGAACTTGGAGTGTACATATTTGTTATCCAGCAGTTGCCCGAAATAAAGCGATCTCTCATCCGGCAGGAAGCCTTCGGGGATAGAATCCTTATAGGCTGTGCTGACAACGCTCATAGTCGAGGTCTGGATCATAGCTGCATTGGTCTTCAGGCAGAACTCTATGAGGTTTACCGCGCCGCCGACATTGACATCGTCGATAAGGGTTCCGGTAGCGAAATGCTTAACTATCGCCGCACAGTTGATTACTGTATTTATATCCTTGTCTTCCAGCTCTGTAAGCCTTGCAGGGTCGGTAACGTCGCCGTCGATGACAAAGATCCTGCTTCCCAGCAGATCGGAGATGAACTCACCGAAATAGTAATAATACATCTCGTTGAGCCTTGATTCAGCGGGAATATTTGCTCTGGATCTGAGCATACAGTATATCCTGTTCTCGCCGTTGACGATAAGCTCTCGCAGGATATGGATACCCAGATAGCCGACAGCGCCTGTCAGCAGGATATTGCCGAGCTCATGCCTTTCTCCGGCCTTGAAGCTCTCCAGAGTATTTCTCTCCAGCAGCTTGTCGATCTCGGTATAGTCATACTCTGATACGCCGCCGTCAGAGGACTCTGTCCTGACTCCCGCACTGTCACCTGTAAGAGCAGCCAAAGCCTTGGGAGTCGGGTTATCGAAAACATCGCTGAAGGAAACAGTATATCCCTTCTTGCCGGCCTCGATAACAATATTTGTGACCAGCAGCGAGGTGCCGCCCAGCTCAAAGAAATTCTCCTCTGCGCCGACATTATCGATGTGCAGGATCTCCGAGAAGATCTCGCTGAATGCCTTTTCTGTAGGTGTCGAAGCCGCTCCGCCCTTATCAGCGCGGTAAAGCTCGGGAACAGGCAGCGATTTCAGATCCAGCTTGCCGTTGGGTGTCATCGGCATCTCGTCCAACTGCATATAAGCGGTAGGCACCATGTAGTTGGTAAGTGTCCTGCCAAGTTCCTTTTTGAGAGCGCCGATATCTACCTTATGATCTGCTGTGAACCATGCGCAGAGATGCTCGATGCCGTTGATCTTCTCGATCTTAATGGCTGTGCGCCCTATGCCCTCAACATTTCCGAGGACAGCATCGACCTCATCGAGCTCGATTCGCAAACCTCTGAGCTTGATCTGATTGTCTTTTCTGCCGAGTATCTCAACAAAGCCTTCCTTAGTCCATCTGGCGAAATCTCCGGACTTATAGATCCGCTGCCCTCTGAATTCGATAAACTTCTCGGCTGTCATCTCCGGCAGATCGTTGTAGCCCTTTGCTACACCTATACCGCCGATATAAAGCTCTCCGACTACCTCCGGCGGCAGCTCGTTGCCGTCAGAATCAACTATATATTCCGTAAATCCGGGCAGAGGACGCCCTGCGTTCACGGTATCGCTGCCGGAAAGCTCCTGTGTGTTGCTGGATACGGTTATCTCAGTCGGGCCGTAGGTGTTGAATATGAGCCTGCCCGGCTTCTTTTTCAGCGCTGTAAGGAGCTGATCGGGATATTTCTCACCTCCGCAGATGACCATGCTTACATTATCCAGAGCTTCTGCGAACTGAGGCGAAGCCATAAGGGTCAGAAGTCTTGAAGGTGTTGAAGCAAAGACATCGGTGTGGGTCCTGTTCATCCTTTCTGCCAGCTTTGCAGCGTCGTTGGTCTCGTCATCGGCGGCAACAGAGAGAGTCAGCCCGTTAAACAGCGGAGCCGCCCATTCCTTGATCGAGAAATCGAAGGAGAATGTAGTTATTGCAGTAAGGACATGACCTCTCTCGGTCATTCCGTTTATCAGGATATTCCCGGGAGTATTGGTAACATAGTTGACTGCTCCCCTGTGCCTGAGCATAACGCCCTTGGGTCTTCCCGTTGAGCCGGAGGTGTAGATCAGATAAGCCAGATCCTCCTGCGAGATGCTGACATCAGGCTTTGAGGTATCGGTCTCCTTCAGCAGCTCTTCGACATCAACAGCCGCCTTGCTGGTAAATCTCTCCAGCCTGTCTTCCGTAGTGATGATGAATGAGGCATGAGAGTCGTCGATTATATGCTTTATTCTCTCGACAGGGTAATTCGGGTCGCACGGGATATAAGCGGCGCCAGTCTTGAGGACACCGTAAAGCGCAAAGAACATCCTTGCCGTTCTGGGCAGCAGCAGGACTACTCTGTCGCCCTTCTTAACGCCTTTTCTGATGAGAGCATTGGCTGCTCTGTTGGCATTCTCGTTCAACTGCTTGTAAGAATACTCGCCGTCGGCAGCGATGATAGCTGTCTTGTCGGGCATTTCCGCCGCATTTTTCTCGACTCCCGAATGGAAGAGAACATCCTCTGGGATGTCCGGCTTGATCTCTCTCTCCCGGAATGTCTCGAGGACACGCTCTCTTTCTGCATCAAGGAGAGAAACGCTGCGCAGCTTGTCGCTGCCTCTGCGGGCAAATTTTTCGATAACTATCGCATAGGAATCCGCAAAGCTCTCTGCAAGCCTGTCGGAATATGCTGCGTCGCTGTACTCGACCTCGATAGCAGCCTTCCCGTTCCTGTCGATTATCCTTACGGTAACGCCGAACTTTGTTTGCTCTGAACCGATGCCGGCTATCGATCTGAGCATTGGTATATTGGGCTTTTCGACAATACCTCTCTGATATTCGTACATAACATTGACAGAATAACCCCACTTGGCTGCGACATCGGCAAAGGGATAATTCTCATGGGCTATAGCCTTGTCCAGCCCATCAGATACCTGCCTGATGAAGTCGTCGGTGCTGCCGTCAGAGAGTCTGGCAGCCAGCGGAACTGTGTTTACGAACATACCGAAAGTATCAGCAAAGCGGATATCCGATCTGCCGCTTGATATTGTCGAGATATAGATGCTGTCAGAAGCTGTCATCCTGGCGAGGGTATAATCCAGTGCAGCAAGGAAGAAACCGGGCTCGGAAACACCGGAGCGCTCGCAGGCTCTCTTGACCGCAGCATCGTCAAGCTCGTGATAGAGGAGACGCTTTCTGCCTTCGGCGTTAACGCTTTTAACATCGCCGGGGAGCTCTGTGGCAGATTCAAAGTCTTCAAGAAGCCCGCTGAAATACTCCTCGTATTCTGATCCGGCCTCGCCTGTCAGAAGAGTCTTCTGCTCGCGTACATAAGTGAAATAGGATGCGCTCTCGGGCTCAAGCTCAGCGCCGTCGTTTTTGAGCGCTTTCTCCAGCTCCCCGATAAACAGGTTCATGGAGAAGCCGTCGAAAATCAGATGATGGAAATCGCAGAGGAGCCTTACCGCCTCGGGAGTCCTGATAACGGCAAACCTGAAGAGAGGCCCCTTGCTGAGCTGGAAGGGTGCCACAGATACTGCTCTAAGCTCTTCATACTTTTCCTCCGAGGCCTCTGTAACAGCGATCTCCGGCGGGAGCACCTCGTCTCTTACCGC
>CAMNNQ010000044.1 GCA_946545645.1 uncultured Clostridia bacterium | reverse complement strand
ATTCGACGCAGGCTTGCAAGCGAAGTTCACTTCGCTTTACGCAACGTCAAGGAGAATTGACGTCATCTTTGATGACGTTGGTGATCATGAAGGAAAGCTGGCAAGCAGATGATGTGCAGAGGCGTTAGCCGCGGGTCGTGCGGTGTTGCCTATAAGTCCGCCAAGGGGGAGAGAAAATGATAAACAAGCTGAAAAAGCATATAAGAGAATATTTCGTGGGTAATGAAGAGACCGTAGACTGCCTGCTGGTCTGCCTCTTCGCAGGAGGACATATCCTTCTCGAGGGCGTTCCCGGGGTCGGTAAGACGACTCTGGCTTCGACTCTTGCAAAGTCGGTAAAGTGCGATTTCGGAAGGATACAGTTTACCCCGGACACCCTGCCCTCTGATGTTATGGGGACAGAGATATTCAATATGAAGACCGGAGAATTTGAATACCGTGAGGGCGCGGTCATGCATCAGATCCTCCTGGCAGACGAGATAAACCGCACTTCTCCGAAAACTCAGGCCAGCCTCCTTGAGGCAATGGCGGAGCAGCAGACTACTGTAAGCGGCGTAAAGCATAAGCTCCCGCAGCCCTTTATGGTCATCGCAACTCAGAACCCTGCAACATTTATGGGAACATTCCCCCTGCCGGAAGCGCAGATCGACAGATTTATGATGAAGATAACTCTGGATTATCCCGACGAGACCGAAGAGCTCCGCATGACTAGGAATATGCTCTCCGGGAAAACCGCCGAAGCTGTCGAAAGCGTCATAACCGCCGAGGACATCATAGAGATGAAGGCGCAGGCAGCTAAGCTGACCATAAAGGACGATGTCATACTCTATGCCAGAAATATAGCGGAGCTGACGCGGCAGGAAAAGCGCTTTGTGCTGGGAGCGAGCCCGAGAGCAGTTCTGGCTCTCATAAAAGCCTCGCAGGCCAGAGCTTTTATCGAGGGGCGGGATTTTGTAAAGCCGGATGATGTCAAGGCTGTCGCGCCCTATGTCCTGACACACAGGCTCTCCCTGACCTCCGAGGCCAGGAGCGCCAGAGAGGATAAGGATGCTATCCTCGCCGGGCTCATCAAAAAGACAAAAGTCCCGGTGGGATGATATTTCCGCTTTTCGTCTATTATTATCAGAGGTCATTATGAAAAGAAACAGAATTATCTGGGGCATACTGTGGGTGCTGTCTGTCGTCGGGATAAGTCTCCGGGGCGGAGCTGTGACCTTCGGCATTTTCACAGCCCTTACTCTTGTCCCGATCGTTTCCGCTGTCTATCTGCTGGCAGTGTATAAGCTGTTCCATATCTATCAGGAGCTGGACCAGAGATTCGTCACAGTCGATGAGCCTGTGCGTTACCGCTTCGCCCTGGTGGATGAATATCCGATACAGTTCGTGGGGATAAGAGTTAAGTTCTTCTCCTCCTTCTCGACTATAACAGACCTGAACGACGAGACCGAATATGAGCTGAGACCTCATTCAAGGATAGAGAAGGAGACCAGGCTCATCTGCAAATACCGCGGCGAATATGAGATCGGTATCAAGGAGATCGTTATCCAGGATTATTTCCGCCTGTTCAGGATAAGCTATAAGAATAAAGAGCGGATCCGCGCTTTTGTAAAGCCAAAGCTGATAAATACCGACAGGATCGGTGAGCTCGAGCTGTCTGAGGCCGTAAGGGATATGGAGCTGAACCGCACCGAGCTGGATGTTCTCAGCCGTGAATATGTCCCCGGGGACGACCGCAGATTCATAAACTGGAGCCAGTCCGCCAGAACGGGGGCCCTTATGACAAGGCTCTTCACAGGCTCGGACCATCAGGAGATAGCTGTCATCACCGATACTTTCAGGCAGAGCAGCGAGAGATCGCAATTCCTGCCTGCCGAGAACAAGATACTTGAAATAGCTCTGGCTGTAACATATTATTTCAGGAGGAACAATATTTCCGCTGCGGAATATCATCTCAGTGATGAGCTGGTCTGCCTTAATGTCGGGGCAGCGCGGAGATTCGATGATTTTTACGATATGCTCTCCGAGACCGCCTTCAGCGATCTGAACACCCATAAGCTCCTCTACGGAGAGGTCATGCGTAAAAGAGAGATCTTCCAAAGCTCTATGATCTTCCTGATCCTCTCCTCCTGGGATAAGGCCGCTGACGCCCTGCTCAAAGAGTTCGAGAGGAACGAGCTCCATACCGTCGTTTGCTATGTCAACGACAGAGAAGAAGAGAAGCTGGACCTTTCCGGGCGCAAAGGCTGCGATCTCATACAGTTTTCGCCTTACGAGGATATTACGAAGGGGCTGAGAGAATGAGCACAATGTATGATGTTATCAACATCCTGCCCCTCTCTCTCCTCTCGGTGATGCTTCTGGGGCCCTATGCCGATATCCCGGGAAACAGCTTTCCGGCGTTTGTCCTGTGCCTGCTGTTTTCTGTCTGGATGATCGCGCTTCGCAATATGAAGCCGAAGAACAGGCTCCGCAGCATAGGTATAGTCTCTGTATTCATCACCGGTCTGCTGCTGGCTGTCGGGGAAGAGCGCAGGGTGGTATTCTTTGAAAAGTATCTCTGGGTGATATGGATTTTATGCTTCTGCGCCGGGGCGATGGCTGCCGGCCTTATCCTGTACAGGAGCATCTGGCTGAGAAGAGCCGAAGCTGCCGGCTTTTTTGTTTTCAGTATAATTGTTACGGCAGTGGGGCAATATCTGAGCAAGAGCGAGTTCGCGCTGATCTGCTTTATTATCCTTGTCCGCATATCCGAGGAGATACAAAGAAAATGGAAAAAGAGCGGCAGCACAGATATGAACGACCATGTGACAAGGACAGCGCCGTTCCTGGCAGGGCTCTGCGTTATCGTATATCTGCTCCCGGCCCCCGCCGAGCCTTTCAGTTGGCAGTTCGCAAAGGATCTCTTCTATAAGACTCTCTCCTGCTTCAGCAGGCTCTTCGGATCTGATGACCGGCTCTCGGACAATTACGGAGTCATCGGCTTTTCCGATGAGGGCGGCTTCCTTGCAGGGCTTGGCAGCAGCGATGACGAAGTCCTGTATATCACGACCAATAACAGCTCGATCAAGGATATAAGGCTCATTGGCTGCATAAGCGGTGAATTCGGCGGCAGAGGCTGGGTATTTGACACCGGCAGCGAAAGCACTCTCAGGATGACAGATACTCTCGAGACCTCAGCCGCTGTCAGAAAAGGCCATTCTTCCTCGCGCCTCGATTATCTCAAAAAGCTGGATATGAGCTGCGAATCCCTCTTGCTTAATACAAAGTATATCTTTTCTCCGGCTAAGATCAAAATGGAGGAATCAAAGGAAAAGACCGACGGTATAAGCGACAGGAACGGGAGCATTATCGCTGACAGCAGCCTGGGCTATAAGGATACATATCAGATCGCCTGCTATGTCTTCAACTATGCCAACCCGCAGCTTCGGCGCCTCCTGGAAAATGCTGCCCCCATAGAGAAGGATGAGTGGGAGCAGACCGTATTGGCAGAGGGAGTGTCCGGAATGGAAGAATATTCCTTTGAAGAATATCAGCAGTACCGCAGCTCCGTCTATGAGACCTTCTGCCATTCCTACGGTGTTTCGGATGAGGTGGAGGAGATACTGGATAAGATAAAGAGCAGCGCAGGAAGCAGATATGAAGCCGCAAAAATGCTTGAAGAATATCTGCGTAAATTCAGATATTCCACCGATTGCGGTCCTCTTCCCGAATCTGTCAGCGATGCCGGGAGCTTCCTCGATTACTTCCTTTTCAGCTCTCAGGAAGGCTACTGTATGCACTTTTCCACCGCCTTTGTCCTTATGGCCAACGAAATGGGGATACCCTGCCGCCATGTTCAGGGCTATTCTTCCGAAGCTGGCTTCCGGGGCAGTGTCATCGTCAGGGATAGCGATGCTCATGCCTGGCCGGAGGTGTATTTCGATAACGTCGGCTGGATCGCTTTCGAGCCTACTCCGGGGCACTCTGCTCCCGTCGGCTGGGCTGTAAACGATAAGGATCTGCCTCTCCCGGACAAGGGCGAGGGAGATCACCATGAGGATATGCAGCCTAAGGACCTCCCCGATATCCCGTCGGTCCAGGAGGAAAAGACAGGGATAAGCCCTCTGATATTTATTATCCCCCTGCTCTCGGTCATCAGCTTCCTGCTTCTGTTCTACACATTCAGCCGCTTGCTTGCCGTAAGGCGGTACAGGCGAATGAACAGCCGCGATAAGTTCAGATATCTGGCGCAGCAGAATATCCGTTATATAGGTTATCTCGGCCTGACGCTGGAAGAGGGCGAGACCTTGTCCGAGTATTCGGATAAGATCAAGAGCGCAGGAGATCAGGCCCTTAATGAGCATCTCGGCTTTATCCGGATATATGAAGCCCTGCTCTATTCCGACAGGGAAGTATCAGACGAGGATATCGCTTCAGCGGAGAAGTCCACACGAGCTGTCCGCGGGCTGGTAAAAAGGCAAAGCCTGAGATCAAGGCTCATGCTGCTGATAAAAAATCAATGATCTGTGATGATACAGCCGGACAGGTGCTCCGGCTGTTTTCCTTT